>JAWWPF010000001.1:0-9287 GCA_033850795.1 Nocardioidaceae bacterium | reverse complement strand
CAGGCGCCCCACACGGCCGCCTGCTCGGGCTCGGCCCCGCGGGCCAGCAGCCCGGTCACGATGCCGGCCTGCACGTCCCCCGAGCCGGAGACCCCCAGCCCGGGACAGCCGGCGCTCACCCACCAGGCGCGGCCCTCGGGGTCCGCGATGAACTTGTCACTGCCGCCGCAGAGGACGACTGCGTGCGCCCTCCGCGCCAGCTCCACGGTGGCGCCCAACGGATCCTTGTCGACCTCGTCCTCGTCGAGGTCGAGGGTGTACCCGATCTCGGTCGGGTTCACGGTCAGCACCGGGGTCCGCTCCAGGTGGTGCAGTCCGGTGACGTCCTCGGTGACGTAGGCGGAGCCGAGCGCGTCGACCACCACGCTCTGGCCGCGCAGCTTCGGGACGACCTGGCTGAGCAGGGCCGTCGCCGCCTCCGGGCTGGTGATCCCCGGTCCGAGGAGGACCGCCGAGGCGTGCTCGGCCAGCGCGAGGATCTGCTCCGCTGCCTCCGGGGAGATGTCCCCCGAGTCCACCTGCGGCGTCCGCGCGACCAGCGCCTCGGGGATCGTCACCGCCATCTGCGCGGCCACGCTGGCGGTGGTGGCGACCTGGAGCTTTCCGCCTCCGGCCCGCAGGACCGCCTCACCGGCGAGCAGCATGGCGCCGGGCACGGTCGCGCTGCCCCCCACGAGCAGCGCGGTGCCCCGGGCCTTCTTGCTCGATCCCGGCTCGGGCAGCGGCCACTCGGCGTACAGGGCCTTGGTCACGTGCCTCGGGTCAGGCATCCGCGGCCGCCTGCTCGCGGGCGCTCGGCTCCGCAGTGACCTCACCCGCACCTGCGTCGACGATGGAGGAGTCCCCGAACGCCTGCAGCTCGAGGACGCCGTTCGGTCGCCGGTATGTCGTCAGGGAGGCGTTGCCGACGCGGGAGCTCCGGTCGATCTCCATCAGCTGGTCCTCGCTCAGCCCGTCCAGCACGTAGCGGAAGCTCATGATCACCGCCTGGTGGCTGAACACCCAGACCCGGGCGTCCTCGAAGCCGGTCCGGAGGTCGGCGAGCAGGGACCGGACCCGGAGCACCACGTCGGCCCAGCTCTCCCCGCTCGGCGGCTGGTAGTAGAACTTGCCGACCTTCCTGCGGCGCTCGGCCTCGTCGGCGTACTCGGACCGGATCCCTCGGCCGGTCAGGCCGTTGAAGATGCCGAGGTCGCGCTCGCGCAGGCGCTCGTCGAAGGCCACCTCGATGCCGAGGCCGTCGACCGCCCCGAGTGCGGTGTCCGCGGCCCGCCGGTACGGCGAGCTCACCACCAGGGTCGGCCGTTCCTCCGGCGCGGCGTCCCGCAGCCAGTCCCGGAGAGCGTCCGCCTGTCGCCGGCCGGTCTCCGACAGCTCCACGTCCGCGTCGCGGACGTCGATCTCGAGCCGGTCGGCCTGTTGCCGGTGGGCCTCGGCGTCCGCGAGGTTGGCGACGCTCTCACCGTGCCTGACGAGGGTCAGGGATGCCGGTCCGGCGTCGAGGCCGACCAGTCTGGGTACGGGCACGAACGCGCTCCTTCACCGGGATCTTGTCGAGGTCTGCGGTCTGTTACCCGGATGGGGCGTCCGCCACACGGTCCACGGATCCGCTCCTGGTGACCGGCGGTCTCCTATGCTCGACGCGTGCCGAGGGGGTGGACCGTGCGAGGCCAGTGGGACGCCAGGCCGGCGCGCCGGAGACGACGGGCCTGGTCCGTCGTGCCGCTGCTGGCCGTCCTCGCGCTCCTCGCCGCCGCGGTCGCGGGGACGGTCCTGCTACGCCGGGACGGACCCACCGCACCCGTCCCGCCGACGACGCCCACCCGCGTGCTCGTGGGGGCGGCCCTGCACGACAACGGCGACCCCGCGGCCCTGGAACAGGAGGCCGGGAGCCACCTGGAGATCCGGCGCACCTTCTGGGGCCCGGAGAAGCTGGAGGCCTCGGTCGCCGTCGCACGCGCGGACGTGGCGGCCGGCCGGGTCCCACTGCTGTCCTACAAGATCCGTGACTGGCGGGCCGCCGACGCGGGCCGGTTCGACAGCTGGGCGCGCTCCGCCGCCCAGCAGCTCGGGGCACTCGGGGGCACCGTGATGGTGGCGATCCACCACGAGCCCGAGGGGGACGGCGACATCCGGCTGTGGACGCGGATGCAGCAACGGCTCGCGCCGTTCTTCGACCGGCCTCATCTGCGGTACGGCGTCATCCTGACCGGCTACGCCCAGCTCTACGGACCACCTCGCTACTCACTGGAGTCGCTGTGGCCGACGGGTGCGCCGATCCGGTTCCTCGGGCTGGACATCTACCAGCCCTACGGAACGGTCGACAAGCAGACCGGCGCCGAGGTGACCCGATGGACCGACCTGGAGCGCACCTACTTCCCGAGGGTCGAGAAGTTCGCCCGCAGCAAGCACGTCACCTGGGGAATCGCCGAGACGGGCCTCACCGACCGGGCCTTCGCCGAGCGGCCGTCCGCGCGGACCTGGTTCTCCTCGACGGTCGATGCCGTGTCCCGGTGGGGCGGCTCGTTCTTCGTCTACTTCGACTCCGCGCAGAACAGCGGTACGAACACCTGGCCGCTGCGCGGCCGGAAGCGGACCGCGTTCCTCCGGCTGCTGGACCGGGCTCCGGTGGTGGCACGGTCGTGACCGGCATGCCCCCGGACCTGTTGGCCAAGGCCCGGGCCGCCAAGGGGTTCATGCCCGAGGACGAGGGCGAGCTACTCTTCGCCGTCGCGGAGCAGGCCCTGGGCGCCGGTCCCGGCCTCGAGGTGGGCACCTACTGCGGGAAGTCGGCGATCTACCTCGGAGCCGCCGCCCGCGCCGCGGGCAGCACCGTCTTCACCGTGGACCACCACCGGGGCTCGGAGGAGAACCAGGCCGGCTGGGAGTACCACGACCCGTCCCTGGCCGACCCGGAGTTCGGCCGCCTGGACACGCTGCCGACGTTCCGGCACACGCTCAAGGACGCCGGGCTGGAGGAGGAGGTGGTCGCGGTCGTCGGCCGCTCCACCACGGTCGCAGCCCACTGGCGTACGCCGCTCGCGCTGCTGTTCATCGACGGCGGGCACACCGACGAGCACGCCGGAAACGACTACGTGGGCTGGGGGCGCTGGGTCCGCAGGTCGGGGACGCTGGTGATCCACGACGTCTTCCCCGACCCCGCGGACGGCGGGCCGGCGCCGTACCGCATCTACCTGCGGGCGCTCGACAGCGGCTTCGAGGAGCAGCAGGTGCTCGGGTCGATGCGGGTGCTGACCCGGGTCTCCGGCGAGGCCGGCGACCCGGTCACCTGACGGACGGGGGCGCTACGGCTCTCCGCGCAACGGCAGGCGGTGGAGGGTCACGTTCCGGAGCGAGCCGGCGCTCGCGGTCAGCGTCATGTACGTGCACCGCGGCTGGCGGCGGCGATCCGTCGGTGAGCCCGGGTTGAGCAGGCGCAGGCCGGCGGGCGTCACCGTGTCCCACGGGATGTGGCTGTGCCCGAAGACCAGCACGTCGACGTCGCCGTACAGCTCCTCGCAGCGCCGCTCCCGGCTCCTGGCGTCCCCGGTCTCGTGCACCACGGCGAACCGGACGCCCCCGATCGTCTCGCGGGCCACCTCAGGGAGCCGCCGCCGGAGCTCAGCGCCGTCGTTGTTGCCGAAGACCCCGACGAGCCGGCGGGCCCGCTGCTCGAGCAGGTCGAGGAGCCCCGGCTCCACCCAGTCGCCGGCGTGCACGACGACGTCCGCGGCCTCCACCTCCGTCCAGACCGGCCCGGGGAGGTCGCGGGCGCGCCGCGGCACGTGGGTGTCGGCGAGGAGCAGCACCCGCCCGGCCGACCCGCTCACGGGACCAGCGCCGCCTCGCACCCGCACTCCAGCCCGACCTCGGGGAAGCGCTGCGCGTCCACGCGGAAGAGGTCCGACCCGGCCGTGGTCCGCGAGAGCGCGTCGACGGCAAGGACGACCGCGGCCGCGGTGTAGGTGGTGCGCTCCACCGGCCAGTTCGCGTCGTCCGGGTACACGTAGCCGGTCCAGTAGCCCCCGTCCCCGGCACGGAGGTGCTGCACGTCCCGCAGCAGCCGGACCGCGCGGTCGCGGTCGCCGACCGCGTCGAGGGCCAGCGCCAGCTCGCACGTCTCCGCCCCGGTGACCCACGGGTTCGTGTCCACGCAGAGGATCCCCAGGCCCGGGACCACGAAGTCGTCCCAGCGGCCGGCCAGCAGCTCCCTTCCGGAGTCGCCGCGCACCGCGCCGCCGAGCACCGGGTAGTACCAGTCCATCGAGAACTGTGACTTGTCCAGGAACAGGTCGCGGTGCTCCCGCAGCGCGTGCCCGAGCCGTCCGGCGGCGAGCTCCCACTCGGGGTGGGCCTCTCCCACCAGCCCGGACAGGGCGACCCCGGCGGTGAGCGCGTGGAAGATGCTCGAGCTGCCGGCGACGAGCGCGTCCGGCTGCACCGAGCCGGCCGGGTCCCGGGCCCAGGCGATCCCGCCGAAGGGCAGCTGCAGTGAGACCACGAGGTCGAGCCCCCTTCGTACGGCGCCCCAGCACCGCCGTACGAACGCCTCCTCGCGTCGCACGAGCCAGTGGTGCCAGACGCCCACCGCGAGGTAGGCGCACATGTTGGTCTCCGCGCTCGGGTCCTCGACGACGCCGGCGACGGTCCGCATCGGCCACGACCCGTCCTCCCGCTGCGTCGCCAGGCACCAGTCGTAGGCGCGCCCGGCGGCCACGGGCTCCCCTCCCACGAGCAGTGCCATCGCCGCCTCCACGTGGTTCCACACGTCCGTGTGCCCACCGGCGGTCCACGGGACCGCGCCGTCGGGCTCCTGCACGGCGGCGATGGACCGAGCCGTGGCCGCGACGTCGGAGCTGCTGAGGACGCCTTGCAGCGCCGGGATGCGCCGGCTTACCGCGTGGCTCATGAGGCGACGGCGGGCTTGCGGAGGTAGACCACGAGGCTCTTGCCGATGAGCGGGTCGAGCGCCCGTTCGGCGACCCGGGTGAGCGCCGGCCGCTTCATGATGTCCCAGACCAGCAGCCGGTGGTAGGCGCGCACGAGTGGGTTCCGGTCGTCGTCGACGCCGACCGCGCACTTCAGCCACCAGTACGGCGAGTGCAGGCCGTGCACGTGGTCCCGGCCCTCCTCCACGAGGCCGGCATCCACGAGCTTCGAGACGAGGTCTGCGGCCTTGTAGACGCGGACGTGACCGCCCTCGACCTCGTGGTAGGCGCTCGAGAGGGCCCAGCAGACCCGCTCCGGCAGCCAACGCGGGACGGTGACCGCGAGCGTGCCGCCCGGCCGCAGCACCCGCGCCAGCTCGGCGATCGCCGTGGCGTCGTCGGGGATGTGCTCGAGTACCTCGGCGGCGACCACCCTGTCGAACTCCCCGTCGGCGAAGGGCAGGGACAGTGCGTCGCCCTGCTTGACGTCCGCCTCGGCCCCGGCCGGGACCTCGCCGGCCTCACGCATCGCTCGGAACATGTCGAGAACGCCCGCCAGCTCGTCCCCGTCGCGGTCGAAGGCCACCACGTCGGCACCGCGGCGGAACATCTCGTAGGCGTGCCGGCCGGCGCCGCAGCCCATGTCGAGCGCGCGGTCGCCCGCCTGCAGGCCGAGCCGGTCGAAGTCAACGGTGAGCATCGGCGCCCTCCCGACGTCGGTCCTCGATCGCCTGCTCGTACACCGCCACGGTGGACTCGGCGACCGCCCGCCAGCTGAACCGGGCGAGCGCGCGCTCGCGGCCGGCACGGCCCATCCGGGCGCGGCGGTCCGGGTCGTCGAGGAGCCGCCCGAGCGCGGTCGCCAGCTCTCCCACGTCGCCCGCCGTCACCAGGTCGGCGCACGACCCGTCGGCCCCGACGACCTCGGGGATGGCACCCGCTCGGCTCGCCACCAGCGGCGTCCCGCAGGCCATGGCCTCCGCGGTGGGCAGGGAGAACCCCTCGTAGAGCGAGGGGACGCAGGCGACCTCCGCCGAGCCGACCACCGCGGCCAGCTCCTCGTCCGAGAGGCCGTGCACGAACCGGACCGAGTCGCCGATGGCCAGCCGGTCGACGATCCGCTCCGTCTCACCACCCCTCTTCGGTCTCGAGATGAGCAGGAGCTCGACGTCACGCTCCGTGCGGAGCTTGGCGACGGCCTCGAGAAGGGTGGCCACGCCCTTCATCGGGGTGTCCGCGCTGGCCATCGCGACGATGCGGCCCGCGGTCCGGGGACCGTCCGGCGGCCGGAACACCCCATCGACACCCAGCGGGACCACCTCGATGCGCCCGGGGTCGACGCCGAAGTCGGTGACGATGTCGCGGGCGGAGCTGGCCGAGGGGCACACGATCCGTGCCGACCTGCGGGCGACCCGTCGCTGCATCCGCAGGAAGCCGTACCACCGGCGCAGGGTGAGCCTTCTGCGGAGGGTCGTGGCCGCGGCGAGGTCGACCCGGCGGTCGAAGGTGATCGGGTGGTGGATCGTGGTGACCACGGGCAGGCCGGAGCGCTCGATGTCGAGCAGGCCGTAGCCCAGCGTCTGGTTGTCGTGGACCACGTCGAAATCGGCCACCCGGGGACCCAGCAGCCGGGCGGCACGCAGGCTGAAGGTGCGCGGCTCGGGGAAGCCCGCGGTCCACATGGTCGCGACCTCGAGGAGGTCGATCCGGTCCCGGATCTCGCGGGGACGTGGCGTCCGGAAGGGGTCCGGCTCCCGGTAGAGGTCCAGGCTCGGCACCTCGGTCAGCCGCACCCCCGGGTCGAGCACCGGGTACGGCTGGCCGGAGAGGACCTCGACCTGGTGGCCCAGGGCGACGAGCTCCCGGCTCAGGTGCCGGACGTACACGCCCTGCCCACCGCAGTGCGGCTTGCTGCGGTAGGACAGCAGGGCGACGCGCAACACGACCTCCGACGAAGCTCGGGGACAGCCCGGGGGCCGCGCTACGGACCCGACGGGTCCTCATTATGCAGGCCGGATCATGCCGGCCGCCGATACCCTCGGCGCCATGGCGCCAGCGACCTCGACCGCCGACGGGCTCGCCCGGACCGTCGACCGGCTGGTGGAGGACCACCTCGGTGACGGGCTCTCCCCGCGGCCGGTGGTCTCGGTCTGGTCGGGAGCGGTCGGGGTGGCCGCGGGTCGCCAGGCTCTCACTCCCCCTGCCGCTCTGGCCCGGGAGTCCACCACCCCGCACTATGCGGCGAGCACCATGAAGCTCCCACTGCTCGTCGCTGCCTACCGGCTGCACGAGCGCGGCGGCCTGGACCTCGACGCCCGGGTCGAGGTGCGCAACCGGTTCCGGTCCTCGGTCGACGCACCGGCGTTCTCCCTCCGGCGGGACGACGACCAGGACGACGAGACCTGGGACCGGCTCGGCGGCCGCGCCACGATCCGCGAGCTGGCGCGGCAGGCCGCCGTGAGGTCGGGGAACCTCGCCGCCGACCTGGTGCACGACCAGGTCGGAGCCGCCGAGGTCGAGGCCGTCCTCCGAGCCGCCGCCTGCTCAGGGCGCACCACGGTCGGCCGGGCCATCGGCGACCTCGCGGCACAGCGGGCCGGGCAGGACAACCTGGTCACGGCGGTCGACCTGGCGCGGGTGATGCACGGAGTGGCCACCCGGACGCTGGTCGGGCCGTCGGCCGGCACCGAGCTCGAGGGTCTGCTCGCCGCGCAGCAGCACCGGGAGCAGATCCCGGCCGGCCTCCCGCCGGGGACCTACGTCGTCGACAAGCCGGGATGGGTCCCGGGGGTGGCGCACGACATCGCGCTGGTCCGACCCGGCCGGTACGGCGGCCGGCCGCCATACATCCTGGCCGTGTGCATCACCGCACCGGCCGCGGAGCCGACCCTGTTCGGCCTGAGCGCCGCGATCAGTGCGGCGGTCTGGGAGCACTGGGGCCGCTGACCCGCCCGGCCTCCGGCGGTGCGTCCTCGCCGGCGTCCACGCTGGCCGCCCGTCTCGCCGAGGCCATCAGGCTCGCCACGGTCGTCACCGCGAGGACCCCGACGATGACTCCCAGGGACACCAGGATCGAGATGTCCGGGGCCCACGAGATGTGCTCACCGCCGTTGACGAACGGCAGCTCGTTCTCGTGCATCGCGTGCAGGACCAGCTTGATCCCGATGAAGCCCAGCAGCACGGCGAGGCCGTAGGACAAGAAGACCAGCCGCTTCAGGAGCCCGCCGATGAGGAAGTACAGCTGGCGCAGGCCCATCAGCGCGAAGATGTTCGCAGTGAGCACCAGGTACGGCTCCTTGGTCAGGCCGTAGATCGCCGGGATGGAGTCGAGGGCGAACAGCAGGTCGGTGGTCCCGAGCGCCAGGATCACCAGGAACATCGGGGTGACGAGCCGCCGGCCGCCCTCCCTGGTGAACACCTTGACGCCGTTCCACTGGTCGGTGAGGGGCAGGTGGCTCTCGACCCACCTGACCAGCCGGCTCTTCTGGTACTCGTCGTCGTCGGTCGACCCACCCCTGGCGAGGTTCACGGCCGTCCAGACCAGGAAGACGCCGAAGAGGTAGAAGACCCAGCTGAAGTTGTTGATCGCTGCCGCACCCACCGCGATGAAGGCGCCCCGCATGATCAGGGCGAGCACGATGCCGACGAGCAGCGCGCTCTGCTGCAGCCGCTTGGGTACGCCGAACTTGTTCATGATGATCAGGAAGATGAACAGGTTGTCCACCGAGAGCGAGTACTCGGTGAGCCAGCCGGCAAAGAACTCGGTGCCGTACTGCTGTCCCGCGAGGACCCAGACTCCGATGCCGAAGGCGACAGCCATCCCGATGAACACACCGAGCGCGATGCTGACTTCCTTGCGGGAGGGCTCGTGGGGGCGCCGTCCGATGACGACGATGTCGAAAACGAGGACCACCGAGGTGATGCCGACGGTGAGCCACCACGCCAGGGGGGATACGTCCATGCTTCTTCCTCCGGACTACGGCGCTGCGCATGCGCAGAACAGCCTGCTCAAGTTGCGTGTCCGGAGGTCTCTTCCGCCGCCCGCAGGTGGCCGACGACCCCGGGCCAGGACTGTGCCGGACCGTGATGACGAGATCGCCGCGAAGGAATACTCCCCTCCAACTGGGAGGAGTCTCCCAGATGTGCGACGGCCGACCAAACCGATGGGCAGGCCGCTCGCAGGACTACTCGTCGTCGGCCGCCTCCTCGAAGACGGCGCGCAGCTCCGGAGCGAAGCTGGGGTCGCCGAGCACCAGCGCCTCGTCAGCCGCCTGAAGCACCGTCTCGGCGCTGACCGGCACGAGCTGGCCGGCACGGACCACGAAGCTGACCCAGGCGCCCTCCGGCAGCACGGACAGG
>JAWWPF010000175.1:0-13086 GCA_033850795.1 Nocardioidaceae bacterium | reverse complement strand
GAGGTCCTTGAGGGCACCGGAGCCCAGCGAGGCGACGCCGACGTAGAGCAACGCGCCCACCGGTAGCAGGGCGACGATCGAGGTGTTGATCGACCGGACCAGCGTCTGGTTGATCGCCAGGTTCGCGGCCTCGGCGTAGGTCTGCCGGGTGCGGGCCAGGTTCTTGGTGTTCTCCCGGACCTTGTCGAAGACCACGACCGTGTCGTAGAGGGAGAAGCCGAGGATGGTCAGGACGCCGGTGACGGTCGCGGGGGTGACCTCGAAGCCGGACAGCGCGTAGACGCCGACGGTGATGATCAGGTCGTGGGCCAGGGCGACGATCGCGCCCACCGACATCTTCCATTCTCGGAAGTAGGCCCAGATGAAGAGCACCACCAGAATCAGGAACACCACGAGGCCCAGGAGCGCGCGGTTCGCGACCTGGGCGCCCCACGTCGCGCCGATCGCGTCGGAGCTGATCGCGCCCTCGTTGACCCCGGCTGACTTCGCGATCGCCCTCGAGATCTTGGTGGACTGGTCGTTGTTCAACGGCTCGGTCTGGACCCGGATGTTTCCGGCGCCCGAGGTGTTCACGATCGGGGCGGCGGCTGCCGGGATGTTGTCGGTCTGGGCCGTGCGCGCGACCGCGTTTCGGATCGCCTCGACGCTGGACTGGTTGGCCTGCCCGGCGGGCATCGAGACCTGGTACTCGACACCGCCCTGGAACTCGATGCCCAGGTTGAGGCCGCGGACGAGGAGGCCGGTCGCGGCGGCGATCACGATGACCCCGGAGATCGTGTACCACAGCCACTTGCGGCCGACGAAGTCGATCGAGACCTGGCCCTCGTACAGGGCGTGGCCGATGTTCGACAGCTTGCTCATCAGGGGTTACCTCCAGCCGGCGTCGGGCGGGTCTGCCCTCCGGGAGTGCGGCGGATGCCGACGTGATCCGGGGACAGCCCCGACCACTTGTGGCCGGCATTGAAGAACCGGAAGGTGGCCAGCCACGAGACCATCGGCTTGGTGAACAGGAAGAACACCACGAGGTCGATCACGGTGCTGATCCCGAGTGTGAACGCGAAGCCCTTCACCACGCCGATGGAGAAGATGTAGAGCACCACGGCGGCCAGCAGGGACACCGCGTCCGCGGCCAGGCAGGTGGCCCGGGCGCGCACCCAGCCGGCCTCCACCGCGACCCGCATCGACTTGCCGCCGCGCATCTCGTCACGGATGCGTTCGAAGTAGACGATGAACGAGTCGGCGGTGATACCGACCGCGACGATGAGGCCGGCGATGCCGGGAAGCGTCAGGGTGAAGTTGACCGCCTGGCTCATCGCGAGCACCACGGCGTAGGTGATGATCCCGGCGATCACCAGCGAGAAGAGCACCACGAGGCCGAGCCCGCGGTAGTAGAGCATGCAGTAGATCAGCACCAGGACGAGCCCGACGGCGCCGGCGAGCAGACCCGCGGACAGCTGGTCGGAGGCCAGGGTGGGACCTTCCTCACTGACCACCGGGACCTTGAACTTCAGCGGCAGGGCGCCGTACTTGAGGCTGTTGGCCAGCGACTGGGCGGTGGCCTGCGTGAAGCTTCCGCTGATCTCGGCCTGGCCGTTGTTGATGATTCCGTTGACGGTGGGCGCCGAGATCACCTTGCCGTCGAGGACGATCGCGAACTGCTTCTGCTGGCCGGTCAGCGGGCTGGTCTGGTTGGCGATCTTCTGGGTGACGTTGGAGAAGATCTTGCGTGCGTCGCTGTTGAACGTCAGGTTGACCGTCCACTGCACGTTCTGCTGGTTCGGCGGGGTGGCCGCGGCGTTGTTGAGCTGGGTGCCCTCGATGAGGGTCGCGGACAGCAGGTACTTGTTGCCGCTGTCGTCGCAGGTCACCAGGGGCTTGCTCGGGATGTCGGCGACCGGTGGCAGGGCCTTGCCGGGGGGTGGGCAGGTGAACTTGCTGAACCTCTGCAGCCAGAGGGTGCCCGGGTTGTCCTGCCACGCGAGCGGCTGGCTGACCGGGGCGCCGGCCGCCGTGGTGCCGGGCGCGCCGGCAGCCGCGGACGGGACGGCGCTGGGCAGCGCGGTCAGCGGAGCGCTCGCGCTCGCCTGCGGGGACGCCTTCGGCGTCTTCGCCTGCGCGGTCGCCTTCGGGGTGGCCGTAGCGGTGCCCTTGTCGGCGGCGATGAGCCCCGAGGACAGGGCGCGGCCCTTGGGGCTGGCGCTGGACGAGCTCTTCGGCGCCACGCTGGCGCTCGGGCTGCTGGAGGCCGCCCCGCTCGGCGACGCCGAGCCACTGGGCGACGCGGACCCACTGGGCGACGCCGAGCCACTGGGCGACGCCGAGCCACTGGCCGAGGGAGAGGGGGTGGGCTGCGGTTGTCCCGACGCCTCCCCGGCGACCAGCCGGAAGCGGAGCTGCGCGGTCTGCTTGACGCTGTTCACGAGGTCGCCGCGCTTCTGCCCGGGGATCTCCACCACGATGTTGTTGCCACCCTGGGTCGCAACGGATCCCTCGGTGACGCCGTTGCCGTTCACGCGCTGGTCGATGATGCTGCGCGCCTCCTCGAGGTTCGTGGGCGTGACCTTCTGCCCCGTCCTGGTGCTCGCCTCGAGCGTGATCCGGGTGCCGCCCTGAAGGTCGAGGCCCAGCTTGGGCTTCCAGGTCCCGCCGAGCGCCACTCCGCCGTACAAGGCGGCGACGACGATCGCGAAGATGATCAGTCGGCGCCCCGGACGGGCCGCATGTCTCGCCACTACTACTCGCTCCTCATCGACCGGTCAGTCGGTCTGTCGCTCACTGGGCCGCCTACTGGTGTGGGTCCGTGGGCCCGTGGTCCACGTCGGGGTCAGCCGGCTGGTCCGCCTCCAGCTCGGGTCGGTCCTCGTCCACCACGCGGACGACGGCCTGCCGCGAGACCTTGACCACCGTGCCGGGCGACAGCTCGAGCTGGACCGTCTCGTCCTCCAACGAAGCAACGCGACCGAAGATCCCGGACGTCAGCATCACCTCCGCACCGGGCACCAGCGAGGCCTGGGTGGCGGAGAGGGTCTGCTGCCGACGGCGCTGGGGCCGGATCATCAAGAAGTAGAAGACCAGCGCGATCAGGACGAACGGCAGGATCCCTGCCAGGTTGTTCACGAGAGCAGCACCTTTGTGTGGAGATTCGGGCATGACGCCAGGGCGAGAGTCTCGACCGACGGTTGAGTGTAACTGGCGCGGCCGGATCGGTCCGTGACTCGCGAAAGCAGCACGGTCACGGTCCGGTTGCGGTGCGGCGACCCACTGATGGCACGCAGCCGGGCCGGGGCTCCGCTCAGGCGCCCTCGTCGACGTCGAACAGGGTCTCCCCCGCCGGCGACCCCCCGAGCGGAGCCGACGCCGGCACCTGCAGCCCCAGATGGGCCCAGGCCGCGGGCGTGGCGATCCGCCCGCGTGGGGTGCGAGCCAGCAGCCCGGTGCGGACCAGGAACGGCTCGGCCACCTCCTCGACGGTCTCGCGCTCCTCGCCCACGGCCACGGCGAGGGTGGAGACGCCGACAGGGCCGCCACCGAAGCGGCGGCACAGCACGCCGAGGACCGCCCGGTCGAGGCGGTCGAGTCCCGAGCGGTCCACCTCGTACAGGTCCAGCGCCCGATGCGCCACGTCGAGGGTCACCACGCCGTCGGCGCGGACCTGCGCGTAGTCGCGGACCCGGCGGAGCAGCCGGTTCGCGATCCGAGGCGTGCCGCGGGAGCGCGAGGCGATCTCGGCGGCGCCCTCGTCCGTCAGCGGCACGCCGAGCAGCCCCGCGGAGCGGCGCACGATCAGGTCGAGCTCCGCGGGCTCGTAGAACTCGAGGTGGGCGGTGAAGCCGAACCGGTCCCGCAGCGGCCCGGGCAGCAACCCGGCCCGGGTGGTGGCACCGACCAGCGTGAACGGCGGGATCTCCAGCGGGATGGCCGTGGCCCCCGGCCCCTTGCCGATCACCACGTCGACGCGGAAGTCCTCCATCGCCATGTAGAGCATCTCCTCGGCCGGACGCGACATGCGGTGGATCTCGTCGACGAAGAGCACGTCGTCCTCGTTCAGGCCGGAGAGGATCGCGGCGAGGTCGCCGGCATGAGTGATCGCCGGGCCGGAGGTCAGGCGGAGCGGGCTGGACATCTCCGCCGCGATGATCAACGCCAGCGTGGTCTTGCCCAGGCCGGGGGGTCCGGACAGCAGCACGTGGTCGGGCGCGCGCTCGCGGGCCCGGGCCGCCTGCAGGACCAGGGACAGCTGCTCCCGCACGCGCTCCTGCCCGATCACCTCCTGCAGCGTGCGTGGCCGCAGGGCCGCCTCGACGGCGCGCTCGTCGGCCTCGGCGTCGGCATCGACGATCGCCCGGGTCTCGGCGTAGGCGCTCTCCGCGGCCTCGAGCTCCGCCTCGGTCGCCCGGCCGCGTCCCGCGCGGTCCCCGGCGGTCATGCGCGGCTCAGGGTGCGCAGCGCGGCGCGCAGCAGGGCCCCCACATCGGGTTCGGCCTCCTGCCCCGCTTCGGGGGCGACCGCGTCGACGGCCTTGTCGGCCTCCTTGGCGGACCAGCCGAGACCGACCAGGCCGGTGTGGACCTGGCCGCGCCAGGTCTCCTGGAGGGGGGCCGCGGCCGCAGCCCGGCCGGGCCCCTGGCCGACGGCGACCCCGATCCGGTCCTTCAGCTCGAGGATGATCCGCTGCGCGCCCTTCTGACCGATCCCGGGCACCGCGGTGAGGGCCCGCACGTCCTCGCCGGCGACCGCGCGGCGCAGCTCGTCGGGGGTGAGCACGGCGAGCATCGCCTGGGCGAGCTTGGGACCCACCCCACTGGCGGTCTGCAGGAGCTCGAAGACCGACTTCTCGTCCTCGTCGAGGAACCCGAACAGGGTGAGGGACTCCTCGCGGACCACCATGCTGGTGGGCAGCGTCGTGGGGCTGCCCACGTGCAGCGTGGCGAGCGTGGGTGGTGTGCAGTGCAGCTCGAGGCCGACGCCGCCCACCTCCAGGACGGCCGAGCTCAAGGTGACGTCGGCGACGGTGCCGCGGACGAAGGCGATCAACGGGTGGTCCTTCCTGCGGGGGCGGTGCTGTTGGCTGCAGTCGCTGCAGGCCCTCTGGACACGGTGGACGCCGAGGACACCCTGGACACCGCCGCGTCGATGCGGGCCTGCGCGGCGCCACGCCACAGGTGGCAGATGGCGAGCGCGAGCGCGTCGGCCGCGTCCGCCGGCTTGGGAGCGGCGTCCAGGCGCAGCAGCCGGGTGACCATGACGCCGATCTGCGCCTTGTCGGCGCGCCCGCTGCCACTGACCGCGGCCTTGACCTCGCTCGGGGTGTGCAGCGCGACGGGGAGCCCGCGCCTGGCCGCCGCGACCATGGCGATGCCGCTGGCCTGGGCGGTGCCCATGACGGTCCTGACGTTGTGCTGGCTGAACACCCGCTCCACCGCGACCGCGTCCGGCCGGTGCCGGTCGAGCCAGGTCTCGAGGACGCGCTCGATCTCGCACAGCCGTAGCGCGGTGGGCATGTCGGCCGGGGTCTGCACGACGCCGACGGCCAGCATGGTCAGCGGTCGCCCCACCGAGCCCTCCACGACGCCCAAGCCGCACCGTGTCAGGCCGGGGTCGATCCCGAGCACCCGCACGTGGCCTCCCTGGCGAACATGTGTTCTAAGAGGACGCTAGCGGAGGGCGCCGACCATCCCGCCGTACGACACGGGCCGGCCCGTCGGTTGTGCGAGTCGAGACCGGGCCGCTCAGGCCTCGAGGGACTCCAGGACGTCGTCGTTGACGTCGAAGTTGCCGAACACGTTCTGCACGTCGTCGAGGTCCTCGAGCGCGTCGGCGAGCCGCAGCACCGCGCCGGCCGCCTTCGGGTCGTCGAGCTCGACGTTCATCGACGGGACGAACGAGGCCTCGGCGGAGTCGTAGTCGAGGCCGGCGGCCCGCAGGGCGGTCCGCACCGCGACCAGGTCGGTCGACTCGCAGATCACCTCGAAGGAGTCCCCGAGGTCGTTGACCTCCTCGGCGCCGGCGTCCAGCGTCGCCTCGAGGACGTCGTCCTCGCAGACCTCCTTGGCGCCCTGCGAGCGCGGGACCAGGACCACGCCCTTGCGGTTGAACAGGTAGGACACCGACCCCGGGTCGGCCAGCGACCCGCCGTTGCGGTTCATCGCGGTGCGGACCTCCATGGCGGCCCGGTTCTTGTTGTCGGTCAGGCACTCGATCAGGAAGGCGACGCCGTTCGGGCCGTAGCCCTCGTACATGATCGTCTGGTAGTCCGCCCCTCCGGACTCCGCACCGGAGCCGCGCTTGACGGCGCGGTCGATGTTGTCGTTCGGGACGGAGGTCTTCTTGGCCTTCTGGATCGCGTCGTAGAGGGTCGGGTTCCCTGCGGGGTCACCGCCGCCGGCGCGGGCCGCCACCTCGATGTTCTTGACCAGCTTCGCGAAGAGCTTGCCGCGCCGGGCGTCGACGACGGCCTTCTTGTGCTTGGTGGTCGCCCATTTGGAGTGGCCAGACATGAGGAGGCGCCTCTTCCTTCAGTGCTTGTCTCTCGTCCCGGCGTCCCGCACCAGGTCCACGAACAGCCCGTGGAACCGGTGGTCACCGGTGATCTCGGGGTGGAACGACGTGGCCAGCAGGTTGCCCTGCCGGACCGCAACGATCCTACCCACCGCCTCGCCCGTGGCGATCTTGGCGACGACGCTGACGTGCGAGCCGACCTTCTCCACCCAGGGCGCCCGGATGAACAGTGCGTGGAACGGGCTCGTCCCCCCGGGTCCCAGCTCCACGTCGAGGTCCGCCTCGAACGAGTCGACCTGCCGTCCGAACGCGTTGCGGCGCACGACCACGTCGAGGCCGCCGAACGTCTCCTGGCCCGAGGCGCCGCCCTCGATCCGGTCCGCGAGCATGATCATCCCGGCGCAGGTGCCGAAGGCCGGCAGACCCTCACGCAGGCGGTCCGAGAGCGGGTCGAACACTCCGAAGGTCCGCGCCAGCTTCGACATCGTCGTCGACTCGCCGCCCGGCATCACGATGCCGTCGAGGTCCTCGAGCTCGCTCGGGCGGCGTACGGCGCAAGTCCGCGCGCCTGCCTCCTCGAGCATGGCCCGGTGCTCGCGGACGTCACCCTGAAGGGCCAGGACCCCGATCAGCGGGTCCGCGGTCATCTCGCGATCCGCTTCTGCCAGTGCGCGTCGACCTCGATGCGCCCCTCGTCGAAGTGGGCCCGCAGACCGTGCTTCTCGAGGATCCCGAGGACGTCGTACAGCAGGTCGTCGTCGGGCGCGGCGTTGGCCGTCGTCCCGTGCCACAGGTTCACCTCGAGCATCCCCTCGTCCACCGCGTGCCAGACGTCCGCCGGCGTGAACCAGGCCACGCCGCGCGGTGTCACGCCGGCGGCCGACCGCTCGTCCAGCAGCCGCTTGGCGACCCAGTGGTCCTCGCAGCCCTGCAGCACCGAGATGTCGAGCAGCTCCATCTCGGCGAAGGCGGACTGCAGGCGCTCGTAGTCGGTGGACTCCGGCCACTGCTGCTGGTCGGCCCGCAGCTCGGCATGCGCCTCCTCGAGCCACGCCGTCGCGAGCTCGTCCGCCTCGGCCGCCCGGTCCGGCAGCTCGGTCGTGATCGCCTCGGCGACCTCGCTGTGCAGCTCCTCGGAGGACAGCAGCCCGGCGCGCACGCAGGCGCGGGTGAACTCGCGGACGTGCTGCTCCGCCCGAGGGTCGGTCGTCACCGGCCTACCAGCCGCGCTCGGCGAGACGGTGCGGCTGCGGGATCTCGTCGACGTTGATGCCCACCATCGCCTCACCCAGGCCGCGGGAGACCTTGGCGACCACGTCGGCGTCGTCGAAGAAGGTGGTGGCCTGCACAATGGCCTCGGCCCGCTGGGCGGGTTTGCCGGACTTGAAGATCCCGGAGCCCACGAAGACCCCCTCGGCGCCGAGCTGCATCATCATCGCCGCGTCCGCCGGCGTCGCGATCCCACCGGCGGTGAAGAGCACGACGGGCAGCTTGCCGGCCTCGGCGACCTCCTTGACCAGCGGGTACGGCGCCTGCAGGTCGCGCGCTGCGACGTACAGCTCGTCGACGGACAGGCTCTGCAGCCGCCGGATCTCCGCACGGATGGTGCGCATGTGGGTCACCGCGTTGGAGACGTCGCCGGTGCCGGCCTCGCCCTTCGACCGGATCATCGCGGCCCCCTCGGTGATGCGGCGCAGCGCCTCACCGAGGTTGGTGGCGCCGCACACGAACGGCACCGTGAACACGTGCTTGTCGATGTGGTTGGCGTAGTCGGCCGGGGTCAGCACCTCCGACTCGTCGATGTAGTCCACGCCCAGGCTCTGCAGCACCTGCGCCTCGGCGAAGTGGCCGATCCGGGCCTTCGCCATCACCGGGATCGAGACCGCCTCGATGATGCTGTCGATCATGTCCGGGTCGCTCATCCGGGAGACGCCGCCCTGCGCCCGGATGTCGGCGGGCACCCGCTCCAGGGCCATCACCGCGACGGCGCCGGCGTCCTCGGCGATCTTGGCCTGCTCGGCGGTGACGACGTCCATGATGACGCCGCCCTTCAGCATCTCGGCCATCCCGCGCTTGACCCCGCCGGTGCCGGTGCCGGTGCTCGCGGTCGTGCCGGTGCCGGCGGTCGTGCCGGTGGTCGTCGTGGGCTGCGTCTGCTCGTCGTTGTTCGTCACTGGCCTTCTGCTTCGTCCTCGTCGGTCGGCCGTTCGGCGGCACACTGGTGCCGCCCCAGGCCTGGTGGATGCCTCCAGCCTACGTCCGGTCGGCGACTTGGCCCTCATCCGTTCAGGGCCCGACCAGGGCCGGCGGGGGTACGTCGTCGAGGTCCACCGTCTGCAGCTCTGCCGCGTGCCCCGCCAGGTGGAACAGCCGGACCCGGCGACGCGACCGCAGCGCCCGGGCCGGGACGACCACGTCGTTGTGGAAGCGCCGCGCGAGCTCCACCTTCGCGCAGCAGCCGGCGAGCTCGTCGACGAGAGGCGCGAACTCGGGGTCCGCACGCAGACTCCGCACGTCCTCGGGCTCGCTGAACACCGCGCGCAGCGCCTCCGAGAGCACCGACTCGGAGGTCTCCATCTCCTCCGGACCCGCGTTGCGGGCGTGGTGGGCGGCGTCGAGCAGGACGAGCCGGCTCGCCGGGTCCAGCGCCTCGGACGCGGCCAGCTCGAGGGTGACTCCGGAGCGACGCAGCAGCTGGGCGCTCAGGGTCGCCCGGGCGACCTCGATGCGGTGGTGCATCCGGTCGAGCCGGTTGGCCGTCCACCACAGCCACAGCGCCGTTGCGACGACGACCACGACCGCGAGCGCCACCCACAGCGCCGTCATCGGCCCGCGCCCTCCACCACGGTCTCGTAGACGCGCAGGATCCGTTGGGCCACCGTCGCCCAGTCGTAGCGGCGTACGGCGGAGCCGGCGGCGTCGACGAGAGCCCGTCGCCGAGCCGGGTCGTCGAGCAGGCCCGCCAGCCTGTCCGCGAGGTCACCAGCGTCCTCGTTGCGGAACAGCACGCCGTGCCGTCCGCCGTCCAGGACCCGGCGGAAGGCCGGGATGTCGCTGGCCAGCACCGCCGTGCACGCCGCCATCGCCTCGATCAGGACGATGCCGAAGCTCTCGTTGCCGGTGTTCGGCGCCACGTAGACGTCGGCGGTCCGCAGGGCCACCGCCTTCTCCTCGTCCGGCACCCGACCGAGGAAGGTCACCTGGCCGCGCACCGGTGCGGGGAGCAGCCCCTCGGCCTCGCCGACGTCGCCCCCGCCGACCACGAGGAGCCGCATCTGCGGACGGTCCGCCGCGAGGACCCCGAACGCCTCCGCCAGGATCGCGAATCCCTTCCGGGGCTCGTCGAATCGGCCGACGAACGTGACCGTGCCCTGGGCCCCCCGCCAGTCCTCGCGCGGCGGGACGGAGGCGAACCGGTCGACGTACAGGCCGTTGGGGATGACCAGTGGCTCGCCGCCGAGATGGGTGACCTGGAACCCGCGGGAGTCCTCGGACACCGCGATCCGCGCGTTGATCTTCTCGAGGGACGGCCGAAGGATCGCCGCGGACGCCGAGAGCGCCCGGGAGCGTTCGTTCGCGGAGTGGTAGGTCGCGACGACCGGGCACTCGGCCGCCCACAGCGCCAGGAGCGACAGGCTGGGCGTGGCCGGCTCGTGCAGGTGGAGCACGTCGAAGCGCCCCTCCTTGAGCCAGCGCCGCACCCGGGTCGCCGCCACCGGGCCGAAGGACATCCGGGCGACCGCGCCGTTGTAGTGGATCGCGACCGTTCGGCCGGCCGGGACGACGTACTCCGGCAGGTCGTCGCTCTCCGTCGGCGCCAGCACGGAGACCCGGTGCCCGAGCGCGATCAGCGCCTCGGCCAGGTCCTTGACGTGGTTCTGCACTCCCCCGGGGATGTCCAGGGAGTAGGGGCAGACGATTCCGATCCTCACTCCGCGGCCCGCGCCGGCCGGGTCTCGTCCACGAAGATCCGCTGCATCATGTGCCAGTCCTGCGGGTGCTCCCGCAGCGCCGTGGTGAAGACGTCCGCCACGTCCTGGGTCATCCTCGTCAGGCCCAGGCCGCCGCCTGGGCCGCCTGGGCCGCCGCCCGCGTCCTCGGCGTGCGCGACCGGCGGGTGGAAGGTGATCACCAGGTCGCCACCCGCGTAGTGCAGGGTGACCGGGACCAGTGGTGCGCCGGTCCGCCGGGCCAGCATCGCGGGGCCGCGGGGCAATCGCGCTCGGCCGCCGCAGAGCTCCACCTCCACCCCGGTCCGTGACAGGTCGCGGTCGGCGAGCAGGCAGACCAGCCCCCCGGAGCGCACCCACTGCTCGAGCCGCGGCAGGGCGGCGTCGCCCCCGGTGAGTGGCAGGATCCGCATCCCCAGGGTCCTGCGGTAGGCGACGAACTCGTCGTAGAGGCGCTCCGGCTTGAGCCGCTCGGCGACCGTCGCCAGCGGCATGCCGGTGGCGCACGCCCACGCGCCGGCCCAGTCCCAGTTCGCCATGTGCGGCAGGGGTACGACGACCCCTCGGCCTTGTGCGTAGGCGTCCCGCACGTAGTGCTCGTCGACCGTGCGGGTCCGCCGTACCAGGTCCTCGACCGGCCAGGCCGGGAGCCGGAACGACTCGCACCAGTAGCGCAGGTAGGAACGGACCGCCTCGTGGGTGAGCGCGTCCAGGGCGCGGTCACCGAGCTCCGGACGGACCCGGTGGAGGTTGCCGCGAAGCCGCCTGACCCCGGCTCCCCGGCGCCGGTAGATCTCGTCGGCGAGCCTGCGGAAGACGGCCTGCGCGCCGCGCTCCGGGAGCCGCCCGACCAGCCGCCACCCGGCCAGGAATCCAAGGGTGCTGGCCTGGTCGGCCGCCGCCGCGCCCGCGCGGGACACGCCCCGCAGCAGACCGGAGGACGGCGCAGCCATCAGACCGTCGCTTTGGCCTGGTTCCGCACCACCAGGATCCGCTGCAGGACCGTGACGGTGCTGGCCACGGCCAGGACGGCGAGGGTGACCGGGATGAGCACCGGGGCGTCGAAGATGCCTGCCAGGCCGGTCATCACGAGGATCGCGACCATCCGGTCCGAGCGCTCTGCGATGCCGACCTTGGCCTCCATGCCCAGGGCCTCGGCGCGCGCGCGGACGTAGGAGGTGATGGACCCCAGGACCAGGCAGTAGATCGCCAGCGCCGCCAGCGGCTGGGACGCACCGGGACCCACGTAGTACATCGCCAGACCCGCGAAGACCGCCGCGTCGCCGAACCGGTCCAGGGTCGAGTCGAGGAAGGCCCCCCAGCTCGTGGACTGTCCGCTCATCCGCGCCATCAGGCCGTCCACGAGGTCGGAGAATACGAACGCGGTGCAGACGAGGACGCCGACGAGGAAGTGGCCGCCGGGGAAGAACACCAGCGCGCCCGCGCACACCCCGAGCGTCCCCACCACCGTCACGGCGTCGGGGCTGATCCCCAGCCGCAGGAAGAGCCGGGCGACCGGGGTGAAGATGGTGGCGAACAGGGCGCGGAAGCGTTCCAACATGGCGACCAAAGGCTAGCGGTCCTGGGCGCCTCCCCTGCGCAGGCGTCCCGGCCGGCCGGCTAGCCCCAGGCCTGCGCCAGGAGCGCCCTCGTGTCGGTGAGCAGCTGCGCCAGGGTGCGGGTGCGCCCGATGATCGGCATGAAGTTCTGGTCCCCACCCCACCGCGGTACGACGTGCTGGTGCAGGTGCGCGGCGATCCCGGCGCCGGCGATTGCCCCCTGGTTCATCCCGAGGTTGAACCCGTGCGCGCCGCTGACCTCGCGGACCGTGCGCATCGCCGTCTTGGTGAAGGCCGCCACCTCCGCGGTCTCCGCGTCGTCGAGGTCGGTGTAGTCCGCGACGTGGCGGTAGGGGCAGACCATCAGGTGCCCGGGGCTGTACGGGTAGAGGTTCAGGACCGCGTAGGACACCTCGCCGCGGTGCACGATCAGGCTCTGCTCGTCGTCCAGAGCGGGGATCCGGCAGAACGGGCACTCTCCGGAGGAGGCGTCCTGCGGCTTGTTCTCGCCCTGGATGTAGGCCATCCGATGCGGGGTCCACAGGCGCTCGAGGCCGTCCGGCTCCCCGACGCCGTCCTGCACCAGCAGCTCGGGCTCGCCGTCGGTCATCCGGCGCTCCGGCGGCGGTCCCGGCCCGCCCGCGTCATACCTGCACCCGCCGCCGTAAGGCGTCGAGGACCCGGGCGATGGCGTCGTCGACGGCCACACCGTTCTCCTGCTCGCCGCTGCGGTAGCGGAAGGAGACCGCCCCCTCCTCCAGGTCGCGGTCGCCGGCGATCATCATGAACGGGACCTTCTGGAGCTGCGCGTTGCGGATCTTCTTCTGCATCCGGTCATCGGAGTCGTCGACCTCGACCCGGATCCCCTGGCGGCGCATCCTGGCCGCGACCTCGCGCAGGTAGTCGTTGTGGCGCTCGGCGATCGGGATGGCCGCGACCTGCACCGGTGCGAGCCAGGGCGGGAACGCGCCGGCGTAGTGCTCGACCAGCACCCCGATGAACCGCTCGATCGACCCGAACTTCGCCGAGTGGATCATCACCGGCTGTTGCCGGGTGCCGTCCGCCGCTTGGTACTCGAG
>JAWWPF010000293.1:0-5361 GCA_033850795.1 Nocardioidaceae bacterium | reverse complement strand
GCCCGCCGGCTCGCGCCGCCCGAGTCAGGAGCCCGCGAGGAGCACGCTGACGCTCGCGCCGCGGGAGCTCACGGCGTTGGCCACCGCCGTCTTCTGCCCCGAGGCGCCGGCGGCCACCCATCCGTTGCTGTCGACCAGCAGCGCGGACACGTGTCCGGTGGACGAGCCGAAGCTGCTCGCCCGGACGCTCTGTCCCGTCGGTGCGGTCCACCGCGTCGTCGCGGCCGACTTGTCGCCCCAGTAGGTCACGAGCCAGCTCCGGCTGCCCACCGCGGTGACGGCCGGGCTCACGTGCGTGGCTCCCGAGGCGTTGTCCACCTTCGCCGCGGATGCGGCGACCGGACCCGACGCCACGGTCCCGCGGTACGCGGCCACGGTGACGTCCGACTTCACGTAGACCGAGGAGGTCACCTTGACCGGCGCCCCGGCGTCGGCGGCGGTCGCGACCTTGGTGAACGCTCGTACGGCGATGCCGTCCCCGTTCTTCGTCTGCAGCACCTTCCACCCGGACGGGCCGGTGTAGGTCGCCGCGGTCGAGTTGCCCGTGAAGAACAGCAGGAGGGTGTCGCCGGGCTTCACCGTCCCCGGCACCGTGACCGTGTGGCTCGTCCGGTTGCCGTTCGTGGCCGCCCCGCCGACGTACCCGACCGGGGCGGCGGCCGGGGCGCTGGGAGCAGCGGTGACCGTGGCGGTGCCGACGGCTCCCGCAAGGTCGGTGACGGTGAGCGTCACCACCTTCGGGGTCGCGGCTGAGTACGTGTGGGAGACCGTCGGTCCCTGCCCGTGGGCAGCGCCGTCACCGAAGTCCCAGTCGTAGGAGAGCTGGCCGCCCTCGGGGTCGCTGGAGCCCGCGGCGCTGAACGAGCAGGTCAGCCCGGTGCAGGTCGGCGTCGTGGCGTGAGCGGTGGGTGCCTGGTTGGGTGCCGGCTCGGTGGTCGTCACCTGCAGCGTGTCGGTGGAGGTGGCCCCGTGCCCGTCGTCCACGACGAGCGTCACCGTTCGGGTGCCGGCGCCGGCGAACGTGTGGGAAGGCGCCACCGTGGTGTCGGGCGGCGTGCCGTCACCGAAGTCCCAGGTGTAGCTGAGCGAGTCGCCGTCCTGGTCCCCGGACCCGGCTGCGTCGAAGGAGCACGTCAGCGCGTCGCACCTCGCCGTCCCGGCGACCGCGGTCGGCGGATGGTTCACCGCGGAGGCGGTCGTGGCCGGAACGACGGTGACGTTCGCCGTGCCGGTCAACCCGTGGCTGTCGGTCGCCGTGAGCGTCACCGCTCTGGGACCACCGGCGGCGTAGGTGTGCGTCGGGGTCGCGGAGGCGTCGGGCGCACTGCCGTCGCCGAAGTCCCAGGAGTAGGTGAGCGGGTCGCCGTCGGGATCCGTCGAATTGGTCCCGCTGAAGGAGCAGGCGAGGCCCGTGCACGTCGGGGCTCCGGCGTCCGCGACCGGGGCGTGGTTGGTCGGCGAGCTGACGGTGCTGCTGCTCCCGCAGACCCCTTGGCGGTAGGTGATGTAGCCGCTGGGCTTGTTGGTCACGATCCCGTCGACCTTCGTGGTGAAGCGGGCCCAGCCGGTCGCGTCGTCGACGAGATAGACGTAGACCGGGATGCCGGCCAGGGAGTCGAGGTAGGTGTCGGTCACCGCGGCGTAGTCGATCATCACGCCGCCATACGTCCTGGCGGTGTCCGGGGACACCTGCTTGAGCGTCACGAGCACGCGCTGGACGTTCGGCAGCAGCGTGTGCACCTTGTCCAGGATCGAGGTCGACAGGGACTGG
Organism: Nocardioidaceae bacterium; assembly: GCA_033850795.1. GTDB lineage: Bacteria > Actinomycetota > Actinomycetes > Propionibacteriales > Nocardioidaceae > Nocardioides_B. Next base: position 3,590 of record JAWWPF010000293.1, on the reverse strand, counting down.
ATCACGACCTGGTCCTCCCCCAGCTTCTCGACCGCTGCGACCACCTCGTTCCAGGACGCAGGCCCGCCCATGGTCTTCAGCTCGAGCAGGGCGCGGGTGTGCGTCTGGCCCGCGTAGTCGAGCAGCTCGGTCATGAATGGCACCGGCGACCCGTCCTTGAGCTGCAGCGCCCGGACCTGCGCGGAGGTCTTGCTGATCATCGTGCCGGTGCCGTTGGTGGTGCGGTCGACGGTGGCGTCGTGCATCAGCATCATCCGGTCGTCGGCGGTGACCTCCGCGTCGGCCTCGAGGAAGTCCGCGCCGGCGGCCACGGCGCGGCGTGCCGCCACCATTCCGTCCTCGGTGGCGACGGTGCTGGCGACGTTGGTGTTCCCGCGGTGCGCCGCGACGAGGCACTGCGAGGCCTGCGGGGTCGCGGCAGTGGCCGCAGGGCTGGTGAGGGTGACGAGGGGGGCGGCGACGAGGGCTGCCGCTGCCGCCATCAGGCGCAGACGCATGGGTGCTCCCGGTGGGTCTCCGTGGACAAGTCGACTCGAATGAGGGACCGATCGGTGGCGCCCGCAAGGCACGGCGGTGCTGGCCTGCGGGACGTGTGATCGGCAGTGCTCAGTGTCCGGACTCATGGCCCGCTGTTGCTGCTCCAGGCGGGCCGCCGACAGCGGCCCCGAGATTCAACACCTGGTGTGGTCGGAGGGCGCTCACGCCCCTCCACGCAGAACCCTAGAGTTCGGTTGCGGTCTGCAACAGGCCCATTCGGGCTATATCCGCAGACAAGTCCCGAACCTAGAGTGATCGGTCCAAACCACCAACCTCACGGTGGACCTCAGCATGCGTAGATCACTGGCCGTCGCGGCCACCGGCGTCCTCGTGGCGACCGGCCTCAGCCTCTCCACTCCTGCTGAAGCGACTGCTCGGCACTTCCGCAGCTGCGCCGCGCTCAACGCGGTCTACCCGCACGGCGTCGGGCTCTCGGGCGCACGCGACCACACCAGCGGCACTCCGGTCACGACCTTCAAGCGCAGCGACGCGCTGTACCGGGCCAACAACGGGCCGCGGAACGTGTCGACCGGCGAGTACGACCTCGACCGCGACAACGACCACGTCGCCTGCGAGAAGCGCTGATGGGGTTCGTCGTCCGCAAGTCGCTGGGTCTGGGGCGAGGCCGGCGGCTGAACCTCTCGCGGTCCGGGGCCTCGATGTCGCAGAGGCTCGGCCGGGTGACGCTCACCAGCCGTGGGCGGGGCTCGATCCGGCTGCTGCCGGGGCTGTCGTACCGGTTCAAGCTCTGGCGCTAGCCCGGATCCCGCTCACGGGGCGCGGTTGCCCCGACGTAGGTCCTCGGCGGGTCGTGGCGCCCCGCCGCCGTACACGGGCCGGTGCTCGGTGAGGGACCCGCCGCGCTCGAGCTACCTTCGTGGGGCCCGCCGGACTATCACCTCGGCCATTCCTGCGCAGTCACGGCCCGGGAGCGGCGAGCTGTACGTCCGACGAGGCGGCGGTCAGAGGCGCGATCGAATTTGCACCGGTGCCGTACACGCCCGCCAAAACCGGCACACCCCGGCCGTTACAACGGCAGTGGTGTGACTGTTTACCCGGGGCCCCTGGTAAACAGGCCGCCACCGGCAGCCCCCCTCAGCCCTGCCGGGTCAGCCGCGTGTCCGGGAGCGCGGACCTGCACCGCCGGTCCGCACGGCGTTCCGTAGGCTGACGGTCATGCCGTCCGCGTCCCATTCGTCCTCCCCGTCGGCCGACGCGGCCCCGCGGAACCCGGTCGGCACCCACCTCAAGGTCGGCTCGGGGCTGGTCCGCGGAGCACTCGCCCGGGCCGAGGAGATCGGCGCCGAGTGCTTCCAGGTCTTCGTGGGCAACCCGCGCGGCTGGGCGGCGTCCGCGGGCGACCCGAGGGTGGATGCGATGTTCCGGTCGGCGGTCCGGGAGGCCGGGCTACGGGTCTTCGTGCATACGCCGTACCTGGTCAACCTCGGCTCGCCCACCCCTGCGACCTACGAGCGGTCGGTGGCGGCTGTGGCACACAACCTGCGGCGCGCGGCCGACATCGGCGCGGAGGGGGTCGTGGTGCACACCGGGTCCTGCGTCGCCGAGGGTGGGGTCGACACGGCCATGGCTCAGATCCGCGCGGGGCTGCTCCCGGTGCTCGATGCGCTCGACCGACTCGGCGGGGAGGGGCCGTCGCTGCTGCTCGAGCCGACCGCGGGCCAGGGACGGTCCCTGTGCGCCGGCGTGGAGGACCTCGGGCCCTACCTCGCGGCGCTGGACCAGCACCCAACGGTCGGCATCTGCCTCGACACCTGTCACCTCTTCGCCGCCGGAGCACCGCTCGACGAGCCCGGAGGCGCCGCCGCGACGCTCGACCGGCTCGTCGAGGTAGCCGGTCCCGAGCGCCTCCGGCTGGTGCACGCGAACGACTCCAAGGACGTCCGCGGGTCACTGCGGGACCGGCACGAGCGGATCGGCGAAGGACACCTCGGGCTGACCGCCTTCGAGGAGCTGCTCGGGCACCCGAGCACCGCAGGGGTGCCGTTCCTGCTGGAGACGCCCGGCTCCTGGGACGTCGGTGACCCGCAGATCGAGCTGCTCAAGAAGCTCCGCGACGCGTGAGCCGCGCCGTCCCGGGCGACCCGCGCGACCGCCGTACGCCCCTCCTCGCCACCTTGTCGCTGCTGGCCATCACCGCCTGCTGGGGATCGACCTTCTTCCTGATCAAGGACCTCCTCGACCGGATGCCCGTCCTGGACTTCCTCGCTGTGCGCTTCGCGCTCGCCAGCGTCGCGCTGTGCCTGCTGTTCCCGCGAGCCCTGCGACGGCTGACCCGGTCCTCGGTCGAGCAGGCCCTCGTCCTGGGCGCTGTGTACGGCCTCGCGCAGATCCTGCAGACGGCCGGGCTGGCCGACACCCCGGCGAGCGTGTCCGGGTTCATCACCGGGCTGTACGTCGTGTGCACGCCGGTGTTCGCCGCCGTGCTGCTGCGCTCCCGGATCACCGCTGTGACCTGGGGCGCCGTGGCCCTGGCGGTCGCCGGTCTCGCGGTCCTCACGCTGAGCGGCTTCTCGGTGGGGTTCGGGGAGGCGATCACCTTCGTGTCCGCGCTGCTCTACGCCCTGCACATCGTCGGCCTCGGAGCCTGGGGCGACGCCCGGCAGGCGATGGGGATGAGCATCGTGCAGCTGATGACGATCACCGCGGTGTCCCTCTCAGCGACCGTGTGGAACGGCATCGAGCTGCCCTCGACCGGGCGCGACTGGCTGTCCGTGATCTACATGGCGGTGTTCGCCGGGGCCTTTTGCCTGGCCGGCCAGACCTGGGCCCAGGCCCACCTCGCGCCGACCCGCGCCGCGATCATCATGAGCATGGAGCCGGTGTTCGCGGCGCTGTTCGCGGTGGTCCTCGGCGGCGAGCCGACGACGGTCCGGATGATGCTGGGCGGCCTCATGGTGCTCGGCGCGATGCTGCTCGCGGAGCTCGCGCCGCGCCGACGGATCGAGGCCGAGGTGCCCCACATCGCGGTCTGACGCCGCGGCTCAGCGGTTCGCGAGAACCTTCGCCAGCACCGCGGTGGCGGTGTCGACCTG
>JAWWPF010000281.1:0-5679 GCA_033850795.1 Nocardioidaceae bacterium | reverse complement strand
ACCCGCCTCCTCGCGCCGTACGCCGACTACCTCGTGGTCAACGTCAGCTCCCCGAATACGCCCGGTCTGCGCGACCTGCAGGCCGTCGACCGGCTCGAGCCGTTGCTGCACGCCGTACGGCGGCAGGCCGATGCGGTCACGGAGCGGCACCTGCCACTCCTGGTCAAGATCGCCCCCGACCTTGCAGACAAGGACATCGTCGCGGTCGCCGACCTCGCGATGTCCTCGGGGCTCGACGGGATCGTGGCCACCAACACGACCGTCAGCCGGGACGGTCTGGTCTCCGCGGCGGCGCAGGTCGCGGCCGCAGGTCCGGGGGGCCTCTCCGGGGAGCCACTGAAGGCACGGGCGCTGGAAGTCCTTCGCCTGCTGCGCGAACGCGTCGGACCCGACCTGGCGCTCATCGCGGTCGGCGGCATCGCGGACGGCGACGACGCGCGGGCCAGGCTCGAGGCGGGGGCGACGCTGCTCCAGGCGTACACCGCCTTCATCTACGAAGGCCCCTTGTGGCCCTCCCGGATCCAACGGGACCTGGCCGGACAGCTGAGGAGCGAGGCTCCATGACGTTCGGCGAGAGGCTTGCGAAGGCGATCGAGAGCCGTGGACGGCTCTGCGTCGGGATCGACCCGCATCCTGCGCTGCTCGACTCGTGGGGCTTCACCGACAGCGTGTTCGGACTCGAGAGGTTCGCGCTGACCGCCGTTGAGGCCGTGGCCGGGGCAGCGGCGGTCGTGAAGCCGCAGTCCGCGTTCTTCGAACGGCACGGGTCACAGGGCATCGCGATCCTCGAGCAGGTCATCGCCGGCTGCCGGGAGCGCGGGGCCCTGGTTCTGCTGGACGTGAAGCGGGGTGACATCGGCTCGACCGTGCAGGCGTACGCCGACGCCTACCTCGACCCGACGTCGCCGCTCGCCGCGGACGCCGTGACCGCGAGCCCCTTCCTCGGCATGGGGTCACTCGACCCGCTGGTCGACACCGCCCTGGCCCATGACGCAGGGGTCTTCGTGCTCGCGCTGACCTCGAACCCCGAGGGACCCGCCGTGCAGCACGCGGTCACGGCCGCCGGCCCGACGGTCGCGGCCCAGATCCTCGCTGCGGTCACCGCTCGCAACGTCGACGCGGACGGCCCCGGATCCATCGGCGCGGTCGTCGGGGCGACCATCGATCTCCCCTCCGACGTGACCGCCGAGACCCTGGACGTGAACGGGCCCCTGCTGGTTCCGGGGATCGGCGCGCAGGGTGGGACGGTCGAGGACGTACGTCGGATCTTCGGATCGGCCTCGCGCAACGTGCTGCCGAGCAGCTCACGGGAGATCCTCGGTGCCGGCCCGGAGAAGGTGAAGCTCCACGAGGCGACCGTCCGTGCGGCCGAGAGCTTCGCCTCTCTCGAGTGAGGCGCGTCGAGACGTGCAGACGCGCCGACTCGGCGTCCCCAGGCCCCGGGAGACGTGCAGACGCGCCGACTCGGCCGGCCTCGAACCCCGGGAGACATGCAGACGCGCCGACTCGGCGGTATTTCGAGACGCCGGGGGACACTCGGAGACGCCGGGAGACAGCCTCGAGGCACGTCGAGCCGGGCGTGGCCCCGCGTTGCCACCCGATCCTGGGGATGACTAGATTTCCCTTGTCCACCCGCCCCGAACCACGCACAGGACAGGTCAGCACAGTGGCTCTGCCGCGTCTCACGCCTGAACAGCGACAGGCGAACCTGGAGAAGGCTGCGGCCTCACGTCGGGAGCGGGCCGAGATCAAGAACCGCCTGAAGCACTCGGGGGCCTCGATCACCGACGTCCTCAAGCAGGGGCAGGAGAACGAGGTGGTCGGCAAGATGCGGGTCCTCGACCTGCTCCAGTCCATGCCGGGGCTAGGGAAGGTCCGCGCGCGGCAGATGATGGAGCGGCTGAACATCTCCGAGGGCCGACGGGTACGCGGTCTCGGCGCGAACCAGATCGCCGCCCTGGAGCGCGAGTTCGACTCGCGTGGCTAGCGGAGCCGGGCTGACGAGTCTGCGTCGTGGCTGACCAGCGAGGCCGGCTGACCGTCCTGGCAGGGCCGACCGCCGTCGGCAAGGGCACCGTGGCGGCGTACGTGCGCCAGCACCACCCCGAGGTGTGGATCTCGGTGTCCGCCACCACCAGGCCGCCACGGCCCGGCGAGATCCACGGCCGGCACTACTGGTTCGTCACCGATGCCGAGTTCGACCGGATGATCGCCGACGACGAGCTCCTCGAGTGGGCGGTGGTGCACCGGGCCGCGCGCTACGGCACCCCGCGCCGCCCGGTCCTCGAGGCCCTCGCCGCCGGACGGCCCGCGTTGCTCGAGATCGACCTGCAGGGCGCGCGCCAGGTCCGCCAGAAGATGCCGGACGCCCACTTCGTGTTCCTCAAGCCGCCCTCCTGGGAGGAGCTGGTACGTCGGCTGGTCGGCCGGGGCACGGAAAGCGCCGAGGAGCGGGCCCGTCGCCTCGAGACCGCCCGGGAGGAGCTGGCCGCCGAGCCGGAGTTCGACGCCACGGTGGTGAACACCGACGTCAGCCGGGCAGCCGACGAGTTGGTAGGATTGATGCAGGACGCCTGAGCACCTCTCGGTGTCCGCGCCGTCTACCCCGGAATGTGTGAGGCTGTACCCGTGGCTCGAACCCTGCCTGTCGCCGAGGGCATCACCAACCCGCCCATCGATGACCTGCTGACCAAGACCGACTCCAAGTACAAGCTGGTCCTCTACAGCGCCAAGCGCGCGCGCCAGATCAACGCCTACTACTCCCAGCTCGGGGAGGGCCTGCTGGAGTACGTCGGACCCCTGGTCGACACCCACGTGCAGGAGAAGCCGCTCTCCATCGCGCTGCGCGAGATCAACGACGACCTCCTGACCTGCGAGGACATCGACCCCGAGGCCGAGAGCAGCACCGCGACGCCTGAGGCCTGATTCCTCCGGCCATGGCCAGCGACAGCCGCCCCCACCCCACGAGCCCCGCGAACCCTGAAAGCCCCGAGGCTTCGCGACCGCTCAAGGTGGTCCTGGGAGTGAGCGGCGGCATCGCTGCATACAAGGCCTGTGAGCTGCTCCGCCTCTTCACCGAGTCGGGCCACGACCTGACCGTCGTACCCACCGCCGCGGCACTGCAGTTCGTCGGCGCCCCCACCTGGGCGGCGCTGTCCGGCAAGCCGGTGGCCACCGACGTGTGGCAGGACGTGCACCGCGTCCCGCACGTCCGGATCGGCCAGGACGCGGACCTGGTCGTGGTGGCACCGGCGACCGCCGACGTGCTCGCCAGAGCCGCGCACGGGCTGGCCGACGACCTGCTGACCAACACCCTGCTGACCGCCCGGTGCCCCGTGGTGTTCGCGCCGGCCATGCACACCGAGATGTGGGAGCACCCCGCGACCCGGGAGAACGTCGCCACGCTGCGGCGCCGCGGCAGCCTCGTCATCGAGCCCGCCGAGGGCCGGCTCACCGGCACCGACTCCGGCAAGGGCCGCTTCCCCGACCCTGCGGAGATCTTCGAGCTGGCCCGCGACGTCCTCAGCCGAGCCGGGGCGGCGAGCCGGCTCGACCTGGCCGGCCGTCACGTCGTGGTGTCCGCCGGCGGCACCCGCGAGTACCTCGACCCCGTACGCTTCCTCGGCAACCGGTCCTCCGGCCGGCAGGGGTACGCCCTCGCCAGGGCCGCCGCGGCCCGCGGTGCCGAGGTGACGCTCCTGACCGCGAACGCGACCCTGCCCGACCCGGCCGGCGTCAAGGTTGTGCACGTGGAGACCACCGCGGAGCTGCGGGACGCCGTCCTGGCCGCGACCGCCAGCGCGGACGCGGTGGTGATGGCGGCCGCACCCGCCGACTACCGGCCCAGCAAGGTCAGCGGCACCAAGATCAAGAAGGTCGACGACGAGTCGGTGCCCGAGATCGAGCTCGAGCAGAACCCCGACATCCTCGCCGAGATCTCCCACGAGCGGGTCCGTCCCGGAGCCGTCATCGTCGGGTTCGCGGCCGAGACCGGGGACGCCTCCGGGTCCGTCCTGGACCTGGCCCGCGCCAAGCTGGCCCGCAAGGGGTGCGACCTCCTCGTGGTCAACGACGTCAGCGGTGGCAAGGTGTTCGGGAGCCCGGAGAACGAGGCCGTCATCCTCGACGCTGCCGGCGCGGCGACCCCGGTGCCCCGCGGCTCGAAGTCCGCGCTCGCCCACGTGGTGTGGGACCGGGTGGCCACGCTGCTGGACCCGCCGCACTGAGACGGTGCGCGAGCAGCGCTGAGGCTCGGGTTATCTTGGCGAGGGACCATCACTACACAGCAAGGGGTACGACGACGTGGCTGGACGCCTTTTCACCTCCGAGTCCGTGACCGAGGGGCACCCGGACAAGATCGCCGACCAGATCAGCGACACCGTGCTCGACGCGCTCATCGCCGGGGACCCGAAGAGCCGGGTCGCCGTGGAGACGCTCCTGACCACCGGGCTCGTCGTGGTCGCCGGCGAGGTCACCACGGAGACCTACGCCCCGATCGCCCAGCTGGTGCGCGACCGGATCCTGTCGATCGGCTACGACTCGTCGGTGAAGGGCTTCGACGGGAACTCCTGCGGCGTCCAGGTGGCCATCGGCCAGCAGTCGCAGGACATCGCCCAGGGCGTCGACGACGCCTACGAGGAGCGCCACGACCACTCGGTCGACGAGCTGGACCGGCAGGGCGCCGGCGACCAGGGCCTGATGTTCGGGTACGCCTGCGACGACACGCCTGAGCTGATGCCGCTGCCGGTGATGATCGCGCACCGGCTCGCCGAGCGGCTCTCCCAGGTCCGCAAGGACGGGATCATGTCCTACCTGCGCCCCGACGGGAAGACCCAGGTCACCATCGAGTACGACGACGAGAACCGCCCGGTCCGCGTGGACACCGTCGTCGTCTCCTCGCAGCACGCCAAGGACATCAGCCTCGAGGCGATGCTGACTCCCGACATCAAGAAGCACGTGGTGGACCCGGTCCTGGAGACCTTCGACATCGCCAGCGACGGCTACCGGCTGCTCGTGAACCCGACCGGCCGGTTCGAGGTCGGCGGCCCGATGGGCGACGCCGGACTGACCGGCCGCAAGATCATCATCGACACCTACGGCGGCATGGCGCGGCACGGCGGCGGCGCCTTCTCCGGCAAGGACCCGTCGAAGGTCGACCGCTCGGCCGCCTACGCGATGCGCTGGGTGGCCAAGAACGTGGTCGCCGCGGGGCTGGCGCGCCGCTGCGAGGTGCAGGTCGCCTACGCGATCGGCAAGGCGCACCCGGTCGGCTTCTACGTCGACTGCTTCGGGACCGAGACCATCCCGGTCAGCGCCATCCAGAAGGCCGTCCAGGAGGTCTTCGACCTCCGCCCGGCCGCGATCATCCGCGACCTGGACCTGCTGCGCCCGATCTACGCACGGACCGCGGCCTACGGCCACTTCGGCCGTGAGCTGCCCGAGTTCACCTGGGAGCGCACCGACCGGGTCGACGCGCTCAAGGCCGCAGCTGGCGTCTGACCCGGGGGCTGCCATGGTGTCAACCCGCGCTGGTTGAGCCTGCCGAAGCCACCGTCTCGCGCCGCCTCGGACCGGCCTGATCGGGGCTGTGGACGAGCGCGCCCCGCTGTCGGAGCCGGCTGGGAGACTGAGGTCCGTGGAGATCGAGGACGGTGACGAGCGCACCGGTGAGGGCCAGCT
>JAWWPF010000265.1:0-9482 GCA_033850795.1 Nocardioidaceae bacterium | reverse complement strand
GTCGGACTTGTACTGCTGCATCTGCTGGTCCAGGGCCTGGGTCCCCGAGGCGTAGTCGAACTTGATGGCGAGCTTCGTGCCCTTCTTGACACCCGCGCCGCACTGGTTGGCAGCGGTGCCCGGGGAGGTGCACGTCGCCACTCCGCCGACCTTCGTCCAGCCGTGGCTGGTGAGCAAGGAGGAGGCCTTCGTGGTGCTGAACGGGTACGGCGTGCCCTGCTTGGCCGCCGGGCTCAGCCACTGGCTGGCGGGCTTGACCGGCACCGGGCTGAAGTTGGGGTACCCGTAGCCGCGCTGCGCCTTGTCGACGTCCAGGGGCTGGTTGAGCGTCATCGTCAGCGCCTGCCGGACGTAGAGCTGCGAGAAGGCGGGACCGAGCTTCGGGTTGTGGAAGTTCGGCACGAAGTAGTTGACCGACCAGCCGTACCCGGGGCTCAGCGAGTACGCCGACCCGAGCGGGTTGTTGGAGGGGACGGCTGCACCGCCGGGCTTCTGCGGCAGGTCCTGCGAGGGGATGTACCCGACGTCGATCGTGCTCCCGGACTTCAGCACGTTGAACTCGGAGGAGTCGCTGGTGAAGGGCAGGAACTTGACCTCGTCGAGGCGGGGCTTGGGGGAGCCGGAGTAGGACTTGTTCGGGACGAGCGTGTAGTTGCCCGAGGAGCTGTAGGTGCCCAGCCGCCAGGGCCCGTCGACGACCCCCCAGATCTTGCTGCTCGCGTAGCTCTTCTGGTCCTTGGCCTGCGAGACCATGAACTTGTAGACCGCCGCGCACTTGCTCTGGTCCGTGGTGCAGCCACCGCTGCCGGCCTTGGCCCCGGCGCTGGTCACGTCCCAGGCCATCGGCATGGGCGTGATCTGGGAAAGCTCGTTGTAGGTGAACCAGTCGCTGGAGTACTTGCCGTTCAGCGTCAGCTTCACGGTGTCGGGGCCGGTCTTCGTCTCCGCCGTCACGTTGTCGGGGAAGGCGCCGGGGCTGTAGCCGGCCCAGTTGGCCTTCTCGGCCTTCACCATGTGCATCCAGAACAGCACGTCGTCGGCGTTCACCGACTCACCGTTGGACCACTTCCAGGGCTTCAGCGTGAAGGTGACGCTCTTGCCGTCGGTGCTGTACTGCGGAGGCTTGGCCGCGGACAGGCCGTAGTCGACGGTGGGCTGGTCGTTGTGGCCCCCGAACCAGTACAACGGCCGGTACATCGGCTGCTGCAGGTTGGAGATGTTGTAGACGCTGAAGTAGGCCAGGCTGGCCATCGGCCAGATCCAGTTCGGGACAGCCGCGGGCAGCTGCGCGTAAGTGACCGTTCCGCCGCTGACCGCCTTCCCCGTCGACGTCGGCTGCGAGGAGGACGAGCCGCCACCCCCGCCACCCGAACCGGAGGTGCAGGCTGCCAGGACCATGAGCAGGGCTCCCAGGCCGGCGGCGAGGCCGAGCCTGCGGGATGAACGGGTGTGCTTCATTCGGTGACCTCTTCGACGGAGGATGTCGCTACCCGAGTGTCAGCCTGCACCCGTCCGACTTTGTACTGGGCAACGAAGAAGAACCGAAGGTTATCCTGAGAGTCCGGTCGTGAGCCGGAGGACTTTCAGATCGTTTCTGAGTCGTGACCTCGTCCGGCAGGCCCGATATTGCGTTGGGTGCCTCGGACCTGCCGACGGATCCGCTCGAACGCCTGCTGCGGACGCATGGGCGCGGCCCCACAGGCCACGGCGTGCGCCACGACGGCGGGTTCGGCCCGCATCAGTCGCCAGCCGCGCCGCAGGAGCAGCATCGGAGGCTTGCGGTGCTCACGCAGGTCCCGGCTCAGCCGGCGCCAGAAGGTCACCAGGCGTGGGTTCCGGACGCACACCGCGTCGGCCAGCAGGCCGCGTGCGCGGCAGCCCCCGATCACCTCCTGCGCGAACAACCCCTCCGCGAGGAAGTACGGCGCGCCGCCGAGCGAGACCCGGCGGAGTCCGGTGCGGCCGTCGCGGGAGATGTCGTAGACCGGCACGTCCGCCACCCCGGTGCGGCAGAGCCGCTCCAGCGCATCGAGCGCCTCCTCGCACGACCACGACGCCGGATCGTCCCAGTCGACCTGGCCGGCCCCCGAGCCGAGCCGGGGAAGGGTCGGGTCGTCCCCGTCCTTGTAGAAGTCGTCGAGGTTCACCGCCGGCATCCCGAAGGAGCCTTCCAGTCGCCGGCACAACCGGGACTTGCCGGACCCCGAGGGTCCAGCCACCACGACCACCTGCGCGACCAGCCCGACCACCCGGCTCAGCTGCCGATGGGGTGCCAGACGGTCTTCGTCTCCAGGAACGCGGTCAGCCGCTCGAGACCGGGCTCGGCCGTCCAGTCGGGCTCCTGCTCCGGTGCGCGCAGGACCCGCTTGAGGTTCTCGGCCGCGAACTGCTCGAGCTCCGTGGCGAACGCGCGCTGTTCGGGTGCGTCGCCCGCGGCGCCGGTCAGGTCGAGGGCGTTGACGTCCATGTGGGAGGCGAGGGTCGCCGCGGTGTCGACCAGGGGTCCGGTGAGCAGGTTGACCACGCCGCCGGGGACGTCGGAGGTGGCCAGCACCTCCGCCAGGGTCACCGCCGGGACCGGCCTGCGGTGCGACGCGGCGACCACCACGGTGTTGCCGGTCACGATGACCGGGGCGACCACGCTGACCAGCCCCAGCAACGAGGACTCGGGCGGTGCGAGCACGGCGACCACGCCGGTCGGCTCGGGCAGGGAGAAGTCGAAGTAGGGCGCCGCCACCGGGTTCGTGCCGCCGACGACCTGGGCGACCTTGTCCGCCCAGCCGGCGTACCACACCAGCCGGTCGACGGCTGCGTCCACGGCCGTCTCGGCCGTCCGCCGGCTGGTGCCCTCGGCGCTCCGGACCTCCTCCACCAGCTGGCTGCGCCGGCCCTCGAGGACCTCGGCCACCCGGTAGACCACCTGCCCCCGGTTGTACGGCGTGCGGGTGGACCAGCCACCGAAGGCCTTGCGGGCCGCCTGCACGGCGTCGCGGGCGTCCTTGCGCGAGGCGTGGGCGGCGTTGGCCAGGAACCTCCCTGCACTGTCCTCCACGACGTAGGACCGCCCGGACTCCGAGCGCGGGAAGGCCCCGCCGACGTACAGCTTGTAGGTCTTCCGCACGTCCAGCCGGGACGGGCCCAGGAGCCGCTCAGACGGCAAGGTAGGCCTCCAGACCGTGCCGGCCGCCCTCGCGGCCGTAGCCCGATTCCTGGTAGCCGCCGAAGGGGCTGGCCGGGTCGAACTTGTTGAACGTGTTGGCCCACACCACGCCGGCGCGAAGCCTGCCGGCGGCCCAGAGGATCCGCGAGCCCTTCTCGCTCCACACGCCGGCCGACAGGCCGAAGGGCGTGTTGTTCGCCTTCTCCACGGCCTCGTCCGGCGTCCGGAACGTGAGCACGGACAGCACCGGCCCGAAGATCTCCTCCCGAGCGATCCGGTGCGCCTGGGAGACGCCGGTGAAGACGGTGGGCGGGAACCAGAACCCGTGCGAGGGCAGGTCGCAGGGCGGCGACCACCGTCCGGCCCCCTCGCGCTCGCCGACCTCGGACAGCTCCCGGATCTTGGCGAGCTGGGTGGCGGAGTTGATGGCGCCGATGTCGGTGTTCTTGTCCAGCGGGTCGCCGACCCGCAGCGTCGTCATCCGGCGCTTGAGCCGTTCGAGGACCTCCTCGGCGACCGACTCCTGCACCAGGAGCCGGGACCCGGCACAGCAGACATGGCCCTGGTTGAAGAAGATCCCGTTCACGATCCCCTCGATCGCCTCGTCGAGCGGAGCGTCGTCGAAGACGATGTTCGCGGCCTTGCCGCCCAGCTCCAGGGTCACCTTCTTCCGGGTGCCGGCGACCGCCCGCGCGATGGACCGGCCGACCTCCGTCGACCCGGTGAACGCGACCTTGTCAACGTCGTCGTGCTCGACGAGCGCCCGTCCGGTGTCCCCGGCGCCGGTCACGATGTTCACCACGCCCGCCGGCAGCTCCGCCTGCTGGCAGATCTCCGCGAACAGCAGGGCGGACAGCGGCGTGGTCTCCGCCGGCTTGAGGACCACCGTGTTCCCGCAGGCCAGCGCCGGCGCGATCTTCCAGGCGAGCATCAGCAGCGGAAAGTTCCAGGGGATGACCTGGCCGGCCACCCCGAGCGGCGCCGGAGCCACGGTGCCGGGGACGGCGTACTCCAGCTTGTCCGCCCACCCCGCGTAGTAGAAGAACCACTGTGCGGCCAGCGGCACATCGACGTCCCGGGACTCCTTGATCGGCTTGCCGTTGTCGAGCGACTCGAGGACGGCCAGCTCCCGGCTGCGCTCCTGCAGGATGCGCGCGATGCGGAAGAGGTACTTCGCCCGCTCGCGGCCAGGCATCGTGGCCCAGACCCGGGTGTGGGCGCGCCGAGCCGCCTGCACCGCCAGGTCGACGTCCTCGGCGGACGCGTCCCCGACCTCGGCGAGGACCTCCTCGGTCGCCGGGCTGATGGTCTTGAAGGACCGGCCGTCCCGGGGGTCGACGAACTCGCCGCCGATGAACAGCCCGTAGGAGCTCTTGATGTCGACGACCGCCCGGGACTCCGGCGCCGGCGCGTACTCGAACCCGCCGCTGGTCGAGCCTGTCGAGCCTGTCGAAACCTCAGCCATCAGTCCACCGTGAAGTAGTCGGGGCCGGAGTACCGGCCGGTGGCCATCCTGGTGCGCTGCATCAGCAGGTCGTTGAGCAGCGACGACGCCCCGAACCGGAACCGGTCCGGGTCCAGCCAGTCCCGCCCCACCACCTCGTTGACCAGCACGAGGTGCTTGACGGCGTCCTTCGCTGTCCGGATCCCGCCGGCCGCCTTCACGCCGACGACCTGCCCGGTGGCGAGCCGGAAGTCCCGGACCGCCTCGAGCATCACCAGGATCACCGGCAGCGTGGCGGCGGGCTGGACCTTGCCGGTGGACGTCTTGATGAAGTCGGCCCCGGCCATCATCGCCAGCCAGGACGCCCGTCGTACGCTGTCGTAGGTCTGCAGCTCACCGGTCTCGAGGATGACCTTCAGGTGCGCCGGACGGGCTGCCTCCCGCACGGCCACGATCTCCTCGTACACCTCGAGGTAGCGCCCGGACAGGAAGGCCCCCCGGTCGATCACCATGTCGATCTCGTCCGCCCCGGCCTCGACGGCGGTCCTCGTGTCGGCGAGCTTCACGCTCAGGGCGGCGCGTCCGGACGGGAAGGCCGTCGCGACGGATGCGACGTGCACGCCGCTGGACCCGAGCGCCTCTCGCGCCGTGGCGACCAGGTCCGGGTACACGCAGACCGCGGCCGCCGCCGGGCAGGACGGGTCGGCCGGGTCCGGGCGGACCGCCTTGGCCGAGAGCGCGCGCACCTTCCCCGGTGTGTCGGCGCCCTCCAGCGTGGTGAGGTCCACCATCCGGATCGCGAGGTCGAGCGCGAACGCCTTCGCCGTCGTCTTGATCGAGCGGGTGCCGAGGGACGCGGCCCTGGCCTCGGCGCCGACCTGGTCCACGCCGGGCAGGCCGTGCAGGAACCGGCGCAGCGAGGAGTCGGACCCGGTCGCCTCGGACAGCCGGCCGGTCTGGGGGCTCACGACGGCGCCGGCACTCATGGCGCCCAGCATAGGTCCCGACCCGGCGAGGGGACGGTGCGGAGGGCGCCCACCAGCCGGATGGCGCCCCGGTCGTCCGCGCGAGGCACAATCACCCCATGGGCGGGTCACCGGAGCGGGCGCAGGAGCCGGTCGAGCGGTTCAAGCCGACCTCGGGGGGCTTCGTCGGCTGGGCCGGGATCGCGGTGGCCGTGCTGATCATCGTGTACGTCGCCGTGCGGGACCACTCGGTCCTCGGGCTGCGGCTCGCCCTGGCCTCGGCGTTCGGCGGGGTGCTGATCTGGGTCACGCAGCTGCGCCCGCGGGCGACGGCGTACCCCCACGAGCTGCTGCTGCTCGGGTCGGTCAAGGACGTGTTCGTCCCGTACGTCGCGATCAACGAGGTCACCATGGGGCAGACCCTGAACGTCTGGGTGGGGCGGCGTCGGTTCATCTGCGTGGGCATCGGCCGCTCGATCGGGTTCGAGATGCGCCAGCGGGTGCGCTCGCACGGGCAGGGCGGCCAGCTCGGCGGGAACCGCAGCTACCAGTTCGCCGGGCGCGCGGAGACGACCCAGTACCACGACTCCGGCATGACCTACCAGGTCTTCGTCCTGAACCGGATCAACGACCTGGTCGCCGCCGCACGCAGCGAGCAGGACCGGCAGGACGCCCACGCGCCGGTCCCGCCGGTGCGGTCCCGCTATGCCGTCCCGGAGATCCTCGCCGTCCTGCTGACCGGTGCGGCGTTCGTGGCCAGCCTCCTGGTGTGACTCACAGACCCGCCGCGGACGCCAGGTCCGTGCGGATCGCGTCGAGCCGGCCCGCCGCCACGATCCGGGCCGCGTCGACCCCGCCGTCGGCGTCGCGCGCCACCGGCACCACCACCTCCAGGTAGCACTTGACCTTCGGCTCCGTCCCGGACGGGCGGACCACGACGCGAGCGCTCTCCGCAAGGCGGTAGCGGAGCCCGTCCGTGGGAGGTAGGTCGTCGGTCCCCTCGGCCAGGTCCTCGACCTGCCGGACAGACAGGCCGCCCAGAGACGTCGGGGGCCGGGAGCGCAGCCGGGTCATGGTCTGCTCGATCAGCGCCAGGTCGGGGACCCTGACCGAGAGCTGGTCGGTGGCGAACAGACCGTGCTCGCGGGCGAGGTCGTCGAGCCGGTCCACGAGCGTGCGGCCCTCGCTCCGCAGCAGCGCCGCCAGCTCGACGACCCGCAGCAGCGCCGAGACCCCGTCCTTGTCCCGGACCAGGTCGGGTGCCACGCAGTAGCCGAGCGCCTCCTCGTAGCCGAACGCGAGGTCCGGCACCCGCCCGATCCACTTGAACCCCGTGAGCGTCTCCCGGTGCGGCTGGCCGTACGACGCGGCGAGCACGCCGAGCATCGAGGAGGACACGATGGAGCTCGCGTAGACGCCCCGGACCCCGGAGCGCAGGAGGAAGTCGCCCAGGAGCGCGCCCACCTCGTCCCCGTGGAGCATCCGCCAGCCGAGCGGGCCGGGCACCGCGACGGCGCACCGGTCCGCGTCCGGGTCGTTGGCCACCACGAGGTCGGCGCCCACCTCCGCGGCGAGCCGCATCGCCAGGTCCATCGCGCCCGGCTCCTCGGGGTTCGGGAACGCGACCGTGGGGAAGTCCGGGTCCGGCTCGGCCTGCGCCGTGGCGACGTGCGGAGCGGGGAACCCGGCACGGGCCATCACCTCGGCGACCGTGGCACCCCCGACGCCGTGCAGCGGGGTGTAGACCGTGGTCAGGTCGCGGGGCCCGTCGGGGTCGACGAGACGGCCCACGTCACTCAGGTAGCCCTCGACCATCTCGTCCCCCAGGCGTTCCCAGCCGTCGGCCAGCCGGACCCCGGGCAGCGGTCCGACGGCGTCGATCGCCGCGGAGATCTCGGCGTCCGCGGGCGGCACGATCTGGCTGCCGTCGCCGAGGTAGACCTTGTAGCCGTTGTCAGCAGGAGGGTTGTGCGAGGCCGTCACCATCACCCCGGCCACGCAGCCCAGCCGGCGGATCGCGTAGGCGAGCAGCGGGGTGGGCAGGGCCCGGGGGAGCAGCACGGCCCGCAGGCCCGCCCCCACCATCACCCGGGCCGTGTCCTCGGCGAAGACGTCGGAGGAGTGCCGGGCGTCGTACCCGACCACCACGGTGGCCGCGTGGTCGGCGCCCTGCTCCTTCAGGTATGACGCGAGGCCGGCCGCGGCACGGATCACGACCGCGCGGTTCATCCGGTTGGGGCCGGCTCCCATCGCCCCGCGCAGGCCCGCGGTCCCGAACTCCAGGCGGCCGTCGAACCGGTCCGCCAGCTCCGCGGCCGCTTCCCCCTCCGGGTCGCTGCCGGCTGCCGCGACCAGCTCCTCCAGCTCGGCGCGGGTCCGTTCGTCGGGGTCCTCCTGCGCCCAGTCGCGGGCGCGCTGCAGCAGCCCGACGCCTGCGCTCACGGGGCGTCCAGGGCACTTCGGACGTAGGCGTCGGTGGCGTACGGGCCTCCGACGTACGCGGCCTCGGCGTCGTCCCGTCCCGGGTCGGACGGTCCCGCCAGCACCGCGTCCGCGAAGCGCTCTGCGTCGTCCTGCGGGTGGTAGCCGAGGTCCCGCCCCGGGTCGAGGTCCCACCAGCCGCGGGTGTTGGCGGAGACCCCGTAGATGACCGCGAAGCCGGGGTCGGGAGCGGTGAGTGCCGCGTCGAACATGCGGACCGCGTCGTCGTGGGACAGCCAGGTGCTCAGGGCCCGTCGGCTCTCGGGCTGCGCCAGGAAGCTCCCGATGCGGGTCGCGACCGCGTCGATCCCGTGCCGGTCGACGTACAGGCTCAGCAGCGCCTCGGCGGCGACCTTCCCGACCCCGTAGAAGGTGTCGGGCCGGGGGCGGGTGCCGACCGTGAGCAGCTCGGTGCGCGGGGTCCGCCCCACCGCGTGGTTGCTGCTGGCGTAGACGACTCGGCTCACACCGTGCCGGACCATCGCGTCGAGCAGAGCGGCGGTGGTCACGACGTGGGACTCGAGCTCCTGGGGCAGCGACGCCTCGGTCGGGATGCCGGCCAGGTGCACGACGGCGTCGATCCCGCCGGACCTGACGAGCGCCGTGAAGGTGGCCTCGACGGCATCGGGGTCGGCGCAGTCGGCGGTGAACCAGTCGCCGGTGAAGCCCTCCGGCTCCGGGACGCGGTCCACGCCGCTGACCGCGTGCCCGCGGTCGACGAGGCCGCTGCAGAGCACCGTGCCGATGCTGCCGGCAGCGCCGGTGACGAGTACGCGCATGCCGTGCAGGCTAGAGCATCTGCTCAGACGCGCGGCACGACCTCGGCGAGCAGCCGCCCCATTCGGCCGGCCGCCGCGCGTCCCGCCTCCAGCACCTCCTGGTGGTCCAACGGCTCGCCGGTGATGCCGGCGGCCAGGTTGGTCACCAGCGAGATGCCGAGGACCTCCAGCCCCGCCCGTCGGGCCGCGATCGCCTCGAGGGCGGTGGACATGCCGACCAGCTGCCCGCCGATCGCGCGGACCATCCGGATCTCCGCGGGGGTCTCGTAGTGCGGCCCGGGGAGCTGCGCGTAGACCCCCTCCGCCAGGTCCGGCTCGACCTCCCGGCACAGGGCCCGCAACCGTGGGCTGTACAGGTCCGTGAGGTCGACGAAGTCGGCTCCCTCCAGGGGAGAGGTCGCGGTGAGGTTGAGGTGGTCGCTGATCAGCACCGGGGTGCCCGGCTGCCAGGCCTCGTCGAGGCCGCCGCAGCCGTTGGTGAGCACGACCGCCCGGCAACCGGCGGCCGCGGCGGTCCGGACGCCGTGGACCACGGCTGCCACCCCGCGTCCCTCGTAGAGGTGGGTGCGGCCCAGGAAGACCAGCAGGTTGCGGTCGCCCGCGGGCACGGAACGGACCTTCCCCGCGTGCCCCGCCACCGCCGGGGGAGCGAA
>JAWWPF010000235.1:0-5086 GCA_033850795.1 Nocardioidaceae bacterium | reverse complement strand
CGGCGGTGCCGCCCGGAAGGGCGCTCGGTCCGGCGGTCAGTGACGCGACTGGGCTTGGGCCGCTGCCGACATACACGACGGCTGCCTTCCAAGGGAATGCCGGCCTGCTCAACGGGAATGCCCGCCTGCTCAACGGGAATGCCCGCCCTCTCAACGGGAAGGTCAGGTGGTCCTGGACCGGGCGTAGACCTGCTGCATCAGATCGGACGCGGCGACCACGCTGAAGGTCGCGGCCCACGTCCTCGCCGCCCGCGGCGCCAGCATCAGCCCGGCCACGTAGGCGCTCGCCACCCACGGCGCCAGGCAGAACGGGCAGGTCAGCAGCTCGCCGATCGTGTGCTGCGGGTGCTCGTCGCGCGGGCGCTCGTTGACCTCGGCGTCGCCGGCCTCACCCTCGTAGACGGTGAACGGGGCGCGGATCGGGGTCGTGACGCCCTCCTTCGACACGAGCCGCGTGAACTTGTGGGTGGCGAGGCCGCCGATGAGCAGATCGGACACGGCGTACCGCTCGGGGGCAGGCGTGCCGGTCTTCGCGAGCGCGGCGGCGACGGCGGCCCACCCGGCTCCGAACAGGGACATGGCGCCGAGGTAGCTGGGGATGCGTTCACGCGGGCTCTCGCTCATGCGCCGGTTTACCCGAGATTGCCCTCGGACATTCAGTCGGTCCCTCAAGTCGTGGGCGAAGGGCCGCCGATACCCCTCTTATGCGGACTCGTCGCGCCCTCGCGCCCCTGGCCCTGATCGCCTGCGCCGCGGTCGCCTCCACCTGGACCGCGCAGCCGGCCCCCGCACAGACCGAATTCCGGACGGCGATACCCCAGGCCGCCTCGAGCGCGGCCAGCGCGCGGGTCACCAAGCTCCTGGTCTTCGTCGAGGAGAACCACTCCCTGGCCCAGATGAAGACCGGCATGCCGTACACGTTCGGGCTGGCGAAGCGCTACGGCTACGCGACCGACTACCGCGCCCTGCGGCACCCCTCGTTGCCGAACTACATCGCCATCGCCGGCGGGGGGATGTACGGCATCTCCGACGACGGAGGCCCCGAGACACACCAGCTCACCGGCCGGTCGGTGTTCGCGCAGGCGCTGCGGCACCACAAGACCGCCGCGACGTACGCGGACGGCATGCCGGGGAACTGCTCGCTGACGAACCACGGCCGGTACGCCGTGCGGCACAACCCCTGGACCTACTTCGCGAGCGAGCGCGCCGCCTGCCGCAAGCGCGACCGCTCGATGGCCGCCTTCGTGACCGACGTGCGGTCCGGAAGGCTGCCCCGGGTCGGCATGGTGGTGCCGAACCTCTGCCACGACGCCCACAACTGCGACCTGGCGACCGCCGACGCCTGGTTCAGGTCGGTGATGGGCCGAATCCAGCGGGGTCCCGACTGGAAGGCGGGGCGGCTCGCGGTGGTGCTCACCGCCGACGAGGACGACCGCAGCGACGGCAACGACAACCGGGTCCTGACCACCGTCATCCACCCCAGCCAGCGCCATCGCGTGGTCGCGACCGCGCTCACCCACTACTCACTCACCCGGCTCTACGACGAGGTGGCCGGACTGCCCTACCTGCACCGCGCGGCGTCGGCTCCCTCGATGGCCGAGGCCTTCAGGCTGCCGGTGCGGTGAGCCGGCCCGGTGGCACACTGGCCCCGTGAGCGACCCCGTGCGCGTGTTCCGGGCCGGTGACCTCGTCCCGGCAGACCCCACCTCGGGGATGACCCGCTCGCGGGCCTTCGAGGTCCCCACGCTGTGGGCCGGCCGCGTCGAGACGCTCCCGGGCGCCGTCTCCGGGTGGCACCACCACGACCGCAACCAGACCAGCCTGTACGTCGTGTCCGGCGTGCTGCGCCTGGAGTTCGAGGGCTACGAGGGGTACGTCGACGCGCAGGCGGGTGACTTCGTGCACGTCCCGCCGTTCACGGTGCACCGGGAGAGCAACCCGACCGACCTGCCCTCGGTGGCCGCCATCGCCAGGGCGGGCGGCGGGATCCCGACGGTCAACGTGGAGGGCCCCGCACTCTAGGTGGCCGAGCGCAGCGCGGGATCCTTCGCCATGCCGGCCAGCCCGTTCCAGGCCAGGTTCACCAGGTGCGCGGCGACGACCTCCTTCGACGGCCGGCGGGCGTCCAGCCACCACTGCCCGGTCGTCCCGGCCATGCCGACCAGCATCTGCGCGTACATCGGCGCCGTCTCGGGGTCGAAGCCTCGCTGGGCCAGCTCG
Source organism: Nocardioidaceae bacterium (assembly GCA_033850795.1). Classification (GTDB taxonomy): domain Bacteria; phylum Actinomycetota; class Actinomycetes; order Propionibacteriales; family Nocardioidaceae; genus Nocardioides_B. Next base: position 2,866 of record JAWWPF010000235.1, on the reverse strand, counting down.
GCCCCCAAGATGTGCTCGACCCGGGAGGCCACGTCCCCGAGGATCGACACGAATGAGCCGGTGGAGGATCCGACGGGGCTGTCCCGGACCAGGATCCGGAACCCGTCCGAGGACCGCTCGATGTAGTCGAGCAGGGCGAGCGCGGACTGCTCCAGCAGCATGCGGGGGCCCCCGCCGGCCAGGGCGGTCTGCATCCCGGTCAGGAGGCTCCGCACCTCCCGGTCCACGACGACCGCGTATAGCCCCTCCTTGCCGCCGAAGTGCTCATAGACCGCCGGCTTCGCGACCTCTGCGCGGGTGGCGATCTCCTCCACGGAGGTCGCGTCGAAGCCCCGCTCGGCGAACAGTCCCCGAGCGACGTCGATCAGCTGCTCGCGCCGTGCGCTGCCCGACATGCGGGTGCGCCCAGGACGCCGGCTCTCGGACTCCCGGCCGTCCACCCTCAAGCGGCTGCGGTGGAGGAGACGTCCTTGTTTCCGGCGAGCTTGGCCGAGATGCGCTCCTTCACCGGCCAGCGCACGTCGTGCACCCAGCCGAGCCTCTCCAGCGCCCAGATCACCCGAGCGGAGGTGTCCACCTGGCCCCGGAGGACCCCGTGCCGGGCGCAGGTCGGGTCGGCGTGGTGGAGGTTGTGCCACGACTCGCCCATGGACGGGATGGCGAGCCACCACACGTTCGCGGACTTGTCGCGGGAGAGGAACGGCCGCTCGCCAAGCGTGTGGCAGATCGAGTTGATCGACCAGGTGACGTGGTGCAGCAGGCTGACCCGCACCAGGGAGGCCCAGAAGAAAGCGGTCACCGCACCCTGCCAGGACCACGTGACGAGCCCACCCGCGACCGCGGGCCCGAGCAGCGAGACCAGCACCCAGACCGGGAACAGGCGCGAGATCCGGACGATGTCCGGGTCCTTCATCAGGTCGGGTGCGTACTTGCGCTGCGGCGTCTGCTCGGGGTTGAACAGCCACATCAGGTGGGCGTAGGCCAGCCCCTTGGTGAGCGCCCGCAGCGAGGTTCCGTAGCGCCACGGCGAGTGCGGGTCCCCGTCGCGGTCGGAGAACTTGTGGTGCTTGCGGTGGTCGGCGACCCAGCGCACCACCGGCCCCTGCACGGCCATCGAGCCCAGAATCGCCAGGGCGACCTTCACGCCGCGGTTCGGCTTGAAGGACTTGTGCGTGAACAGGCGATGGAAGCCGACGGTCACCCCGTGACCGGTCAGCCAGTACATCACCACGGTGATCACCACGTCGCTCCAGCCGAGCCAGCCGCCCCAGGCGACCGGGATGGCGGCGGCCACCGCCAGGAACGGCACCACGATGAACAGTGCGAGGGCCACCTGCTCCCGTCGGGACTGCGTGTCCCCGCCGAGCGTGGCGCTCTCCACGGGCAGGGCGGACGTGGAGCCCTCGCCGGTCGAGGCGCTCGAGGCGGTCGAGGCGGTCGGGGTGGTGGGGCTGGTCGTCACGTCGGTCATTCAGGTCCTCATGCTTCGTCGGCGTACCTACGGCACCGTAACCTACGCAGCCGTAGCCTCACCCGGCGTCCTGACCCGCACCCCTGTCGGGGCCGGTGCTGCGTACCCTTGGCCACGCGATCCCCGGTTGGTCTGTCGGCAGGGCCCGCCGCACTTTGAATGCGGACAAGCGACGTAGGTTCGACTCCTACCCGGGGAGCCAGGCGCTTCCCGGAGCCACCTTGTACCCCGCTAGCGAGCAGGAGACACCCGTGACCGCAGCCGAGCCCGCGCACCGGCCCGACGCGCCGACAGCAGTCATCGTGCTGGCCGCGGGCAGCGGGACCCGGATGCGCTCCAAGCTCATGAAGGTCCTGCACCCGGTCTGCGGTCGCAGCATGATCGGCCACGTGCTGACGGCGGCCCTGCACGTCGAGCCGCAGCACCTGGTCGCGGTCGTCGGGAACGGCCGTGAGCAGGTCGGGCCGCACATCCTCGAGCAGGTGCCCGGCGCCCTCCTCGCCGTCCAGGAGACCCAGGAGGGCACGGGCCACGCCGTCCGCGTCGCGCTCGACACGCTCCGCGACGCGGCGGGTACGACGGACGGGGTGCTCGTCGTGATGGCCGGGGACACCCCGCTGCTCGAGGGCGAGACCCTCGCCGGGCTGGTCGCCGACCACCTCGCGCACCGGGGCACGGACCGGGTGGTGACCGTGCTGACCGGGGAGGTCGCGGACCCCTTCGGCTACGGCCGGGTGCTGCGGGACGCGGACGGCTCGGTGAGCGCCATCGTGGAGGAGAAGGACGCGACCGCGGAGCAGGCGCAGGTCCGGGAGATCAACAGCGGGATCTTCGCCTTCGACGGCGGGTTCCTGGCCGAGGCGCTGACCCGGATCACCAACCAGAACGCCAAGTCGGAGTACTACCTCACCGACGTGGTCGCCATCGCCCGCCAGGACGGCCGGTCGGTCGGCGCCCACCGCATCGCCGACGTGATGCAGACCGAGGGCGCGAACGACCGGGTCCAGCTGGCCGCGTTGGCGGCCGAGCTCAACCGGCGCACCCTCGAGCGGTGGATGCGCCACGGGGTCACGGTCACCGACCCCCGAAGCACCTGGGTCGACGCGGACGTCGTGCTCGCGCCTGACGTCACCCTCCTGCCCGGGGTCCAGCTGCTCGGCGCCACGGTGGTCGCCGCGGACGCCGTGGTCGGCCCGGACTGCACCCTCAAGGACGTCGAGGTCGGCGCCGGCGCGACCGTGGTCCGCACCCACGGCGAGCTGGCGGTGATCGGTGACGGTGCCACGGTCGGCCCGTTCTCCTACCTCCGGCCGGGCACCGAGCTCGGGTCGCGCGGCAAGATCGGCGCCTTCGTCGAGGCGAAGAACGCCAGGATCGGGGAGGCCGCGAAGGTCC
>JAWWPF010000234.1:0-6719 GCA_033850795.1 Nocardioidaceae bacterium | reverse complement strand
GGGAAGGTACCTCCCGTCGGCGGTTTCATGAGCAGCCCCTGAGCGGCCCCTGACCAGCCCCGGCCCAGCCAAGGACCAGCCGAGCCGGCGCATCCGCAGGCCTCAGACCCCCCGACCCGGCGCGTCCGCAGGCCTCAGACCCCCCGACCCGGCGCATCTGCACGTCTCAGACCCCGCGAGTCGGCGCCTCCGCACGTTTCCCCAGGCCATCGGCTCGGATCGCGATCACCTGTGGACAGCCGGTCCGCTGACGACTCGACGACGACCGCTCGGACGTGCACTCGAGCCGTCACCCGTCCGGTTCGACCCCCATCGTCACCTTTGCGACACAGGAGTGCACGTCCGACGGGTCGCGGCGTCCGCCCGGACCCCCGGACGCCCGGCTCAGGAGGGCTCGACCGGCTCCGGACGCCCGGGCTGGTCGCCGCCACGGGCGTCGAGGTAGGACTGCTTGGGCACCATGACCTTGCGCCGGAAGACGCAGACGAGGGTGCCGGCCTGGTTGTGGCCGCGCGTCTCGACGTACACCACGCCCCGGTCGTCCTTCGACCGCGACTCCCACTTGTCCAGGACCTCTGTCTGGCCGTAGAGCGTGTCCCCGTGGAACGTCGGCGCGACGTGCCGCAGCGACTCGACCTCCAGGTTGGCGATCGCCTTCCCGGAGACATCGGGCACGCTCATCCCGAGGAGCAGCGAGTAGACGTAGTTGCCCACCACCACGTTGCGCCCGAACTCGGTGCTCGTCGATGCGTAGTGGCTGTCGAGGTGCAACGGGTGGTGGTTCATCGTCAGCAGGCAGAACAGGTGATCGTCGTACTCGGTGATCGTCTTGCCCGGCCAGTGCCGGTACGTCGCACCGACCTCGAACTCCTCGTAGCTCCGCCCGAACTGCACGGCCAGGCTCCTCGATCTCCCCTCAGGAGCCCCCGCCGCCCGCCTTCCGGCGGTGCATCTTCGGGCCGCCGCCGGCCACCTCGGAGCCGTGTGCCTTCTCCTTGGAGTCGGCGGGGTGGGCCACGCCACGGCCGGCACCCTTCTTGCGCTCGAGCGCCTCGCGCATCTTGGCCTTCAGGTCCTCGTTCTCGCCGCTCGCCATGGCACATCTCCTTCAGGGTGGTCAGGACAGGGTGCAGCGACCACCCTTCCATGCTGCGCGGTGAGCCGTCGAGGGGATAGCGGCGCGCCGGAGATAGGCTCGTTCGCGTTGTCGTCAGGGTCGCAGGAGGGCCGAGTGACACAAGGGATCGACGTCAGCAGCGAAGGTCTCGTCCTGCCGTCGTCCGTGTCGGGGTCGATCGACGTGCTGCTCGACGGTCAGCGGGTCTGGTCGTTCAACCCCGGCCACGACGGGCGGAGCGGCCCGGGCCAGCAGGTGTCCGTCGCCTGGCCGAAGGCCCTGGTTCCGCGACTCGACGGGGTTGCCGACGTGGACCTGGTGAACCACGTCAGCCGCGAGGTGCTGCACAACCAGACGGTCCGCTTCGGCAACGGCGCGGACCGGGTCCGGGTGGTCGACCACGAGGGCCACGCGCTGGCCGTCGACAAGGGCGGCCGGCTGCAGCGCGACTTCAGCCACACCGAGGACTCCGCCCGCGACGAGATCATGGACGCCCTCGAACGGGTGCTGCGCGACCTGACCGAGAAGTGCGGGCTTGACGCGTACCTGATGTACGGCTGCCTCCTCGGGGCGGTCCGCGACGGGCACATGATCGGGCACGACTCGGACGCCGACGTGGCCTACCTCAGCAGGCACCAGCACCCGTTCGACATCATCCGCGAGTGCACGCAGGCCACCCGCCGGATGCGCGCGCTGGGGTGGAAGGTCGTGCGCATGTCGGGGGCGAACTTCAAGGTCTGGGTGCCGCTGCCGGACGGCCGCCGCTGCGGCATCGACGTCTTCGGCTCGTTCCACGTCCGCGGCAGATTCCACGTGACCGGCTCGCTGACCGGGACACTCGACCGCTCGGCGATCGTGCCGTTCGGCACGGTGACCCTGGAGGGACGCGAGATCGTCGCCCCGGCGCATCCGGAGGAGGTCCTCGAGTTCACCTACGGCCCCGATTGGCGGATCCCGGACCCGGCCTTCCACTTCGACCACGACCCGGTCGACGTACGCCGGATGGACGCGTGGTTCCGGTCCCCTCGCCGGCGGCTGCGGTTCTGGGGCGACTTCTACAAGTCGCCCGACGCGCGGCGGGTGCCCACGGAGCCGTCATTGTTCGCGAGGTGGACCGAGGAACGGATCCGCGCGCGCACCGGGAGCCCGACGCACATCCTCGACGTCGGCACCGGGACGGGACGCGACGCGGCGTACTTCGCGGCCCAGGGTCACCGCGTCACCGCGCTGGACTTCACGAGCCTGGGCATGCGGCACACCGACAAGCTCCGGGCCGACCAGCGCCTGAAGGTCACCCGTCGGGCGCTGAACCTCGAGGACCTCCGCTCGGTGCTGGTCGTCGGGGCTCGCTTCGCGCACCGGCAGGGCCTTCGGGAGGTGTACGCGCGCGGGCTGCTCGACACCCTCGGCGCCACCGGCCGCGACAACTTCTGGAGGTTCGCCTCGATGGTGCAGCGCCGGGGCGGGGAGACCTTCCTCGAGTTCCGGACCCCGCGCTCGCGTCACGACCCCAAGTTCTTCGGGCAGCATCAGCGGACCTATCTCGACCCAGACCAGGCGGTCCGGGAGATCGAGGGGTATGGCGGTCGGGTGGTGCACCGCGAGACGGGCCGTGACCTCGCGCCGCTCGGCAAGGAGAACCCGCACATCGCTCGACTCGTGGTGAGGTGGACCTCATGAGCAAGATCGCCGGTCGCGAACGGCTGAAGTCCGGGCTGTCGGCTGGGCTGAGGGCCAGGCTGCGCTCGTGGATCGACCCGGACGACGGTCCGGCCCCGGAGTCGGGGCTCGAGGCCCGGGTCGCGGCACTCGAGGACGCAGTCGAGGAGAGCCGGCAGCTCAGCCAGCGGCTGGCCGACGTGGTAGACGTGGTGACCGAGGTCCTGGTGCCCGCCGTGGACCGCGACGACGAGCGGCTCCAGGAGGCCCTGGCGCGCCTGAACAAGACGCTCGGGTCCCCGAGCCCGGGCGGCGAGCGGGACTGAACCCCGCGGGACCTCGCCGCGCCTAGGACCGCCGCAAGCGGCGGAGGACCCGCCCGAGGCGGTCGCGCACCGGTCGCGGCGGGCGCGGCGGCGGGGCAGGGGGCGGGACGACCCGCTGGGTCAGGGCGCGCTTCTCCTGGGACAGTCGGCGGACGTCCGCCATCATGTGCGCGATCACGCTGACCGAGGCGGCGGCCACCTCGGTTTCCGTGACGCTGTCGGGATGCCTGCGCTCGGGGACCACGGCGGCCGGCCGGAGGTCCTCCAGGTCACCGATGACGTCGTACTCGCCGGCCGCCACCGCGTCGACGATCCGGTTGCCTCTGGCCTGCAGCTCGGCGATCCGCTCGGGTGAGGGCCAGAACTTCTCGCCGTGCCGGGGTAGGAGCTTGCCTTGGGCCAGGTAGCCGCGGATCCAGTTGCCCCGGTCCAGCGGGGTGGTGAAGTCCTCCAGCTCGGCGTTGACCCGGCGCAGGAGCTCGACCTCGACCACGCCGAGCGACTCGTTCCGGCCAGAGCCACTGGTGCGGCAGTGGGTCGGGTCGATGCCCAGGAGGTCGGCGAGGCGCAGCCACAGGGTCTCCGACGGCTCGTCGGGGCGGGGCAGGGTCAGCACGTGGACGTGGTCGTTCGGGAGCTTGGCGCCCCACCGCTGCAGGACGTCCGCGAGGTCGAGGGTCCCCCAGTCCCATTCGTTGGCGGGGTCGGTCTCCTCGGTCTCCGGGTAGTCGTCGATGGGCACCGTGGCGCCGTTCTTGATGTACTCCTGCCAGCGGGCCGTGACGAGGGAGAGCGTGTCGCGGGCGGTGACCACCACGTGCACGTCGGCGTCGCCGAAGGCGGCCACGGCGCCGGCGGCCTGGTCCGCGCTCGCGGCCGCGAAGAACTCGTGGGTGATCACTGCCGTGCCGTCCCACTCCTCGGCCTCGCTCAGCAGGCGGTCCCACGCGTCTCGCGCCTGCGGGGGGCGGCGCTCCAGGCTGGGGTCCTCGCGCACCACGCAGCTGGCCCACAGGTGCTGGCGGTTGGAGTCACCGGGCAGCAGGATGCCTTGCCGCTTGAGCTCCTCGTGGTTGTTCCACATCCGGGTCTGCAGGTACGTCGTACCCGTCTTGGGCAGCCCGACGTGGAGGAACACCTTGTGCGCCACGTCGCCGCTCACAGACCCTGGGAGTACTTCTCCAGGACGACGGAGACCGCTGCCTCGTCCCGCTGGGCGATCGGCAGCAGCAGCTCCTCGACGACGTCGGTCAGCTCGGCCAGCCGGAGGTTGAGCTGGCGACACTCCTGCACCTCGGCCTCGAGCACCTCGACCCGCTCCCGGAGCCCCTCGACGCCCTCGGCATGGACGCCCGCCCGGAACCGGCCCAGGGTGCGGGCCGCCTCCTTGCCGCGCAACCTGATCGTGTCGCGCATCGACCTCACGTTCGCCATTCGACCACCAACCGTCCGATCCGGTGCCCCGACCCCCCGGGGCCTGACTCGTGCTGCTTCGTGCGCGAGACGATGCTCGCGCCGCGGCTCTCCAGCTCCTCGACCACCCGCGCGACTCCCAGCGGGCGCAGGTGCTCCCGGCCGGCCGGATCGTCGCGCCCGCCCCGGCCGGTCAGGATCTCGAGGTACAACCGGCCACCGCCCCGCAGCACCATCTCGCTGAGTCGCCACAGGTTCGTCCTGCCCACCTTGTCGGTCGCGTCGGCGACGTGCCGGGCGGTCACCACCACGGGTCGGGGCAGTCGCGACAGCCGGGCTCCCGCGCTCAGGACGGAGCGGAGCTCGCACAGGTTCAGAGGCCGGAAGTCCAGGTCGACGTCCTCATGCGCGGCCAGGTCTGCGACCGGTCGGCTGCCGCGGAGCGCGTAGTCCAGACCGATGACCGAGGCGCCCTGCCGCGCGAACCAGAGGTCGTCGACGCCGCGGCCGCAGCCCACGTCGACGACGGTGGCCGGGACGCCATGCTCCTGGTCCCGGACCCAGGACGCGAACGAGGACGGCTCGATCGCGGGCGGGGCGCTCGGCAGCCGGGAGTAGGTCCGGTCCCACGCCTCCCGCTTCACCCGGGTGCCGCGGAACCAGCCGTTGAGCCGGCGCTGCGTGGACAGCGGCGTCTCGAACTTGTACGCCGGGTCCGGGACCCGCCACCCGGGGCCGTACGTCGCGGCCAGGAACTCCTCGGTGTTCGCCGGAGCAGGCAGCTCGCGACCCTCGAGGACGGTGGTGCCGAGCGGGAAGACCCACTCGCGGCGGAACGGGGTGCGGATCTCCCCCATCAGGTTCAGGTAGCCGTCGGCCAGGAAGCCCCCGAAGACGTCGAGGCCGCGCACCGAGCCGTCGCCCTCCACGACGTCGACCTTGAACGCCGCCCCGCTGTACCTGCTGATTCGGTAGCCCATGTCCGCCAGGGCGCGCTGCAGCCGGAAGGACTCCCGCACCACGTCGACGGGGTAGGTGTGCTCGCTGACGTACCCGAGGTCCGCGTCGCTGTCGTGGCCGATCAGCCGGCCCTCGCGTACGGCGCCCAGCAGCGTCCCGTACGCCGGGAAGGCGTCGACGCCGGCCTTCGTCAGGGCGCCGAGGACCTCCTCGATGGAGTCCAGCAGCGGGGCGACCTGCTCGGCGCTGCGGGTGTCGAAGGTCTGCGCCAGGCGCAGTGACTTGTCGATCCCGAGGGGCAGCCCGCGGTCGTTGACCACCGCGATCCGGCCCTCGCCCGTGCCGAGCCGGATCTCCTGGTCGAAGACCACGTCCCCGCTCACATGCGTGACCAGCTGCAGGTGCGTCGTACCGTCGAGGAACCTGCGCAGCGCCGACGGCCAGCGAACCAGGTAGGTCAGGCCGCGGCCCTCGCCGTCCCGGTGCAGCCAGAACGACCAGATCCGGCGTCCGTCGAACAGCACGTCGAGGACCACCTCGGCGTCGCTGCGGGCGCGGATCCCCTCGTCGTCGACCCGGACCCCAGAGACGTTCACGGCGGTGTCGGGTCGGGATGGCACGAGACGGATGGTACGGGAGTCGCCGTCAGTCGCGCGGCGGCCCTCAGCCGGGGGGAGGCGACCAGACGTCGCCGCGGGTCATGCCCGCGGCCCGTCCCTTGCCGGAGATCACCAGGGCCATCTTGGCCGAGGCCTCGTCGATCATCTCCTCGCCGAGCATCACCGCTCCGGTCGCGCCACCCTGCTCGGAGGTGTAGTACGCGTAGGCGTCGAGGATGTTCTCGGCGTGGTCGTAGTCCTGCTGAAGCGGGGAGTAGACCTCGTTCGCGACGTCGATCTGCGTGGGGTGCAGCGTCCACTTGCCGTCGAAGCCCAGCGCCGCGGACCGCCCCGCCACCCGGCGGTAGCCGTCGAGGTCCTTGATCTGCAGGTAAGGACCGTCGATCACCTGCAGGTCGTGGGCCCGGGCCGCCATCAGCAGCCGCATCAGGATGTAGTGGTACGCGTCGCCGACGTCGTACCCCGGCGGCTGCTCGCCGACCACGAGCGACTTCATGTTGATCGAGGCCATGAAGTCCGCGGGGCCGAAGATGATCGTCTCGATGCGGGCCGAGGCGCCCGCGATGTCGTCGACGTTGACCAGGCCGAGGGCGTTCTCGATCTGCACCTCGATGCCGATCCGGC
>JAWWPF010000218.1:0-3965 GCA_033850795.1 Nocardioidaceae bacterium | reverse complement strand
ACCGGAATGCCTTCGCCCTCGCCGACGATCCGCCAGGCCTCGGGCCGCACGCCGACCGTGATGTCGCCCTTCGCGCGAGACGCCGCCGTGCGGTCGATCGGGACCTCGATGTCCCCGATCCGCGCGTGCCCGTCGACGTTGTGCGCGGTGAGCAGGTTCATCGCCGGCGAGCCGATGAACCCGGCGACGAAGAGGTTGGCGGGCTTGTCGTAGAGGTTCAGAGGCGTGTCGGCCTGCTGCAGGATGCCGTCCTTGAGCACCGCGACCCGGTCACCCATGGTCATCGCCTCGACCTGGTCGTGGGTGACGTACACCGTGGTGACCCCGAGCCGCTGCTGCAGGGCCGCGATCTGGGTGCGGGTGGACACGCGGAGCTTCGCGTCGAGGTTCGAGAGCGGCTCGTCCATGCAGAACACCTGCGGCTGCCGGACGATCGCGCGGCCCATCGCCACCCGCTGGCGCTGGCCACCGGACAGGGCCTTGGGCTTGCGCTCGAGGTACTCGGTCAGGTCGAGGAGCTTGGCCGCGTCCTTGACCCGCTCCGCGCGCTCCTCCTTCGGCACCTTGGCCATCTTCAGCGAGAACGCCATGTTCTCCGCCACGCTCATGTGCGGGTAGAGCGCGTAGTTCTGGAACACCATTGCGATGTCCCGCTCCTTGGGCGGCAGGTTGGTGACGTCGCGGTCACCGATGCGGATGTGACCTGCGGTCACCTCCTCGAGCCCGGCGAGCATCCGGAGGCTGGTGGACTTGCCGCATCCCGAGGGTCCGACGAGGACGAGGAACTCCCCGTCCGCGATCTCGAGGTTCAGGTCGTCGACCGCGGGGCGCTCGGCCCCCGGGTAGAGACGCTGCGCGTTGTCATAGGTGACTGAGGCCATGCTGGTTCATCCCTTCACCGGCAGGTACGTGCCGGACGATCCGTCGTAAAGGTGTGGTGTCGCTCACACTACCCACATAACCGCATTCCACAACGGCGGGGACCGGGCTCTGTCGTTCAGGAGCCGGCGTCGCCCTCCAGCGCAGCGGCGCTCGGCGGCCCCTTGCGCTGCACGGCAACCGACCCCATCAGCGCGAGACCCCGGACCCGCACCAGCGGCCCACCGGCCGACGGGTCGAAGGGCACCTTGGGCCGCTGCTCGGAGAAGTCGCCCATCACGCCGAAGCCCTCCACCAGGACGCGGGTGCCGGCGCCCACGACGACCTTGACCTCGCCCATCACCGCGCTCGCGTTGATGGTCAGCTCCGGGCTCCCGATGTGCGCCCGGCGCAGGTCGAGCACGACCGTCCCCATCAGCGCGAAGGCGGTGTGGGTGTCGGAGACGACCCAGGTGCCGGTGCGCCTGCTGTTCGACATCACGGCCACCGACACCGAGGAGCCCGGGGCCTGCTCGCCCGAGAGCGTGACCGGCTGGGGGACCGGCGGCGGGACCGGTGGGACGTTCGGCGGCTGGCCCGCCGCGACGGGCAGGTCGGCGGTGAGGGGGACGAGGTCGGCGTAGGTCTTGGCCCGGTACGTCGCCTCGAGCCGCTCGTCGAGCTCGGTCAGGTCGATCCGGCCCTCGCCGGCCGCCTGCCGCAGCACCTCGGAGACCCGGTGCCGGTCCTCGTCGGAGATCCGCAGCCGGCTGACGTCGGCACCCCGCGCCGACCGCTGCCGCGCAGGCTGGTTCTCCATGGCGCAATCCTAGGGCGTGCGCGCGACGCGCGACGGGCCGATCCCGGTCAGCAGCCCGCCTGCCGGGTCACCTGGTAGCGGACCGAGCCCGTGCTGTAGAGCCGATGGTCGCACTCACTGCTTCCCCTGGTAGAACAGGATCTTCCGGGGCCGGCTGGCCGGCGCCACGTCGAAGTCCTCGGTCAGGGAGTCCCGGGAGGTGCGCGATCCGGACGCGCTCAGCGACACGGACACCTTGGCGTCGAGCTTGACGATCGCGATCAGGCTAGCCGTCTTCACCCGGCCGGGCACCCGTCACCTAGGCTCGTCGCTCCGCTCTTCTCGAGGAGGCGCCATGGGTCCCCTCCCCCCGACGGGTCCGGACAGGCCGGCGCCCACGTACGTCGAACGAGCGCGCGCCGAGTCCGAACGCGGCGAGGTGGCCCTGCGTGAACGCCTGGACCCGGAGGCACCGCAGGCCCCGGGCGTCCTCGAGCTGCGGGTCAACGGCCTGTTCGTCATGGACAGCCTGGAGACGACCACGGAGCAGGACCTGGCGCGGGCAGCGCTGACCCAGGTCGAGGAGCCGCGGGCCGTCCTCGTCGGGGGGCTCGGGCTCGGCTACACCGCGCGGGAGGTGCTCGGGGACCCCCGGGTCGAGACGCTCGTGGTCGTCGAGCTCGAGGAGGCCCTGGTCGGCTGGATGCGCGACGGCACGGTGCCGCACGGCCCGGCGCTGCTGGCGGACGAGCGGCTGAGGGTGGTCACGGCCGATGTCCGCCAGGCCGTCGCCGAGGGCCGACCCGCGAGCTACGACCTGGTCCTTCTCGACGTGGACAACGGTCCGGGGTCCCTGGTGCACGAGACCAACGCCGAGGTGTACGGCGCGGAGTTCCTCGGCGGCGTCGCCCGCGTGCTGCGGCCCGGCGGCGCCGTGGTGGTGTGGTCGGCGGCGGAGGCGCCGGACCTCCTCGACGCCCTGGAGACGGTGTTCGGCACGGCCACACCGATCCCGCTCGCCGTACGGCTGCAGAGCCGCGACGAGCAGTACTGGCTGTACCTCGCGCGCGGGGTGGCGGCCAAGGGCGACGAGGATGACCGCCTGCGCGGTGGGTAGCCTCGGCAGCATGGACGGTTACCGCATCGAGCGCGACAGCATGGGCGAGATCCAGGTCCCCGAACAGGCCCTGTGGCGGGCCCAGACGCAGCGGGCCGTCGAGAACTTCCCGATCAGCGGCCTGCCGCTCGAGGCCGAGCACGTGAAGGCCATGGCGCAGGTCAAGGCGGCCGCCGCCAAGGTCAACGCGGAGCTCGGCGTGATCACCGCGCAGCAGGCCGACGCCATCCGCTCCGCGGCAGCCGAGATCATCGAGGGCCGCCACCTCGACCAGTTCCCCATCGACGTGTTCCAGACCGGTTCCGGCACGTCGTCGAACATGAACATGAACGAGGTGCTCGCCTCGCTGGCCCAGCGCGCCGGGGTCGACGTACACCCCAACGACCACGTGAACGCGAGCCAGTCCAGCAACGACACCTTCCCCACCTCGATCCACGTGGCGGCCGCCTCGGCGACCGTCCAGCAGCTCGTCCCGGCCCTGGAGCACCTCGCCTCCTCCCTGGAGGCCAAGGCCGCCGAGTTCGCCGGCACCGTGAAGTCGGGTCGAACGCACCTGATGGACGCCACCCCGGTGATGCTCGGCCAGGAGTTCGGCGGCTACGCCGCCGCCATGCGGCTGGGCGTGGAACGGCTGCAGGCCTCGCTCCCCCGCGTCGCCGAGCTGCCCCTGGGCGGTACGGCGGTCGGCACCGGGATCAACACGCCCGAGGGCTTCGCCGCCAAGGTGATCGCGGAGCTGGTCGAGGCGACCGGACTGCCGTTCACCGAGGCGCGCGACCACTTCGAGGCCCAGGGCGCCCGGGACGCGCTCGTGGAGCTGTCGGGGCAGCTGAGGACCATCGCGGTCGGGTTGACCAAGATCTGCAACGACCTGCGCTGGATGTCGTCCGGGCCGCGCACCGGGCTCGCCGAGATCAACCTCCCCGATCTGCAGCCGGGCTCGAGCATCATGCCCGGGAAGGTGAACCCGGTCCTTCCCGAGGCGACCCTCATGGTGTGCGCCCAGGTGATCGGCAACGACGCCACGGTCGCCGTGTGCGGCGCTTCGGGCAACTTCGAGCTCAACGTGATGATGCCGGTGCTCGCCCGCAACCTCCTGGAGTCGATCCGGCTGCTGTCCACCAGCAGCCGGTTGCTGGCCGACCGGTGCATCGACGGCGTCACCGCGAACGTCGAGCGGATGCGCACCTA
>JAWWPF010000203.1:0-7758 GCA_033850795.1 Nocardioidaceae bacterium | reverse complement strand
AGATCGCCCGCACCGACAGCGGGCTCGCGTCAGCGCTGCGGATCTCCGTCGCGCGGCTGTCGCGACGGCTCCGCAGCGAGCGGGGACCCGGGAACGAGCTCAGCGTCGGGCAGCTCTCCGTCCTCGGAGCGCTGTTCCGCAACGGCGAGAGGTCGGTCGGCGAGCTGGCCGCGCTCGAACGGGTCCAGCCGCCGTCCATGACCCGAATCGTGAACGTTCTGGCCGAGGGTGGGTACGTCGTACGTCGCAAGCACGCGACCGACGGCCGTCAGGTGGTCGTGGGCCTGTCGCCCAAGGGCGAGCAGACCCTCGCGGCCGACCGGCGCCGGCGCGACGCCTGGCTGGCGCAGCGGCTGCGCGAGCTCACCCCCGAAGAACGCACCCTGCTGCGGCAAGCAGCTCCGATCCTCGAAAGGCTGGCCCACGCTTGAGCCCCACCTTCCGCTCCCTGTCGGTCCGCAACTACCGGCTGTACGCCTCCGGTGCTGTCGTGTCCAACGTCGGGACGTGGATGCAGCGCGTCGCCCAGGACTGGCTGGTCCTCCAGCTCACGCACAACAACGGCACCGCCCTCGGCATCACCACCGGCCTGCAGTTCCTGCCGATCCTCTTCCTCTCGCCGTACGCCGGCGTGATCGCGGACCGCTTCCCCAAGCGCCGGCTGCTGCAGGTCACCCAGCTGATGCTGGCCATCCCAGCGCTGGTGCTCGGCGTGCTGGCCGTCACCGGCGTCGCGCAGAGCTGGCAGGTCTACGTCCTGGCGTTCGTCTTCGGCATCGGCTCGGCCTTCGACGCACCGGCGCGCCAGTCGTTCGTCAGCGAGATCGTCGGCCCGGACGACCTGACCAACGCGGTCGGTCTCAACTCGGCGTCGTTCAACCTCGCACGGATGGTCGGGCCGGCCCTCGCCGGCCTGCTGATCGCCGCCCTCGGGTCGGGTGTCCCGGCGACCGGTGCGGTGATCCTGGTCAACGCGGTCAGCTACGGGGCGGTGATCTTCTCGCTCCAGCGGATGCGCGAGCGTGAGCTGCACCCGGCCAAGCGGGCCGAGCGCGGCAAGGGGATGATCCGCGACGGGGTCCGCTACACCATGGCCCGGCCCGACCTGATGCTGATCCTGACCATCGTGTTCTTCGCCGGCACCTTCGGGCTCAACTTCCAGCTCACCTCCGCGCTGATGGCCACCCAGGTCTTCCACAAGGGTGCCGGCGAGTACGGCATCCTGGGCACCACGCTGGCGATCGGCTCCCTGTCCGGCGCACTGCTGGCCGCCCGCCGCGGGCGGATCCGGCACCGGCTGGTGATCCTCGCCGCGCTCACGTTCGGGGTGGCGGAGATCGTCGCCGGGCTGATGCCGTCCTACCTCGCCTTCGCGGTCTGGACGCCGGTGATCGGCATCGCGTCCCTGACCATGATCACCTCGGCCAACGCCAGCTTCCAGATGAGCGTCGCGCCGATGATGCGCGGACGCGTGATGGCGCTGTACATGATGGTCTTCATGGGCGGCACGCCGATCGGCTCGCCCATCGTCGGCTGGGTGGGGGAGACCTTCGGCGCCCGCTGGACCCTGATCGGCGGTGGCGCGGCCACCATCGCGGGGACCGTGCTGGCAGTGGTGATCTTCGGCTACGTGAAGGGCCTGGTCGGGCCCCGGCACCAGCAGGTCCGGGAGTCGGCCGCGGAGCCGGCTACGGAGTCGGCCCGTGAGCCGGCCACGGAGTCGGCCCGGGAGTCCTCCTGGGCGGGCGCCGTAAACTCGGGCTCGTGAACCCCCGCTACCGACGCATGCTGATCCCTGGGGCGCTGGCGGGGCTGCTGCTCATCGTGCTCGCGGCCGCACTGCTGCGGGGCTGACCCGTGGCGGAGCCTCTGCTGCGGGCACTCGCGCGGGTGCGCGGGATGCTGCTGGACGGCGAGACGCTGGTCCGCGCGGTCGGATCGGGGCGCCGGAAGGGCTCCGCGCCGCCCCGCTGGCGCCGGGTCGAGCTGCGGTACGTCGACCTCAAGGTCGGCCGGCGACTCCAGCTGACCGCCTACGACGACACCCAGGCGCACACCTCCAACCACGCACCCGGTGACGCGGCGACGCACCAGGTCGACGACGTGCTCGACGAGCCCTTCGGCAACTGGCACGTGGAGACCGCCGACGCGACCCACCAGGTGCGGGTCACCAAGAAGCTCGAGGCGATGGTGCACTCGGCGCCTCGGGGTCTCGACAGGCCGGACCAGAGGGACGGGCTCGACCAGCCGGAGGGGCTCGACCAGGGTGAGGGGCTCGATCAGCGACCGCCCGCCCGGGAGCACGACCGGGCCAAGCCGCGGCTGCTGCCGCAGGACGACCCGGTGCTGGCGGCGCTGGGGTTCCTGGACGAGAAGGGCCGGGTCAAGCCGAGCCGGCAGGCGAAGTACCGCCAGGTGGAGGAGTTCCTCCGCGACCTGGCGCCGGTCGTGGACGACGCGATCGCCACCGGACGCGTCCCCGCCCCGACCTCCGAGCGCCCGCTGCAGGTGGTCGACCTGGGATGTGGCAACGCCTACCTGACCTTCGCCGCGCACCGCTATCTCACCCACGTGCGCGGGTTCCCGGTGCACACCACCGGCGTCGACGTGAAGGCCCAGTCCCGCGAGCACAACACCGCTGTCGCCGCTGCCCTCGGCCTCCAGGACTCCATGACGTTCCTGCAGGGCGACATCGGCACCGCGGAGCCCGAGGTCCGCCCCGACGTGGTCCTCGCGCTGCACGCCTGCGACACCGCCACCGACGACGCACTGGCCCGCGCGGTGACCTGGGACACGCCCGTGGTCCTCGCCGCGCCCTGCTGCCACCACGACGTCGCGGCCCAGCTGCGGCGCGGGCCGACCCCGGCGCCGTACTCCCTGCTGACCCGCAACGGCATCCTGCGCGAGCGGTTCGCCGACACCCTCACCGACGCGATGCGCGCCGCGGTGCTGCGGACGGTGGGCTACCGGGTCGACGTGATCGACTTCGTGGACAGCAAGCACACCCCGCGCAACACGTTGCTGCGGGCGGTGCGGACCGGCGCCGCGGGATCCGATCGGGTGCGCGGGGAGCTCGACGAGCTGACTCGCACGTGGAGTGTCCGTCCCAAGCTGGCGGAGCTGCTCAGTGACCGCCTGGCGTAGGGCCGCCGCCCTCGGCCTGGCCGGCGTGCTGGTGGGCTCTCCGGCGTACGCCGCGTCCCGAGCCGTCCCTTCGCAGCGGCTCTTCTCGTTCACGGACCCCATGATCTTCGAGTCCAGCGGGCTCGTGGACCGCGGCGACGTGGTGTACACCAACAACGACTCGGGCGACGACGCCGTCGTCTACGGGGTGGACGCCGCGACGGGCGACACGATCAGCCGGACGCGGTACGCCGGCTCGGTGACGGACGTGGAGGCGATCGCGCCCGGTGCACGGGGCAGCCTCTGGGCCGGTGACATCGGCGACAACCAGCACCGGCGTCACGACATCGCGGTCTACCGGATGGTGCCGCTCGACGGCGACCACCCCGGCGTGCGGTACACCCTGACCTACCCGGACGGCCCGCACGACGCGGAGACGCTCCTCGTGCGTCCGCACCACAAGCGGCGGGTCTTCGTCGTCACGAAGTCCGTGTTCGGCGGCACGGTGTACGCCGCGCCGAGGCACCTGGTCCCCGGCACGCACCCGAACCGGTTGCGTCCCGTCGCGGAGGTCCGCGGGCTCGTCACCGACGGGACCTTCTTCCCCGACGGCAAGCACGTCCTGCTTCGGACGTACTCGAGCGCGTCCGTCTACACCTTCCCGGCCTTCGGGCTGGTCGGCACTGTCCGGCTGCCCTCGCAGCCGCAGGGTGAGGGCATCTCGGTCGGGACCAACGGGCGGGTGCTGGTCTCCTCCGAGGGGGTGCACTCGGACGTGCTCAGGGTCGAGCTACCCACCGCCCTGACGACGCCGTCGGCCCGCGCCGTCTCGGGGCCGCTGGCTCTGCCACCCTCGACCAGGCCGGCCTCCGCCGGCACCCGCGCGGGCCCGCCGGGGCGCGGACCGCTCGACTGGGCCGGCATCATCCTCGTCGGCGCCGCCATCGCCGGCGGGGCGTACATCACGGTCCGGGGCCCGCGGGTGGGCGGCCCCGGGGGCTAGGGGAGGCTCAGAGCCGCTCGACGACGTGGTCGATGCAGGCGGTGAGCGCCTCGACGTCGTCCGGGTCGACGGCCGGGAACATCGCCACCCGCAGCTGGTTGCGCCCCAGCTTGCGGTAGGGCTCGACGTCCACGATCCCGTTGGCGCGCAGCGTCTTGGCGACCGCGGCGGCGTCGACGGTGTCGTCGAAGTCGATGGTGCCCACGACCAGCGAGCGCTCGTCGGGCTCGGCGACGTACGGCGAGGTGTAGGCGGTCTTCTCGGCCCAGGTGTAGAGCCGGGACGCGCTGTCGGAGGTCCGCGAGACCGCGAAGTCGAGGCCGCCCTGCCCGTTGAGCCAGTCCAGCTGCTCGGCCATCAGGAACAGCGTCGCGACCGACGGCGTGTTGTAGGTCTGGTACTTGGTGGAGTTGTCGATGGCGGTCGACAGGTCGAGGAAGGCGGGCACCCACCGGTCGCTGGCCGCGATCTCGGCGGCCCGCTCCAGCGCTGCGGGGGACAGCACGGCGACGTAGAGCCCTCCGTCGGAGGCGAGGCCCTTCTGCGGAGCGAAGTAGTAGGCGTCGGCCTCGGTGATGTCGACCGGCAGGCCGGCAGCGCCGGAGGTGGCGTCGATGAGCACCAGCGCGCCCTCGTCGGCGGCCTCGACCCGGCGGACCGGTGCCATCACCCCGGTCGAGGTCTCGTTGTGCGCCCAGGCGTAGACGTCGACGCCGGGCTCGGCCCGGGGCTGCGGCCGGGTGCCGGTCGCGGACTCGATCACGGTCGGCTCGGCGAGGAACGGGGCCGTGCGCGCGGCGGTCGCGAACTTGGAGGAGAACTCCCCGAAGGACAGGTGCTGGCTCCGCTCGCGGATCAGGCCGAACGTGGCCACGTCCCAGAACGCGGTGGCGCCGCCGTTGCCGAGCACCACCTCGTACCCCTCGGGAAGGCTGAACAGGCTGGCGATCCCCTCCCGCACCCGGCCGACGAGGTTCTTCACCGGCGCCTGCCGGTGGGACGTGCCGAGCAGCGACGTACCCGTGGCGGCCAGCGCCTCGAGCGCCTCGGGGCGCACCTTGGAGGGGCCGGAGCCGAACCGGCCGTCGCGCGGCCTGAGGTGCTCGGGGATGGTCAGGGTGCCGCTGTCTGCGGGGGTCATGGGGGGCGCCTGCCTCGTGGGTCGCTCGAAGGGTCGCACCTGACCCCGTTGTCAGAGCTCGTCGGCGCCTATTCTGTCACCGGCCACGGTGACCACGGGGGAGGGACACATCTTGGGCGACGCCCTACGACTGGAGCGGGTCCGGTTCTCCGACCCGGATGCCCAGACCCTCGTCGCGGAGGTGCAGGACCACTACGTGGCCCTGTACGGGGAGCCCGACGAGACCCCGCTGGACGTCGGGATCTTCGACCCGCCCGGGGGCGGGTTCTTCGTGGGCTACGCCGACGACGTCCCGGTGGCCATGGGCGGTTGGCGGCTGCGCCACGACGTACATCCCTGGGGCCGCCGTACGGCCGCGGAGATCAAGCGGATGTACGTCACGAAGGCGGCCCGGCGGCGGGGCTATGCCCGCGCGGTCCTGCGCCACCTCGAGGACACCGCTCGGCAGGCCGGGGCCGACGTCATGGTGCTCGAGACCGGAACCGCCCAGCCGGACGCGATCGCGATGTACGAGGCCTCGGGCTACGAGCTCGTGGACAACTTCGGGTACTACGCCTTCTCGCCGTACTGCCGGAGCTTCGCCAAGCCGCTGTAGCTGTCGCCCCCCGCCGCCGCTCACTCGAAGGACGCCGTCTCCCCGCGCCCGACGACCCGGACCAGGTCGGAGAGCCCGCGGCGGGCCACCTCGTCGGTGAACGCGGAGAGCGGGGACTTCATCACCGTGTAGTCGTCGAAGTGCACCGGCACGGCCTGGCGGGGGCGAACGGTCTCGAGGAGGTCGGCGCCCTGCCGGCCGTCCATGGTGACGACGAGTCCGCCGGGGATGGTCGTGCCGCCGAGGTGTACGACGGCCAGGTGGATGTCGGGGCAGCGGCGGGCGATCTCGTGAACGCCCTCGAACATCAAGGTGTCCCCGGTCAGGTACACCCGCTGGGCCACGTCTCCGGCGGCGTCACCGAACTCCAGGAGGCTGCCCATCACGGGCGGGAGCAGCCGACCCAGCAGGCGGGGGTTGTGCCGGCCGGGCAGCGCGGTCAGCCGCAGGACGCTGCCCTCCTTCTCCAGGGTCCGGGACTGCCAGGTGTCGATGCCGACCGCCTCGCCGAACCCCTGCTTCTCGCGCAGCCGAGGGGCGGCGTGGGTCGTGGTGAGGATCGGCAGCGACTTGTCCAACCCCTCGCTGGCCACCTTGTCCCAGTGGTCGCCGTGCAGGTGGGAGAGCACCACCGCGTCGAGGGGTGGCAGCTCGCCGACCTGGAGGGCGGGGTCGTGGAGGCGCTTGGTCAGCAGGCCGTACCCGAGGTGCGCGCGCTGACCGGCGTGCAGGAAGTTCGGGTCGGTGAGGATCGTGAACGGGCCCCACCGCAGCAGGACGGTGGCGTTGCCGATGAAGGTCAGGGACAGGGGCATGGACTGCTCCGCGCTCAGAGTCGGAGCGTCGGGGTACCCACTGCCCGTCGGGTCACGCCCAGCTGTCGCGCCAGCCGTCGACCTCGTCGGCGCGGCGGGTCGGCGGGCCGACGTACCTGGCCGACGGGCGGATCAGCCGACCGGTGCGCTTCTGCTCGAGGATGTGTGCCGACCAGCCGCCGGTGCGGGCGCAGGTGAACATCGAGGTGAACATGTGCGGCGGCACCTCGGCGTAGTCGAGCACGATCGCCGCCCAGAACTCGACGTTGGTCTCGAGCACCCGGTCCGGGCGGCGCTCCCTGAGCTCCTTGAGCGCGGCCTTCTCCAAGGCCTCCGCGACCTCGTAGCGGGGGGCGTCGAGCTCCTTCGCCGTACGCCTCAGGACCCGGGCGCGCGGGTCCTCGGCGCGGTAGACCCGGTGCCCGAAGCCCATCAGGCGCTCGCCCTTGTCGAGCAGCTCCTTGACGTAGGACTCCGCCTCACCGCGCCGCTCGACCTCCTCGACCATGCCGAGGACCCGCGAGGGCGCGCCGCCGTGCAGCGGCCCGCTCATCGCGCCCACGGCCGCGGACAGCGCCGCGCCGACGTCGGCGCCGGTCGAGGCGACGACCCGGGCGGTGAAGGTGGAGGCGTTCATGCCGTGCTCGGCGGCGGAAGCCCAGTAGGCGTCGACGGCCCGGACCTGGCTGGGGTCCGGCTCGCCCTTCCAGCGGACCATGAACCGCTCGGTGATGGAGCGGGCCTTGTCCACCTCCGACTGCGGGACCATCGGCTGGCCCAGCCCGCGGGCGGCCTGGGCGACGAAGGAGAGCACCATCACCGCTGCCCGCGCGAGGTCGTCGCGGGCCTTGTCGTCCTCGGTGTCGTAGAGCGGCTTGAGGCCCCAGGTCGGCGCGAGCATCGCGATCGCCGACTGGACGTCGACCCGGATGTCGCCGGAGTGGACCGGCAGCGCGAACGGCTCGGCGGGCGGGAGCCCGGGCTCGTAGCTGCCGTCGACCAGCAGGCCCCAGACGTTCTCGAACGGCACGCGGCCGACCAGGTCCTCGATGTCGACGCCGCGGTAGCGCAGTGCCGACCC
>JAWWPF010000196.1:0-8515 GCA_033850795.1 Nocardioidaceae bacterium | reverse complement strand
CCCCGCGGCCGCCGCGCCCCGTGAGGACGCGCAACCGCCGGGTCCCGGCCACCTTCGAGGTGAACGTGAAGAGGTACTCGCCGTTCGTACGTGGTCGGCTGAGGATCAGCGTTGTCCACCGGTGCCGCTGCAGGCGCTGCAGGCGGACCGGCGTCCTGGCGGCGGCCCGACTGACCCGCCCGGACACCCGGACCCGGTCGCCGGTCAGCACCACGCGCGAGGAGACGCTCCGGCTCACCGACACCCTGCCGTGCGTGGCCGCCCGAGCCGCTCCTTCGGGGAGCACCGGGGCCAGTGACACGGTGAGCGCCACGACGAGCGCGATGAGCATGGCCGGCCCCCGGCGGCCGGAATGATTCGGCGGTTCAGATTCCACGAGTCCCCCTCGTCCTGAACAAGACAGGATGAGTATGGTGGACGGGCGGCGCTGGGGAACGGTTCGAGGTCGATGTTTTATCGTCCGCCGGGCCGGAGGTGGTCACGGGAGGGTCAGCAGGTCCTCGCCCGCCGGTCGAGCGCCTTCCAGTCGCCGAGGAACCGGGCGAACAGCTCGCCGTTCGCGAGCCGCGACGCGCCGGTCGCGTCCGCCGTACTGACCCGGAGCAGGGCCTCGTCGTTGTACCTCAGCGCCTTGCCGCCGAGGCTCTGCGACCCCATCCACAACACGTTGTCGACCGCACCGTCGGACGTGCGGACCGCGTCGACGAGGACCGCCTTGTCGTGCACGCGCGGGACGCAGCTGACCGTCAGGCCGGCGTCGCTGACCTCGCGGACACCCTCGGACAACGGATCGTCCCCGTACTGGTTCAAGATGATGCGGACCTCGCACCCGCGCTGCTTCAGTCCCACCAGCGCGTCGAGGACGGACCGCCGTGCCGAGGTGATGAACATGTGGTCGACCAGCACCGAGTGGTGCGCGGCCGTGCAGGTGTAGCCGTTGAGCGCAACGGCCAGCGGGTCTGAGCCGAACCACGGCGAGAAGAGCACTCCGCGGCCGGAGCCGGGCGCCGCCTCCCGCTCGGCGGGGGCGGAGTCCCGCCAGATGTTGGCGACGTCCGTGAGCCCGTAGGTCCGTCGGGAGATCGCGAGCTGGGTGAGCCGTCCCGACCAGCGGCCGCACCCGGCGGCGCAGGAGGCCAGGGTCTCGAACTGGACATCGAACTCACGGTAGAGCCGGGCGTCGTCATAGAGCAGGACGGCGCTCTGCCAGTTGTTGGCGAGCTGGGACTGGCTCCAGTTCGCCGAGGACTCCACGACCGCAGGATCCTTGCCCCGAGCCCAGGACATGTCACTGACGGTGATGAACTTGTGATGCATGATTCCGCTGCCCGCCGGATCGCTCGGTGCCCGGTCGTTGTGGCAGCCGTCATCGCAGAGGACCACTGTGGCGATCCTCCGCAGCCGGGCCAGACCCTTACGGAAGGTCATGCCGGGACGGTAGAGCCGTCCCTCCAGGATGATCCGGACCTTCACCTTGCGGTACCGCACCACCCGCTCCAGGGAGGTCAGGATCGGGTCCACGTCCGGCTGTGTGCCGACGGCGCGGACGAAGTACATCGAGATGTCGATGCTCGCGCCGGGCGCCGCGGCGCAGAACAGTCGGCTCAGCTTGCTGGCTATCGGGTCGAGGCCGTGCAGGCCGGGCCGGGTGAACCAGGCGGCCGTGCCGCCCCTCGGCTGCGTCCCGGGCGTGCAGGACAGCACGTTCAGGACGAACGACCGGGAGCCGACCGCTCCTCGACCGGTTCCGGAGAGGACCCGGAGCCGCCAGGAGCCCTCCACCTTCGAGGAGAAGGTGAACCGGTAGGTGCCGGAGCGCGCGGGCCGTCCGAGGTGCACGGTGCTCCACCGGTGCGCCTCGTAGCGCTGCAGCCGGACGGGGGCCTTGGCGGCGCCCTTGCTGACCCGCCCCGAGACCACGACGCGGTCGCCGGTCAGGACGACGCCGGAGGCGACGCTCAGATGCACCGAGACGCTGACGTGGCTGGCGGCCCTGGCCTCCTGGGCGGTGAGGCCCGGGGCCACGACCGCGAGGAAGGCCATCGTGAGAGCGCCGACGATCCCCGACCTCCGTCGGCGGACCCGGCGGCTCGGCTGCGGGCGAAATGCTACGAATATGCCTCTTGTCCCGAACACAAGGACCGAGTATGTGCGCCGCAGGACATGCGCCGGGGCGGTTCGGGATTAAAGGGGCCGACCAGTCCTTTTGCGCGGCCGGACGTCTCAGGGGCGTCGCCGCGCCGGGCCGCCGCTCAGAGGACGAGGTAGTGCAGCAGCAGCCAGGCCGGCGCCGCGGTGGCCAGCAGGGAGTCGAGGCGGTCCATCAGGCCGCCGTGCCCGGGGACGATCTGCGACATGTCCTTGATGCCGAGGTCCCGTTTGATCACCGACTCGCACAGGTCGCCGAGGGTGGCCATCACCACCGCGATCACGCCCAGCAGAACCCCGACCCACCACCTGCCGTCCAGCAGGAGGTCGACGGTGAGCCACCCCACGACCACGCAGGACAGCGCCGAGCCGGCGAAGCCCTCCCAGGACTTCTTCGGGGAGATGACCGGCGCCATCGGGTGCTTACCGGCGAGCACGCCGACCGCGTAGCCCCCGATGTCCGAGGCGATGGTCACCAGGATGAACGTGACGATGGCGAGCGCGCCGCGGTCCTCGCGCAGGAGCAGGGCGACGAACCCACCCAGGAAGGGCACGTAGACGACCGTGAAGACGGCGGCCGTGGCGTCCTTGACGTAGCCCGGGACACCACCCCGCAGCCGCCACAGCATGCAGCCCAGCGCGGTCACGGCGGTCGCCGTCACCAGGGCCGGCGCGCCGAAGAGGAACGCCGCGAGGACCATCACCACCCCGCCGGCCATCACCGGCTCCCGAGCGATCCGGATGTCCCCCGAGGTGAAGGCCTGGGACAGCTCCCAGACCGCGACGAGGACCGCGGCGACCACGATGATCATGAACGCCGGCTTCCAGAAGGCGAGCGACGCCACGATCGCCAGGCCCAGGACGACGCCGGACGCGATGGCGGCGGGCAGGTTCCGGCCGGCGCGGCTGGTCCTCGGGGCTGCCGGCGCGGGCGGCGCCGGCGGTGGCTCGGGAGCGCTCATGGGAGGCGGTCCGGAGGTCATCAGACCTCCAGCAGCTCGGTCTCCTTGTGCTTGAGCATCTCGTCGATCTCGTCGACGTGCTTCTTGGTGATCCCGTCGAGCCGCTTCTCGGCCCCGGTCACGTCGTCCTTGCCGACCTCACCGTCCTTCTCCAGCTTCTCCAGCGCCTGCTTGGCGTTGCGCCGGATGTTGCGCACGGAGACGCGACCGTCCTCGGCCTTGCCCCTGGCCATCTTGATGTAGTCCTTGCGGCGGTCCTCGGTGAGCTCCGGGAGCGTCACGCGGATGGTCCTGCCGTCGTCGGTCGGGTTCACCCCGAGGTCGGAGTCGCGGATGGACTTCTCGATCGCGGACAGCGAGCTCGCGTCGTACGGGTTGATGATGATGACGCGTGGCTCGGGCGCGGTGAAGGAGGCGAGCTGCTGCAGGGGGGTCGCGGACCCGTAGTAGTCGGCGGTGAGCTTGTGGAACATCGAGGGGTTGGCTCGCCCGGTGCGGATCGCCGCGAAGTCCTCCCGGGTCACCTCGACGGCCTTCTTCATCTTGCTGTCGGCCTCGTTGAGGGTCTGGCTGATCACGGCTGCTCCTCGTGGTCTCTGCGTTCTCGTGGACGGCGCGCTGGGTGTCGGCTCAGGCGTCCCGGGTGACCGTCGTGCCGATCTTCTCACCCGCCACGACCCGCCCGATGTTGCCGTCCTCGGAGAGGTTGAACACCACGATCGGCATGTCGTTGTCACGACAGAGGCTGACCGAGGTGCTGTCGGCCACCTTCAGACCCCGGGTCAGGAACTCGTCGTAGGTCAGGTGGTCGAACTTCACCGCGTCCGGGTTCTGCTGGGGGTCGGAGTCGTAGACGCCGTCCACCCCCTGCTTGCCCATCAGGATCACCTGGGCGCCGATCTCCAGCGCCCGCTGGGCAGCGACGGTGTCGGTCGAGAAGTAGGGCATCCCCGCTCCGGCGCCGAAGATGACGACCCGGCCCTTCTCCAGGTGCCGCATCGCCCGCCGCGGGATGTACGGCTCGGCGACCTGCCCCATCGCGATGGCCGTCTGCACGCGGGTCTCGACGCCCTGCTTCTCGAGGAAGTCCTGCAGCGCCAGGCAGTTCATCACCGTGCCCAGCATCCCCATGTAGTCGGCACGGGCCCGGTCCATACCGCTCTTGTGCAGCTCGGCACCACGGAAGAAGTTGCCACCGCCGACCACGACCGCGACCTGGACGCCGCTGCGCACGACGTCCGCGATCTGCCGGGCGATCCGATCGACCACCCCGGGGTCCACCCCGACCCGTCCCCCTCCGAAGACCTCACCGGAGAGCTTGAGCAGGACTCGCTTGTAGGCCGTCACGGTCAGTCCTTTCGTCGGTGCGCCGGCGACTGGGACCGGCGTCCTCGTCGACGACGTCGCGTTGCCAACCCTAATTGATGCAGCGCTCCGGACTGCTACTGACCGATCTCGAACCGCGCGAAGCGCTTCACGGTGACGCCGGCCGCGTCGAGGACCGCCTTGACGCTCTTCTTGGGGTCCTGCACGGAGGGCTGGTCGAGCAGCGCCACCTGCTTGAAGTAGCCGTTGAGCCGTCCCTCGATGATCTTGGGTAGAGCCTGCTCGGGCTTGCCCTCCTCGCGGGCGGTCGCCTCGGCGATCTCGCGCTCCTTGGCCACGACGTCCGCCGGGACCTCGTCGCGGGTCACGTAGAGCGGGCGCATCGCGGCCACCTGCATCGCCGCGCCTCGGGCGGCCTCGGCCGCGTCGCCGGAGTACTCGACGAGCACGCCCACCGCCGGCGGCAGGTCGGAGGCCCGCCGGTGCATGTAGGTCGCGACCGGTCCGTCGAAGACCGCGACCCGGCCGAGCTCGATCTTCTCGCCGATCTTGACCGCGAGGGCGTCCACGGTCTCCCCGACGGTGGTCCCGCCCAGCGGGAGGGACCGGAGCTCGTCCGCGCTCGCGGGCCTCCCCTCGGCGGCCACGTCGGCGATGCTCTGCGCGGTCGCCACGAACTCGTCGCTCTTGGCCACGAAGTCGGTCTCGCAGTTGAGCTCGACGAGGGCGGTCCCGGAGGCCGCCACCAGGCCGTTGGGTGCGGTGCGCTCGGCGCCCCGCTTCTCGGCCTTGGCCGCACCCTTGACGCGGAGGATCTCGTTGGCCTTGTCGAAGTCGCCGTCGGCCTCGGTGAGTGCCTTCTTGCAGTCCATCATGCCCGCGCCGGTCAGGTCGCGGAGCTTCTTGACGTCGGAGGCAGTGATGTTCGCCATTGTCTGTGCACTCCTCGTGCTCGCGGTGTGTCGAAGGTGAGGGGCCCGGGGTGGGCCCGCTCGAACGCCGTACGGCGCAGGTGGTGCACCCGCGCCGTACGGCTCGGGATCAGGCGTTGCCGTCGTCCGTCGACGCGGTCTCCGCGTCGGGGCTGTCGGCGGGGCTGTCCGTGAGGCCGTCGGCGGTGGTATCCGCGGCCTCCGTGGTCGCGCCGGTCACCTCGGCGGCCGGAGCGTCGGCGGGCGACCCCTCCGGAACGACGATCGGGCCCTCGGGGGCTCCGGCCTCGTGAGCGGGCGACTCGGGTGCGTCCGCGGCCGGAGCGTCGTCCGCGGCCGGCGCGTCGGCGGCGGCCGGAGCGTCGTCACCGGGGGCCTGGACGACAGCCTGCTCGGCGTCGCCCTGCAGCAGCTCGCGCTCCCACTCGGCCAGCGGCTCCTCGGACCCGATGCCCGCGGCGTCACCGTCGCCGGTCTTGGCGCCGGAGCGCGCGATCAGGCCGTCGGCGACGGCGTCCGCGACCACTCGGGTGAGGAGACCCACCGCGCGGATCGCGTCGTCGTTGCCCGGGATCGGGTAGTCGACGACGTCGGGGTCGCAGTTGGAGTCCAGGATCCCGATGATCGGGATCCGGAGCTTGCGTGCCTCCTCGACCGCGAGGTGCTCCTTGTTGGTGTCCACGATCCACACCGCCGACGGGGTGCGGGTCATCTCGCGGATCCCGCCCAGCGTCTTGTTGAGCTTGTCGCGCTCGCGCTTCATCTGCAGCAGCTCCTTCTTGGTGCGGCTGCTGCCGGCCACGTCCTCGAAGTCGATCTCGTCGAGCTCCTTGAGGCGATTGATCCGCTGGTGCACGGTCTGGAAGTTCGTGAGCATGCCGCCGAGCCAGCGCTGGTTGACGTAGGGCATCCCCACGCGGGTCGCCTGCTCGGCGATGGCCTCCTGCGCCTGCTTCTTGGTGCCGACGAACATCACGGTGCCGCCCCGGGAGATGGTCTCCTTGATGAAGGCGTAGCTGCGGTCGATGTAGGCCAGCGACTGCTGCAGGTCGATGATGTAGATCCCGTTGCGCTCGGTCATGATGAAGCGCTTCATCTTCGGGTTCCACCGACGGGTCTGGTGCCCGAAGTGAACGCCGCTCTCGAGGAGCTGGCGCATCGTGACGACGGCCATGCCGGTCGTCCTTTCTCGTCAGGACCCTCTCGATGCCACCGCGCGCACCGCGCGCGACCGCACGAGCGGGTCGCCTCAGTTGACGCAGGCGGACGGGTGTCCCCTGCCCTGACGCCCGGCGCGTCCGTACCCCACCGACGGCGGGGACTGAGGGACGTCGCCCGCGGTGACCTGCCGTCCCGGGAACGGGGGGCAGCTCGTCGCGGAGTCGAGCGTGCGAAGTACGAGCCGCGTGCACGGCTCGCCGCCCGCCAGTCTAGACGACGGCGCGACGCAACCCCTAATCCCGCCGGCCGGCCCACGCGGCCGCCGGCCGGGGCTCGAACTGGGCCGGATGTCCTCCACAGCGACGCCGCGGGTCGACTGCTCCCCAGGCTGCGCGGCCCCGGTCGCCCGGGGTGTCTCGCCCGCTCCAGGGTGGCGGCATGCCGATCAACCGCACCCGCCTCCGAACCCGCATCGTCTCGCACGTCCTGCGTGCCCTCCTGCTCCTGGCTGCGACGCTGACCTGCTGCCTCACGTCTCCGGCGCCGGCCGCTTCGGCCCGGGCCGCACCCGGGTCTGGCGTGTGGCCCTTGGAGCCGCGTCCCGAGGTGGTGGCCGGGTTCGACCCACCGGCCACCCGGTGGGGACGGGGGCACCGGGGCGTGGACCTGGCCGGCCGGGCGGGCCAGATGGTCCTGGCGGCCGAGGCCGGGCAGGTCAGCTTCGCGGGGACCATCGCCGGCCGCGGGGTCGTGGTGGTCCAGCACGAGGGCGGCACGCGGACGACCTACGAGCCCGTCACGCCGTCGGTCAGCGTGGGCGACGTGCTGGACGCGGGCGCCCCGGTCGGGCATCTGCAACTGTTCGGGTCCCACTGCTTCCCGCGCTGGTGCCTGCACTGGGGACTCGTCGAGGGCCGCGACCACTACCTCGACCCGCTGCTGCTGGTCGGTGCCGCGCCGGTGATCCTGCTCCCGCTGCAGCCGGGCGTCCTCCTCCAGGGCACCCTCCCCGGCCTCCCGGGGTTGTTCCGCAGCCTGCTCCCGGGGACGTTCCCCAGCCTGCCGGCACCGGCCCAGGCACCGGTTCAGGCACCGGTTCAGGCACCGGCCCAGGCAACGGCCCAGGCAACGGTTCAGGCAACGGTTCAGGCAACGGGCGAGGTGCCGGCTCAGGCCCGCGGATGGGCTTGGCGGTAGGCCCGGCGTAGCCGGTCCGTGGTCACGTGCGTGTAGATCTGCGTGGTCGCGAGGGACGCATGACCCAGCAGCTCCTGCACCGTGCGGAGGTCGGCTCCTCCTTCGAGCAGGTGGGTGGCGGCGCTGTGCCGTAGGCCGTGAGGTCCGAGGTCCGGGGCGCCCGGTACCTCGGCCAGCCGGGCGTGCACCAGGGTGCGCACAGCGCGCTGGTCCAGTCGTCGGCCTCGGACGCCGAGGAAGAGCGCGGCCCCGGCCCCGGGGCCCACCAGGGCCGGTCGGCCCGTGGCGAGCCAGGCGTCAAGCGTCCGGCCGGCCGGCAGCCCGAAGGGCACGGTCCGCTCCTTGCCGCCCTTGCCCAGGACCCGGAGGACCCTGCGCTCGTGGTCGACATCGTCCACGTCGAGGCCGCACAGCTCTCCCACCCGGATCCCCGTCGCGTAGAGCACCTCGAGGATCGCCACGTCCCTGCTGCCGGTCGGGCTTCCGTCGTCCGCGTGGGCGGTGGCCGCTTCGAGCAGCGCCCGGGCCTCGTCGACCCGCAGCGCGGGAGGAAGGGTCCGGTGGGCCTTGGGCGAGCCGAGCAGCGCACCCGGGTCGGTGTCGATGCGGCCGGTCCGGTGCGCCCACGCGGTGAAGACGCGCACCGCGGTGGCCCGGCGGGCGAGCGTCGTTCGTGCGCGGCCCAGCGTCTGCTGGGTGGCCAGCCAGCTCCGTAACGTGCGTACGTCGATCGTGGCCACGTCGCTGTGACCGAGGCGAGCCGCTTGCTCCAGCATGCTGCGGAGGTCA
>JAWWPF010000191.1:0-10700 GCA_033850795.1 Nocardioidaceae bacterium | reverse complement strand
GCCCCGGCCGAGGTCATCATCGAGTGGGCCGTCGCCACCTTCGGCGACCGGTTCGCGATCACCTCCTCCATGGGCGACGCGGTGCTGGCCCACCTGGCCTCGAAGGTCGCACCCGGGGTCGACGTGGTGTTCCTCGACACCGGCTACCACTTCGTGGAGACGATCGGGACCCGGGACGCCGTCGCCGCGACCCTGCCGGTGAACCTCGTCACCGTCACACCCGAGCAGACCGTCGCCGAGCAGGACGCGACCTACGGCAAGGACCTGTTCGCCCGCAACCCCGACCTGTGCTGCGCGCTGCGCAAGGTCAAGCCGCTCGGGGAGGCGCTCGCCGGGTATGACGCGTGGGCCACCGGCCTGCGTCGCGACGAGACGCACAACCGGGTGATCGCGCCGGTGATCGGCTGGGACGCGAAGAAGCGCAAGGTCAAGGTGTCCCCCCTGGCTCGCTGGAGCGCCGCCGACGTGGACCGCTACATCGACGCGAACAACGTGCTGGTCAACCCGCTGCAGTACGACGGCTACCCCTCGATCGGCTGCTGGCCGTGCACCCGCCGGGTCTCGCCCGGCGAGGACCCGCGCAGCGGCCGATGGGCCGGCACCGGCAAGACCGAGTGCGGCATCCATGCCTGACCCCGCGCTCCACCACTTCGAAAGGAGGCCACTGCCATGACCGCACCCGCTCTGGTGGCCCTCGCCCACGGCAGCCGCGACCCGCGCTCCGCGCAGACCGTGAAGGCCCTCGTCGA
The DNA here is from genome assembly GCA_033850795.1 of Nocardioidaceae bacterium. GTDB lineage: Bacteria > Actinomycetota > Actinomycetes > Propionibacteriales > Nocardioidaceae > Nocardioides_B. The sequence continues at coordinate 9,951 of JAWWPF010000191.1, read as the reverse complement.
CCAGGTCCGCAGCCTGCGCCCCGACCTGCGCATCGAGGCCGCGTTCCTCGAGCTCTCCAAGCCGTCCTTCCCCCAGGTCGTCGACCGCCTGGTCCGGGCGGGGTACGACGAGATCGTCGTCGTACCGCTGCTGCTGACCGAGGCCTACCACGCCAAGGTCGACGTCCCGCGGGCCGTCGCGGCGGCCGCGGAGCAGCACGAGAACCTGCGGATCCGGGCCACCCACGTGCTGGGCCTGGAGCCGGTGTTCCTCGAGGTCCTTGACCGGCGACTGCGCACCGCGCTCCGCGAGGCCCGGGTCCGTGAGCTCGACGCGCTGGTGCTGGCGGCCGCGGGCTCCTCCGACCAGCTCGCCAACCAGGCGGTGGCCCGGCTGGCGCGGCTGTGGGGCTCGCGGCACCGGCTGCCGACTGTCGCGGCCTACGCCTCGTCGGCGCCCCCGGCCACCGGTGAGGCGGTCCGGCAGTTCCGCGCCGAGGGCCGCCGCCACATCGCCGTCGGGTCGATGTTCCTCGCGCCCGGCACCCTGCCGGACCGCGCCGCGGAGCTCGCCGTCGAGGCGGGGGCGATCGCGGTCTCCGAGCCGCTGGGGGCCGACCCCGAGGTGGCCCGGACGGTGCTCGCGCGCTACGCCGTCGGCGCGGTCGAGCTCGTCCCGGTCTGAGCCAGGGGCGCGGACCGCAGGGGCGGCGGTCCTTGCGCGCACCCCATCACGTCGGCCTTCGCCGAGCCAATAGGCTCTGGTCCATGAGCCAACACTTCGACGTCGTCGTTCTCGGTGCCGGACCCGGTGGGTACGTCGCTGCCATCCGCGCCGCCCAGCTCGGGAAGAGCGCGGCCGTCGTGGAGAGCAAGTACTGGGGCGGTGTGTGCCTGAACGTCGGCTGCATCCCGTCGAAGGCGCTGCTGCGCAACGCGGAGCTCGCGCACATCCTGCAGCACGAGAAGGACGTCTTCGGGATCACCGGCGACGCGTCGATGGACTTCAAACCGACGCACGCCCGAAGCCGCAAGGTGTCCGAGGGCATCGTGCGGGGCGTCCACTTCCTGATGAAGAAGAACAAGATCACCGAGGTGAACGGCTGGGGCACCCTCACCGGCGCCAGGTCCATGGACGTCAAGCGCGAGGACGGCAGCACCGAGCAGCTGACGTTCGACAACCTGATCATCGCCACCGGCGCGACCACCCGGCTGATCCCCAACACGTCTCTGTCGGAGCGCGTGGTGACCTACGAGGAGCAGATCCTCGACGCCGAGCTCCCCAGCAGCATCGTGATCGCCGGCTCCGGCGCCATCGGGGTCGAGTTCGGCTACATCATGAAGAACTTCGGCGTCGACGTGACGATCGTGGAGTTCCTCGACCGGATGGTGCCGACCGAGGACGTCGAGATCTCCAAGGAGCTCCTCAAGCACTACAAGAAGCTGGGCGTCAAGGTGATGCTCAAGACCAAGGTGGAGTCGATCGAGGACCCGGGCGACAGGTCCAAGCCGGTCCGGGTCACCGTCTCCCCCGCCGACGGCGGCGAGCAACAGGTCCTCGAGACCGACAAGGTCCTGCAGGCCATCGGCTTCGCCCCGCGGGTGGAGGGCTTCGGCCTCGATGCGGCGGGCGTCGCCCTGACCGACCGCGGCGCGGTGGCGATCGACGACTTCGGGCGCACGAACGTCGACGGGGTCTACGCGATCGGGGACTGCACCGGCAAGCTGATGCTCGCACACACCGCCGAGGCGATGGGCGTGGTCGCGGCCGAGACCCTCGCCGGCGCGGAGACGATGCCGGTCCCGTTCGACTTCATCCCCCGCGCGACGTACTGCCAGCCGCAGGTGGCCTCCTTCGGGTACTCCGAGCAGCAGGCCACGGACCGGGGGTACGACGTCAAGGTCGCGAAGTTCCCGTTCTCGGCGAACGGCAAGGCGCAGGGTCTGGGCGAGGCCGTCGGGTTCGTGAAGATCGTCGCGGACGCGAAGTACAACGAGATCCTCGGCGCGCACATGATCGGCCCCGACGTCACCGAGCTTCTCCCGGCGCTCACCCTGGCGCAGCGCTGGGACCTCACCGCGGACGAGGTCGCCCGCAACGTCTTCGCGCACCCGACGCTGTCCGAGGCGGTCAAGGAAGCCATCGAGGGCATCGCCGGGCACATGATCAACCTCTGAACGCTGGTTGAGCCGGACCGACCAGGGGGGTTCAGAGCACCAAGCGGGCCAGCAGGTGGTCGAGCTCCCGCTCGGGGTCGTCCGTGGTGCCGCCGTGCACCGGCCCGGGTTGTACGACGGTGCTGCGCGGCGCCTTCACGAAGCCGAAGCGGGTGCCCATCGGGGCACGGCCGGCGGCACCCGCGGACTCCTCGCCGCGGCAGACGGCCTCCACCGCGCGCAGCGCCGAGCACACCCCGTCGACGTCGACCGCGGGAGACAGGGCCGTCAACCGGTCCGCGTCGACGTGGCAGCGGGCCACCAGGAACTCGGCCTTCTGGCAGTAGAGGACCACCCCGACGTTGACGAACTCCTCCCGGTCGACGCGCGGGACGCACCGCAGGACGACGTACTGGAAGCCCATCCGGGCGCTCACGCCGCACCCGCCACGGGCAGCCAGCCACGGTCCCCGCCGACCCGGGCGGCCAGGAAGTCCACGTAGGCGTTCCGGAGGTCGGCGGGGGTCTCCGCGCCGGGCACCGGCTCGAGCCACGAGTCCGGCACCTCCGCGGCCACCTCCTCGAGCAGGTCGCGGGTCACCAGAGGCGCGAGCCGGGCGTCGGCGGCGGGCAGCCCGGAGCGGTACGCGGCCAGCACGTGGTCGGCGGCGTCGTAGGGCTGGCGCGCGAAGCGTTCGGGCGAGCCGATGCCGCCCGGCCACGCGTGGTGGAAGTACAGGCACGCGCCGTGGTCGATGGCCCACAGCCGGTGGTGCCAGACCAGCAGGTTCGGGTTGCGCCAGCTGCGGTCCACGTTGGCCGCGAGCGCGTCCAGCCAGAGGATCGAGGCCGCCGCGTCAGGGTCCGGCTCGTACGCCGCGTCATATCCGAAGGAGCCGGGCAGGAAGTCGACGCCGAGGTTGAGCCCGATGCTGGCGGTGAGGAGGTCCTGGACCTCCTCGTCGGCCTCGTAGGTGCCGATCACCGGGTCGAGCTCGACGGCGACCAGGTCCGGCGTCCGGATGCCGAGCCGCCGCGCGAGCTCCCCGACCAGCACCTCGGCCACCAGGACCTTGACCCCCTGGCCGGCGCCCCGGAACTTGCACACGTAGATGCCGAGGTCGTCGGCCTCGATCAGGCCAGGAAGGGAGCCGCCCTCCCGCAGCGGCGCGACGTAGCGGGTGGCCGAGACGGTGCGGATCACGCGGTGACCCTACCGGTCAGCCGAGCGGCGGCTCGTCGGTCAGCCGAGCGGCGGCTCGTCGGTCAGCCGGCGGCGCTGCTGCTCCACGTCGTAGTCCGGCCCGGGCCACCGGGGGTCCATCGAGCGCAGCGTCTCGAGGAGGATCCGGGCGACCGCCAGGTTGCGGTACCACTTCCGGTCGCCCGGGACCACCAGCCACGGTGCGTGCTCGGTGTTCGTCTTCTCGATCGCGACCTGGTATGCGTCCTGGTACTGCGGCCACCGCTGCCGCTCGTCGACGTCCCCAGGATTGAACTTCCAGAGCTTCTCCGGGTCGGCGAGCCGGGCCAGCAGCCGCTTCTTCTGCTCCTCCGCGGAGATGTGGAGCATGCACTTCACGATGACTGTGCCGTCGTCGACGAGGCCCTTCTCGAACTCGTTGATCGTCTTGTAACGGCTCGTCAGCTCACGACGACCGACGAGCTCGTGGACCCGGGTGACCAGCACGTCCTCGTAGTGCGAGCGGTCGAAGACGCCGATCAGTCCCGGCTTGGGCAGCTCACGCCGCACCCGCCACAGGAAGTCGTGGCGCAGCTCCGCGGCGGTCGGCGCCTTGAAGGACTTGATGTGCAGGCCCTGCGGGTCCACCAGCCCCAGTGAATGGCGGATGATCCCGCCCTTGCCGGAGGTGTCCATCCCCTGCAGCACGAGCAGGACGCGACGGCGGCCACCGCTGATCCCTTCGGCGAACAGTCGCTCCTGGAGGTCGGAGAGCTCGTTCCCCATGGCGTACAGCGCGGCGGCGCCCTTCTTCTTGTTCGCGGGGAAGCCCGGCTTCGCGCGGGTGTCGTACGACGTGAGGTCGACCGGCCCCGGCGGGACGGCGAGCAGCTGTGTCGTCGAGGGATCCTTCTTCGACTTCGCCATGCCGGGGAGTATGCCCGAGGTCTAGGTCAGCTGGGGGTGGTCGATGACGCAGAACTCGTTGCCGTCCGGGTCACGCAGCACGACGAAGTCGGCGTCCTCGGGGTAGGGCCAGTCCTCGACCCGGGTCGCGCCGAGGTCGACGAGCCGTCGCACCTGCCGGTCCTGCTCGGCGGTGTAGAGGTCGAGGTGGACCCGGACCGGCTGGCTCGGCGTTGCGTCGGTGAGCTGGAGGGACACGGGGAGCCGCCGGCGGTCCGGGTCCTCGAGCATCATGAACTCCGGATCCCACTCGCTCTCGCGGGGCCGGTAGCCGAGCGCCGCGGACCAGAAGTCGAGCGCCCTGCGCATGTCCGAGACGTTGACCACGACGGTGGCCACGTGCAGGTCGCCGACACGCTCCATGGACCCGATGCTAGCCAGGGGCCTCGACGAGCGCGGCGCCCTCCCGGGCGAGGGCGACCAGCCGGCTGATCGCACGGAAGTACTTCTTGCGGTAGCCGCCCTCGAGCAGCGGCGGCGCGAAGAGCTGGTCGAAGGTTCTGCCGCTGGCGAGCACCGGCAGGTCCCGGTCGTACATGCGGTCCGCGAGGACCACCAGCCGCAGGGCGACGGACTGGTCCTCGACCGTTCGCACGTCCTCGAGACACACCAGGCGCACGCCGTCGAGCAGGGCGCCGTACTTCGAGGGGTGCACCTGCGCGAGGTGGCGGGACAGGTCGACGAAGTGGTCGAGGCTGGCGCCGTCCTGGCGCGCCGCCCGCCTCACCGTCGCGAGGTCCGGGGCAGGCGGGGCGTCGGGCAGGCCGCGGTGCCGGTAGTCGTCGCCGTCGATGCGCACCGACTCGAAGTGGGCCCCGAGGCCCTGGATCTCGCGCATGAAGTCCTCAGTGGCGAACCGGCCCTCCCCCAGCCTGCCCGGGAGCGTGTTCGACGTGGCGGCCAGCCTGACCCCGGACTCCCGCAAGCGGGTGAGCAGCGTCGAGACGAGCACGGTGTCACCGGGGTCGTCGAGCTCGAACTCGTCCACGCAGACCAGGGCATACGACGACAGCAGGTCGACCGCGTCGTGGAAGCCGAGTGCTCCGACGAGATGGGTCAGCTCGACGAAGGTCGCGAACAGCTTCGGTCCGGGCGCCGCGTGCCACAGCGACGCCAGCAGGTGGGTCTTGCCGACGCCGTACCCGCCGTCGAGGTAGACCCCGCCCGGCCCGGCCGGCGGCTTGGCCCTGCCGAACAGGCTCCGGCGAGGCTTGACGCCGATGGTGGCGGCGAAGTCGCGCAGCACCTCGACGGCGTGCTGCTGCGTGGGCTGGTGGGGGTCCGGACGGTAGCTGTCGAAGCTGACCTCGGCGAAGCGCGGGGGTGGCACGAGCTCCGCGACGAGCCGGTCGGCGGGGACGCGCGGGTCGCGCTCGCTGAGCTCGATCGGCACGCCGCCAGCCTACGGCGCCTAGGATCCCAGCGTGGAACTGCCTGTGATGCCTCCGGTCCAGCCGATGCTCGCCAAGTCCGTGAAGGGGATCCCGGATCCCGCGAAGCTCGGCGGGCTGGCCTTTGAGCCCAAGTGGGATGGGTTCCGCTGCGTCATCTTCCGGGACGGCGACGAGGTGGAGCTCGCCAGCCGCAACACCAAACCGCTCACCCGCTACTTCCCCGAGGTCGTGGAGGCCGTCAAGGCGTCGCTGCCGCCGCGGTGCGTCGTGGACGGTGAGATCTTCGTGGCCCTGCGCGGTCCCGACGGCGTCGACCGGCTGCAGTTCGAGACGCTGCAGGAGCGCATCCACCCGGCGGACTCCCGGGTGCGGCTGCTGGCGGAGACCACGCCGGCCGGGTACGTCGCCTTCGACCTGCTCGCACTCGGACAGGAGTCCCTGCTCGACGTTCCGTTCGAGACGCGCCGGGCCCGGCTCGAGGAGGCGCTGCGGGACGCCGTACCGCCGGTGCACCTGACCCGGACGACGACCGACGCCACGGAGGCGACGAAGTGGTTCGGGCAGTTCGAGGGCGCCGGACTCGACGGCGTCGTCGCGAAGCCGCTGCGGGCGACGTACCAGCAGAACGCGCGGACCATGCTGAAGATCAAGCACGAGCGCACGGCGGACGTGGTGCTCGCGGGCTACCGGCTGCACAAGACCTCGACGCCGGAGAAGCCGCTGCTCGGCTCGCTGCTGCTCGGGCTGTACGACGGCCAGGGCCGGCTGCAGCACATCGGGGTGTCCGCGTCGTTCACCGCCAAGCGGCGTGCGGAGCTCGTCGAGGAGCTGCAGCCGCTGGTCGTCGAGGACCTCGGGGAGCACCCGTGGGGCGAGTGGAGCGATTGGGCCATCGCGAACCCGGACCGGGTGCCAGGCACGCAGAGCCGCTGGAGCGCCGGCAAGGACCTGTCCTTCGTGCCGCTGCGGCCCGAACGGGTCCTGGAGGTCGGCTACGACCACATGGAGGGGAGCCGCTTCCGGCACACCGCCCAGTTCAAGCGGTGGCGTCCGGACCGGGACCCGGAGTCGTGTGGGTACGAGCAGCTCGAGGAGCCGGTGAGCTACGACCTGGCCGAGGTACTCGGGGGCTGAGCGGCCGTTTCAGGTCTACGCTGTCGCCATGAGCGAGCCGGCGACGTACGACGTGGTGCTGCTTGTCGAACAACCGCTGTCCGTGGAGGACGCAGCCCAGGTGCGGAGCCTGCACCAGGAGATCGAGCAGCCCGTCCGCTACCACGTGCTGATGCCCGTCGAGGACGCCGCCGCCCGGGTGGAGTCGGCGATGGGCTCGATCGCGGCCAGCGAGGTTCTCGCCTCGCCCGCCCTGGTGATGGACAGCGAGGACATCCGTCAGGTGCAGCGCGAGCTCCTCCAGAAGGCTCGCAGCGACTGCACGGGCTGCGTTGACAAGCTCGCCCGGACCGGGGCCAACGTGAACGGCGAAGTGGTGAGCATGGAGCCGATCGAGGCCCTGGCCGGCAAGGTCAGCGAGGTCTCCGCGGCCGAGGCGATCATCTTGACGCGCAAGCACGTCATCGCCGAGTTCTTCCACGTGGACTGGACCTCGCGGGCCCGACGCAAGCTCGGCGTCCCGATCCTGCACCTGCTCGAGCACGAGAACTTCGACGAGCAGGCCGAGCACTACGGCGGCGAGGGCGTCACGGGCATCTGACCCGTTGAGACGGCGCTTGTTCCCGTTGAGACGGCGCTTGTTCCAGTCCGTGCCGCCCGGGCTCAGGGGTGGTGGCGGCTCGACACCGGCCCTCGTCGTACGGCGCGGACCAGCTGCTCGGGCACCGACCGGGGCCGCAGCACCGGGGACCTGTCGGAGGCGGCTTCCCGCATCCCGGAGACCGTCTCGTCGAGCACGCTGAGCGCGTCCTTGGTCGGCTCCCAGCCGAGCTCGTCACGAGCACGTGAGGTGTCCAGGAGCGGCAGGGCGAACCCCATGTCGAGCCACCCCGGATCCACCGGCTGCAGCCGCGCGTGCCAGCTCAGCGACATACCGGCGCGCAGGAGGCTCGAGGGCACGTGGACCAGCCGGGCCCCGAGCACCCCGGCGATCGCGGCACTGGTCACGGCCGGGTCGCTGGCCAGGTTGAACGGCCCGGGCACGCGTTCGTCGAGGACCCGGACGATGGCGTCCGCCACGTCGTCGGCGTGCACCATGGGCAGCGCCAGCCGCCGGTCGAGGGGCAGCACACCGACGTGCCCGATCACCGCTGCCGGCACCAGGCCGGGGACCGCGTAGCGCAGCAGCGCGCTTCCCGCGCGGCGCTGCCCCACCACGCCCGGCCGCAGGCGGCTGACGACCCGTTCGGGGTACGCCGACTGGTGGGCGTCCAGAAGCCGCTCCGCCCGGGACTTGTGTCGGCTGTACGGCGAGGAGGGCACGCCGCCGGTGGGCCAGCTCTCGTCGACGGGCTCGTCGTCCTGCTTCGGGGAGTACGCCCCGACCGAGGACATGTGCACCAGGTGCGGCACGTCCGCCGCGGCGACCGCCTCGAGCACCCGCCGCGTCCCGCCGACCCCGAGCTCCTCGAGGTAGGCCAGGTCGTGCGATGGCTGGAACCCCCACGCCAGGTGCACGACCGCGTCGGCGCTGGTGAAAGCTTGCGCGAGGTCGCCCGCCGCTGTCGCATCGGTGAGATCGACCGAGCGCCACTGCACTGCGTCGAAGGGCGCCGCCCCTTCAGGAACCCGTCGGGCGATCCCCAGGACGTCATACTGCCCGACAAGCCTGCGGAGCAAGGCTGACCCGATGTTCCCACTGGCTCCGGTGACGACGATCCGCACGAGCGACCTCCCGCTGACGCACGCCGCTCTGGCGCACCACCCGGCTTGGGTGCCCGGACTTCAGTGGCTTCATGCGTGGCAGAGCGCCGGTCGGGCCCCGCTTCAGTCAGCTCGGCCCGTGAAGAGGTCCGCCATGTGTCGTCCGATCATCAGCGCCGCGAGGCCGCCGGTGACCCAGATCCAGCCGCTCAGCTCCAAGCCCTCCTCGAGCGCCACCTCGGTCTCGTAGCCCGGGCTCCCGTGCCCCTGGCCGATCGCGAACAGGATGGGCGTCCCCGTCTCGAGCACGACCGCGACCGCCAGGGCGAGGAGCCCGCCGCGGACCAGCGTTCGCACCGCCTCGTCGCCGTCGCTGGACACCCGCCACAGCAGGATCAGGAGGGTCGCGAGGAGAGGGAGGTAGAGCACCGGCCACAGATCCCGTACGGCGTGAGGGAACGGGGAGTAGACGCTTCCCAGCTTCTCGTGGATGCGGATGAAGTCGTCCAGGGACAAGAACAGGAGCACCCAGGCGCAGAACGCCAGGGTCCGCCGGCGTCCCGCCATGAAGGCGAGGAGTGCCATCACGAAGGCGGCGGAGGACTCGATCGCGACGCTGGCCCAGCTCCAGAAGCTGCGGTCGTCGTCGGCGTTCAGCGACTGGAACCGGCCGTTCCACGCCAGCATGTTGACCAGATGCGTCGCCGCGAGCAGCACGAAGGCGATCAGCGACAGGATGAGGGTGAACCTGACCAGGGACGTCACTGCCTGTCGCACGGGCCGGCCCGTGGAGGGCAGGGGTCTCTTCAGGACCGTGCGCAGCGGCGGCGGGGTCAAGGAGACCAGCCGATCGGTGAAGGGCAGGAGTCTTCCGTCAGCCAGGCTCATGTCCTTGCTCCTTGCTTTCCCCCGGTGCTGCCCCCAGCGGCCCGCCCTCGGTTCGTGGCCCCTTCGCCCCGGGCCCCGATGTGGCGAACTCTCACAGTGTGCAGCAAACCGCTTCCGGCGAGAAGCGCGCGGGTCCCCGCCAACCCCCGCGAGTCGGCGCAACCGCACGCCTCCACCCCCGCGAGTCGGCGCAACCGCACGCCTCAACCCCCGCGAGTCGGCGCATCCGCAGGTCACAGGCTTGCGGGAGACGTGCGGACGGGCCGACTCGACCGGGTTTAGACGTGCGGACGGGCCGACTCGACCGGGTTGAGGCGTGCGGACGGGCCGGGTCGAGCCCCTTTGAGACGTGCAGACGGGCCGGAGGGCTCATCGGCTCAGGCCACGGATCCGCCTCGGAGGCGCCGGTCCGTTTATAGACCGCCCCCGGTAGGTGAACTCGGGGGCGGTCCAGCGTTCCACCCGGGAGGAGCGCCTCGACCAAGCGGTCCACTGAAGGGGTGGTTACCCGTCGGCGTCGGTTCAGACGCCGGTCTGGACCGACAAGAAGAAGCGCGGGGCTCCCGCA
>JAWWPF010000099.1:0-2721 GCA_033850795.1 Nocardioidaceae bacterium | reverse complement strand
CATGAGCGATCACCCCGCTGACGGCACGATGCTGCCGGAGTCCGGCCTGACCGATGAGAGCCACTCACCCGTCTGGGCAGACGACAACCGCCCGCGCATCCCGCGCCGGGCCGCCGAGCGTGAGGCGCTCGAGGCGTACTTGGAGTACTACCGGGCGACCGTGGAGATGAAGTGTCGCGGCATGACCTCGGAGCTAGCCCGGACCCGATCCATGCCCCCGTCCACGATGTCGATCCACGGTCTCATCCGACACCTCGCCGGAGTCGAGCGCTGGTGGTTCCAGCAGAACTACGAGCGCCGGGACGTGCCGTTCCTCTTCTTCACCGCGGACGACCTCGACGCCGACTTCAACCCGCCCTCGGACGCCGACTTCGCCGCCGACCTGGACGCCTGGCGCGCGGAGTGCGCGGTCTCCCGCGACATCGTCGCCGACCACGAGCTCGACGACCCCGCGCGACCGCTGGACTGGCACGAGGACGTCGATCTTCGCTGGTTGGTGCTGCGGATGATCACCGAGTACGCCCAGCACTGCGGGCATCTCGACCTGCTTCGCGAGGGCATCGACGGGAGGACCGGCGCATGAGTCCGGTGCGGAGCGTGGCGCTCACCCACCGGATCCAGGACGGCGCGCGAATGCCGCTTTGCCGGGGCTACGCACGCCCCGATCCAGCGCGCTCCGCGCGCTGATCACCCACGGCGTCATCACCGAGGAACCCGCTCACTCAGTGGGTCACGGTGAGTCCACGCCCGTCCTGACGACCGTGTCGCCGGATGACGATCCGCGCGAATCAGCCGACGAGCGGTCGACTGGAAGCGCACCTGACCCGCCCTTCGGTCAGGATTGTGATGGGATGGAGAGCCAACGACCGGTCAGGAGATGGCATTGGCGGACGCCCCGTTCGGTCGCTACTGGGCGGCGGCGACGATCAGCTCGTTCGGCACCGCGGTCACGACGGTGGCAATGCCGGTGCTCGTTATCCATGGACTCGACGCATCCCCGTTCTCCGTCGGTGTCGTCAACGCCGCGCAGTTCGTGCCCTACGCGGTCCTTGGACTCGTTGCTGGGGTCTACGCCGATCAATGGCGGAGGCAGCGGATCCTGGTTTGGAGCAGCCTCGGACGAGCGGCCACGCTAGGCGCGTTGCCGGTGCTGTACGGCTTCGGGGGGCTGGAGGTATGGAGCCTGGTCGTGTTGCTGTTGGCGTTCGGCGCGTTCTCGGTGTTTGCGTTCGCTGCGGCTCAGTCGCTGCTGCCGCGCCTGGTTCCCCGCAACCGACTGGTCCCGGCCAACGCCCACCTCGACCAGAGCGACGCTGCAGCGCAGACTCTCGGCCCCGCACTCGGCGGCGGCTTGGTCGGTCTACTTGGTGCGCCCCTCGCGATCGCGGTCGATGCACTCAGCTATCTCGTGGACGCCGTGCTGAACGCCGGCCTTCACGTTGATGAGTCACCTGCCGAAGGCGGCGCCGAGCGACACCTAGGACGCCAGATCCGTGAGGGTTTGCGATGGACCTACCGGCACCCCACTCTGGCCCCATTGGCAGTGTCGACCCACGTCTGGTTCGTCGCCAACGCAGCAGGGTTCACAGCGCTCACGGTCGTCGCACTGCGCCAGATGGGTCTGTCGGCGTTGGCCTTCGGAGTGCTGATGGGGCTCAGTGGGGTCGCCAGCCTCGTTGGCGCGACCGTCGCACCCACGGTTGGACGTCGACTCGGCACCGGACCGGCAATCATCGCGACGCGATCGGTTCACCCCGTTGCCTGGATCCTGGTCGCCGCGGCACCCGACGTTGCCGCCGGTGCGACGCTGCTTGGCGGAGCGCTAGTGCTTCAGGGACTCGCCATGGGCGTCGAGAACGCCAACGACACCGGCTATTGGCAGACCATCACCCCCGACAGGCTGCTCGGTCGGGCGAATGCCACGAGACGCTCGGCGAACCGTTCGTCCGGAGCACTCGGCGCCGTCCTCGGCGGGATAGCGCTGACCGTGTTTGACGAGAGACTGACTTTGATCGGCGTGGCAGCCTTGTCCGCCGTGTCGGCGGTGATCGTTGGCCTGTCCCCCTTGCGGACTGTGCGCGTCACCTGACTCCCAGACTGCGCGGCCGGGCGGATGACGACCTGTTGGATCCCGTCCGGCCAGTCATCGGACTGAGGCGCCATGCATCAGCCGCCCTCATCAACCGAGCGAGCGGTGGACGACGCCCGTCACGCCACGAGCCGACCTGCCGGATCTGTCGCGGACACGTAACGGGCCCACCGACTTGAGGACGCGGACTTCGCCCTGACAGCATCCCCTGGCGCCAGATCCCGACGAGTTGAGGCGGGATCGTGCAAGTAGACCCGGAACCGGCCGGCTCGCTCCTGCGTCCTCTCGGACGCGAGGACATTCCCGCACTCGCCGAGCTCACCCGCAGAAACGGCGAGTTCCTGGCCCCTACCAGTGGGCTGCGCCCAGAGGAGTACTTCACCGACGAACGGTCGAGGTCTGAGCATCAAGACCCATCACTTGCCGGACGGGAAGGGCGTCCGCTGGTGATGCTGGTCGCTCCCGGGCAGGACGGTAGCCGGTGCGGCAGATCGAATGAAGAAAAGACCTCGGGGTCCTGAAACACCGAGTTGCGGCTGATCCCGGCTCCGGTGACGGTGAAGATCTGGAGCGTGTGCAGGTCGTACCCGTCGTCAACACGTCGGTAGGCGGCGAACCCAGCCTGGCCATTC
>JAWWPF010000150.1:0-13743 GCA_033850795.1 Nocardioidaceae bacterium | reverse complement strand
AGCCGCGGATGATCATCTGCGTCCCCAGCGGCGTGACCGCCGTCGAGCAGCGAGCGGTGAAGGAGGCCGGCTACCAGGCCGGTGGACGTCGGGTCTACATCATCGAGGAGCCCATGGCCGCCGCCATCGGCGCCGGGCTCCCCGTGCACGAGGCGACCGGCAACATGGTCGTCGACGTGGGGGGCGGCACCACCGAGGTCGCGGTGATCTCGCTCGGCGGCATCGTCACCACCCTCAGCGTCCGCACTGCCGGCGACGAGCTCGACCAGGCGATCGTGGCCTGGATGAAAAAGGAGCACTCCCTGATGCTGGGGGAGCGGACCGCCGAGGAGATCAAGATGACCCTCGGCTCGGCGTTCCCGATGTCGCAGGAGCCCGAGGCGGAGGTTCGCGGCCGGGACATGGTCTCCGGGCTGCCCAGGACCGTCGTGGTCTCCGCGGCTGAGGTGCGGATGGCGCTCGAGGAGCCGCTGCACGCGATCATCGACGCCGTCCGGGCCACCCTCGACCAGACCCCGCCCGAGCTCGCCGGCGACATCATGGACCGCGGGCTCGTGCTGACCGGCGGCGGTGCGCTGCTGCGCGGGCTCGACGAGCGGATCCGGCACGAGACCGGAATGCCGGTGCACGTCGCCGAGGAGCCGCTCCTGTCCGTCGCCATGGGCGCCGGCAAGTGCGTCGAGGAGTTCGAGGCGCTCCAGCAGGTGCTCGTCTCGGAGCCCAGGCGGTAGCGCCCCGGCATGCGACCCTCCACCCCAGGACCGCGTCCCTCGCGCGCCGTCCTCGTCCTGCTCCTCGTGGCCTGCTTCGCGGTGATCACCGTCGACGCCCGCAGTGGGGACAGCTCCCCCCTCGACCCGGTCCGCTCCGCCGTCGGCGACGTCTTCGGCCCCGCCGAGAACACCGCCGCGACCGCCGTACGCCCCTTCGCGGACGTCCCGGACCACTTCCGTACGACGGACGGGCTGCGCCGCGACGTGGCCAGGCTGCAGGCTCAGAACTCCCGCCTCCGCAGCCAGCTCGCCGGAGTCGCCCTGGACCGCAACCGGGCCGCCGAGCTGGACGGACTGCTGGCCAGGTCGTCGAGCACCGGCTACGCCCTCGTCCCCGCCCGCGTGGTGGCGATGGGGCCGGCGCAGTCCTTCTCCCGCACCGTCACCATCGACGCCGGCACGACCTCCGGCGTCCGCCCGGACCTGACCGTGCTCAACAACGACGGCCTGGTCGGGCGGGTGCTGCGTGCCGACCGCTCCACCGCCACCGTGCTGCTCCTCGTCGACCCGGAGTCCGTGGTCGGCGGACGCCTCGGCTCCAGCATGGAGGTCGGGTTCCTGCGCGGTCGCGGCGACGTCGGCGGCCGGGCCCGGCTCGACCTCGACCTGGTGGACGCCTCCGCGACCCCGACCAAGGGCGACTCGCTGGTGACGTGGGGCAGCAGGAACGGCCGTCCCTACGTCCCGGGGATCCCGATCGGGCGGGTGGGTGCCGTCTACAGCAGCCCCCGCGAGCAGTCGACACGCGCGGTGATCACGCCGTACGTCGACTTCAGCGCGCTCGACCTGGTGGGCGTGGTCGTGGACAAGAAGACCAGGAGCGACCGGACCGTGATCAAGGCCGACGCGTCCACGACGAGCGGAGGCGGGCGCTGATGTCCCTGGTCCGGGCCCTGGTGGCCACGCTGGTGCTGGTGGTGGCCGTCGTCCTCCAGGTCGCGGTCTTCTCGGTGATGTCCTTCGACGGGGTGGTGCCCAACCTCGCGCTGCTCGTCGTGGTCGCCGCCGCCCTGGTCCGCGGACCGGAGATCGCGGCCGTCCTCGGCTTCTGCGGGGGACTGGCCATCGACCTCGCGCCTCCCGCCGACCACGTCGCCGGCCGCTGGGCCCTGTCCCTGGTCGTCGTCGGCTACCTGGCCGGCCGGGTCCGGCACGACGCCGGCACGTCCGCGGTCGCCGCGTTGCTGACCGTGGGGGCCAGCTCCTTCGTGGGCACATCGGTCTTCGCGCTCAGCGGGATGCTGCTGCACGACCCGGCGATCCCGGTGGCCGAGGCGCTGCGGGTGATCCCGGTCGCGGTCGCCTACGACGTGCTGGTCACCCCGTTCGTGCTGCCGCCGGTGATGCGGCTGTTCCGCCGGCTGAAGCCGCACGAGGTCGCGTACTGATGAGGTTCCTGCGAGCCGGACGCCGGAGCGCCCCGTCCGGCGAGAAGGTCCGCGCGTCGTCCGCCACCAGGGGGCGGCTGCGGCTCTTCGTCGTGCAGGCCCTGGTCCTGTCGCTGTTCGTGACCCTCTTCGCCCGGCTGTGGTACATGCAGGTCCTCGGTGGCGAGGCCTACCAGGCACAGGCCGCGGAGCAGTCGGTCCGCGAGCTCGTCGTCTCGCCCGCCCGCGGCCTGATCGTCGACGACATGGGGCGTCCGCTGGTGGCCAACCGGACCTCCTGGGTGGTCAGCCTGGATCGGACGATGCTGCACAAGATGAGCTCGGCCAAGCAGGCCACCGTGCTGCGCCGGCTGTCGCGCGCCGTGCACGTCCCGGTCCGCACGATCCGGGCCCGGACGCTGCTCTGCGGCGAGCCCGGGTCGCGCGCGGGGACGTGCTGGAACGGGTCGCCGTACCAACCGGCGCCGGTCGCCCAGGACGTCCGCCAGCAGACCGCGGTGGCGATCATGGAGCAGGGCGAGAACTTCCCGGCGGTGCTGGTCGATCCCCAGAACGTGCGGACCTACCCGTCGCCGTACGGCGTCAACGGGGCGCACCTGCTCGGCTACCTCAGCCCGATCACCTCCGACGAGTACGCCGAGGCCAAGGCCCAGCACGACACCTCCCTGCACGCGGCGTCCGTGGTGGGGCGCGCCGGGCTGGAGAAGGAGTACGACCGCTACCTGCGTGGCCGGCCGGGCTACAAGCGGGTCGCGGTGGACTCGATGGGCCGCGTGCTCGGTGACTCCGGCGAGGTCGCCGGCCGTGCCGGGGACACGGTCGTCACCTCGATCGACGCTCGCGTCCAGGGCGTCGTGGAGCGGCAGCTGTCCGACACGATCAAGACGGCGCGGGCCACGTTCGACAAGGTCACGGGCCGCAACTACGTGGCCGACTCCGGCGCCGTTGTCGTGCTCGACGCGCACAACGGCCGGGTCGTCGCGATGGCCGGCTCCCCGACGTACAACCCGAAGACCTGGGTGGGCGGGATCAGCGCCAAGCAGCTGCGGCGGCTCTACTCGGCCAAGGCGCGCTACCCGCTGCTGTTCCGGGCGACGCAGGGGCAGTTCGCCCCGGGGTCGACGTGGAAGCCGGTGATGACCGCCGGCGCGTTCAACCACGGGTACGGGCCGAGCACGCGGCTGGACTGCTCGCCCGGGTTCCAGGTGGGCAACCGGTTCTTCAAGAACTACGAGTCGGAGTCCTTCGGGATGATCGGCTTCGACAAGGCCCTGCAGATCTCCTGCGACACGTTCTTCTACCGGGTCGGCTACCACTTCTGGCAGAAGTTCGGCTCCGACAAGAGCGACGTCAATGCCAAGGACCCGCTGGTGAGCACCGCGAAGATGTTCGGCTTCGGCAAGCCCACCGGCATCGACATCCCCGGTGAGGCGTCCGGCCGGATCGCCGACCGGCACTGGAAGCGGGCGTACTGGCAGGCGAACAAGGCGTACTACTGCAAGATCGGCAAGAAGCCCGGCTACGACTACCTGCACGTGTTCGCCCGTGAGTTCTGTCTCGAGGGCTACCAGTACCACGCCGGTGACGCGGTGAACTTCGTGATCGGGCAGGGCGACACGCTGGTCACCCCGCTGCAGTCGGCGCGCGCCTACGCCGCGCTCGCGAACGGCGGGACGCTCTACGAGCCGCGCGTCGCCAAGGCGATCGTCGGCCCGAACGGCAAGGTCATCAAGCGGATCAAGCCCAAGGTGGCTGGTCACGTGAAGGTCGGCAACGCGACGCTGCACTACATCGACCAAGCGCTGCTCGGCACCGCCAAGACCGGCACCACGGCCTGGAAGTTCGTGAACTTCCCGCTCGACAAGGTCCGGATCAGGTCGAAGACGGGCTCCGCGGAGGTGCACGGGAAGCAGAGCACCTCCTGGGTCGCCTCCTACGACAAGAACTACGTCGTCCTGATGATGGTGACCCAGGGCGGCACCGGGTCCGGGACGTCCGGTCCGGCGGTGCGCAAGATCTGGGAGGCGCTGTACGGCGTGCACGGGACCACCGTGAACAAGGCCAGGGCAGCCCTGCCGCACGCACAGCCCCCGAGCCGTCTCCCGGTCTTCGCCCACGACGGGGAGATCCTCCCGCCGGTGACGCCGCCGGGCGCGTCGTCCGGCGCGTCGACGGGCGGGTCGACGGGCGGGTCGACGGCCACGAAGAGCAGCGCGAAGAAGGGCACGCGATGACCGTCATGGCAGTGCGACCCCGCGGCAGCAGCCGGATCGGCACCACGACCAGGGTGCGCGCCGTCCGGCTCGACTGGGTGCTCATGCTGGCGACCGCGTTGCTGCTGGGCGCCGGTGCCGTGCTCGTGTGGTCGGCGACGTCGACCCGTGAGGACCTGACCTCGGGCGACCCGAACGCGTACCTGAAGCGTCAGCTGGTGAACATCGCGATCGGGGTCGTGCTCGGGGTCATGGTCGCCGCCACCGACCACCGGTGGGTGCGGATCCTGACTCCGCTCGTCTACGCCGCCTCCGTGGCCGGGCTGGTCCTGGTGCTGGTCATGGGATCGACCATCAACGGCTCCCGTTCGTGGATCCAGCTCGCCGGGATGTCCATCCAGCCCGCCGAGTTCGCCAAGCTCGCGGTGGTGATCGGGATGGCGCTGCTGGTCGCCGAGCGGACCGAGGGCTCGATGAGCACCCGGTCGCGGTGGCAGGTCGGCGCCGCGGAGGTGGCCGGCATGCTCGCCATCGCCGCCCTTCCGGCCGGCCTGATCCTGCTGCAGCCGGACCTCGGCACCATGCTCGTCCTCTCGGCGACGGTCTTCGGCGTGATCGCCGTGTCCGGGGCCGGCCGGGCCTGGCTGCTGGCGCTGTTCGTGGGCGCCGTCTGCGCCGCCACGCTTGCGGTGCGGCTGCACGTCCTGAAGGCCTACCAGCTCGACCGGTTCATGGCCTTCACCAACCCGACCCTCGACCCCCGCGGCGCCGGCTACAACACGACGCAGGCGCGGATCGCGATCGGCAACGGCGGGATCTTCGGCCAGGGGCTGTTCGGCGGCTCGCAGACCAAGGCCGGCTTCGTCCCCGAGCAGCACACCGACTTCATCTTCACCGTGGCAGGCGAGGAGCTCGGACTGGTCGGCTCCGCGGTGCTCATCGCGCTGCTCGGAGTCGTTCTGTGGCGGGCGCTCCGGATCGCGATGCGCGCCAACGACCTGTTCGGCCGGGTGGCCGCGGCGGGCATCGCCTGCTGGTTCGGGTTCCAGGCGTTCCAGAACATCGGGATGTGCCTGGGGATCATGCCCGTGACCGGCGTACCGCTGCCGCTGGTGTCGTACGGCGGAAGCTCCATGTTCGCCAGCCTGATGGCCCTGGGGCTGTTGCAGAACATCCACCTGCGTAGCGCCGACGGCATGGGCGTCGCCCGGTCTCGTTGAACCGGCTCCCGTTCCCGTTGAGACGGCGCCAATTCCCGTTGAGACGGCGCCAATTCCCGTTGAGACGGCGCCAATTCCGGCTCAGCGCACGGCCGGGGTCGCTCGCAGGCTGACGCCCCGTCGTACCCTGGGGAGTCCTTTCCCGCCGATCCGGAGAGTCCGCGAAGTGCCGTCGCCCACCCCCGTCTCCACCGAGTCCGTGTTCGCGCGGCTCGAGCCGCTGCTGCCCTCGGTGCAGAAGCCCATCCAGTACGTCGGAGGGGAGCTCAACTCGACGGCCAAGCCGTGGGACGACGTCGAGGTCCGGTGGGCCCTGATGTACCCCGACGCCTACGAGGTCGGCCTGCCCAACCAGGGCGTCCAGATCCTCTACGAGGTGCTCAACGAGCGCGACTGGATCCTCGCCGAGCGCACCTACGCCGTGTGGCCGGACCTCGAGGCGGCGATGCGCGAGCACGACATCCCGCAGTTCACCGTCGACAGCCACCGGCCGGTGCGCGGGTTCGACGTGCTCGGGATCTCGTTCTCCACCGAGCTCGGCTACACCAACATGCTCACCGCCCTCGACCTCGCCGGGATCCCGCTGCACGCCGCGGACCGCGGCGAGGAGGACCCCGTGGTCCTCGCCGGCGGGCACGCCGCCTTCAACCCCGAGCCGGTCGCCGACTTCCTGGACGCCGCGGTCCTCGGGGACGGCGAGGAGATCGTCCTGGCGATCTCAGAGGTGGTCCGCGAGTGGAAGGACGAGGGCCGTCCGGGCCTCGACGGTCGTACGCCGCGCGACGAGCTCCTCTACCGGTTGGCCGTGTCCGGTTCCGTCTACGTCCCCAAGTTCTACGACGTGGGCTACCTCCCCGACGGCCGCATCAAGCGGGTCGCGCCCAACACCTCCGGTGTCCCGTGGCGGGTCCACAAGCACACGCTGATGGACCTCGACGCCTGGCCCTATCCGCGCAAGCCGCTGGTGCCGCTGGCCGAGACGGTGCACGAGCGGTACTCCGTCGAGATCTTCCGTGGCTGCACCCGTGGCTGCCGCTTCTGCCAGGCCGGCATGATCACCCGGCCCGTCCGTGAGCGCTCGATCACCACGATCGGGGACATGGTCGAGAACGGCATACGCGCCACCGGCTTCGAGGAGGTCGGGCTGCTCTCGCTGTCGAGCGCGGACCACACCGAGATCGCCGAGGTCGCCACCGGCCTCGCCGACCGGTATGACGGGACGAACGTCTCCCTGTCCCTGCCCTCGACCCGCGTCGACGCCTTCAACGTCACCCTGGCCAATGAGTTCTCGCGCAACGGCCGCCGCTCCGGGCTCACCTTCGCCCCGGAGGGCGGCTCCGAGCGCATGCGCAAGGTGATCAACAAGATGGTCACCGAGGAGGACCTGATCCGCACGGTCGCGACGGCGTACTCCCACGGCTGGCGCCAGGTCAAGCTCTACTTCATGTGCGGCCTGCCCACCGAGACCGACGAGGACGTCCTGGAGATCGCGGACCTCGCCAAGAAGGTGATCGCGAAGGGCCGCGAGGTCTCCGGCCACAACGACATCCGGTGCACCGTCTCGATCGGCGGGTTCGTGCCCAAGCCGCACACGCCGTTCCAGTGGGCCGCGCAGCTCGACCACGAGACCACCGACGAGCGCCTTCGGAAGCTGCGGGAGAGCGTCCGCACGGACAAGCGGTACGGGCGCGCCATCGGGTTCCGCTACCACGACGGCCGCCCCGGGATCATCGAGGGACTGCTGTCCCGCGGCGACCGCCGGGTCGGCGCCGTCATCGAGCGGGTATGGCGTGAGGGCGGACGCTTCGACGGCTGGTCCGAGCACTTCTCCTACGAGCGGTGGGCCACGGCCGCCGAGCAGGCCCTGGCGGGCACCCCGGTGGACCTCGACTGGTACACCACCCGCGAGCGCGAGTACGCCGAGGTGCTGCCCTGGGACCACCTCGACTCGGGCCTCGACAAGGACTGGCTCTGGGACGACTGGCAGGAGGCGGTCGACCCGGACTCCGACGGGGAGGTCGAGGACTGCCGCTGGACGCCCTGCTACGACTGCGGGGTCTGCCCACAGATGGACACCGAGATCCAGATCGGCCCCACCGGCCGGCAGCTGCTGCCGCTCAGCGTGCTCTGAGCAGCCCAGCCGGCTATCCACAGCGTCGCCGAGACATGTGGATGCGCTGACTCGACCAGGTTGAGACGTGCGGATGCGCCGACTCGGCGGGTTCTAGCGTGCGGACGCGCCGACTCGGGGGACCTGGTCCTCGATGTAGGACCGCCGTGCCACGCTGAGGCCCGCCACCAGCTGGGGGATGACGAGCAGGGTCAGGGCCAGCAGCGGGACGGTCCAGCCGCCGCTGAGGTCGTAGAGCAGCCCCATCCCGAACGGGCCCACGGCCGCGATCAGGTAGCCGACCGACTGGGTGAACCCCGACAGCGCCGCCGTGCCCTCGCTGGTCCGCGCGCGGAGGCCGATGAGCGTGAGGACCACCGGGAACACCGACGCGCCGACGCCGACCAGGGCCGCCCACACCCAGGCGCCGGCCCTCGGTGCGAGCATCAGCCCGATGTACCCCGCCGGGTAGCACGCGACCAGGGCCACGATCAGCCAGGTCTGGTTCTCCATCCGGGCGGCCCACGACGGCAGCAGGAACGACAGCGGGATGCTGATCGCGGTGATCACGCCGAGCAGCAGGCCCGCCGTGCCGTGGGAGAAGCCGGCGTCGTGGTAGATCTTCGCGAACCAGCCGAATACCGAGTAGGCCTGCAACGACTGGAAGCCGAAGAACAGCGCCATCCCCCAGCCGAGCCGGGTCCGGGCCACGGCGCCCAGCGAGATGCCGCGGGCGACCGGCTCCGGTGACCGGTCGTGGCGGACCAGCGCGACCCACGGCAGCGCGGCCACCAGCGCGGTGACCGCCCACGCGAAGAGCCCCCAGCGCCACGAGCCGTACCTGTCCGACAGCGGCACGGTCAGCACGGAGGCGAGCGTGAGCCCGACGGCCAGGGACGTCGTGTACACCGACGTCAGCAGCCCCACCCGATGCGGGAAGTGCAGCTTGACCAGCGACGGCAGCAGGACGTTCGCGGTCGCCATCCCGCCGAGGGCGAGCAGCGAGAGCAGCAGGAACAGCGGTACGTCGGACGTGCGCGAGCGCCCTCCGAGGCCGATGACGACCGCGAGGAGGGCCAGCAGCGTGACCTTGTGCAGGCCCACGACGCGGGCCAGCCACGGGGCCAGCGCGCCGACACCCGCGAACGCGAGCACCGGAAGCGTCGTGAGGACCCCCGCCGTCGTGGGCGACATCGAGAGCCCTCGCGTCAGCTCGTCGAGGACCGGGCCCACGCTGACCGCCGCAGGGCGCAGGTTGAAGGCGAGCACCACGATCCCGACCACGATGAGGACTCGCTGAGTGCGGCTGCCGTGCGGCACGTCCCGCGGCTGCGTCCGCACTGCGTCTCTCCTCACCACGCCATCCTCGCCGATGCGCGCCCCAGGTTCGGCCACCGGGCGGCGGCGCGAGACGACGCTGGAGCGTCGGTAGGGTGCCGCCGTGCGCGATCAGCCCGAGCAGCAGGCGCCCCCGGTGCAGCGGTTGCGGGTGCGCTACGCCAAGCGCGGCCGGCTCCGGTTCACCAGCCACCGCGACTTCTCCCGCGCGTTCGAGCGGGCCGTCGTCCGGGCCCGCGTCCCGATGGCCTACTCGTCGGGCTTCAGCCCGCACCCGCGGATCTCCTACGCCGGCGCCTCACCCACCGGTGCGGCGAGCGAGGCCGAGTACCTCGAGATCGGGCTGTCACGCACCACCGAGCCGGCCGAGGTGCTCGCCGCCCTCGACGAGGCCCTGCCGCCCGGCCTCGACGTCCTCGAGGTGGTGGAGTCGCCGGGCGGTTCGCTCGCCGACCTCCTCGAGGCGAGCGTATGGCGCTGCCGGGTGCCGGGCCTGCCGCCGGACGAGGCCCGCCGGGCGGTCGCCTCGTTCCTCGCCGCGGACGAGGTGCTCGTGGAGCGGATGACGAAGAAGGGCCTACGCAGTTTCGACTGCCGCGCCGCCGTCGTCAGGCTCGCTGCGTCGAGTGCGCAGGACGGCGAGGGCGAGTGTGCGATACTGGACATGGTCCTACGGCACGGAACCCCGACCGTGAGACCCGACGACGTCCTCGCCGGACTTCGGAGCACCTCCGGTCTCGAGGCGGCTGCCGCTCCCTTTCACGAGCGGCTCGCCCAGGGCCCGCTGGACACGGAGACCGGCACGGTGGGCGATCCGTTGGCACCTAACCGCGACACGGCATGACCGTTGGTGACAGGAACGGTCGAAGGCTGTCGGTGACCGCGGACGGTCCTGCGGGCGCCCATGTGACGCTGACCCGGAGAACGTCGCCGCCGCGCCGCACCGCGCTGCAACGGGTGCGGAGCGAACCACCGCAGGCTTGCGTCCGACCGGCTCACCGGTCGGGCGACTGACACGCCTCCGCGCGGACGCCGGTCACCCGGCGTCCCGGAGGACGAGGAGAGCACATGCTCGACGAGAACGACAGCACCACAACGTCCACCCCATCGGACACCTCCCCAGAGGCATCGCCAGAGACATCGCCCGGCACGTCGGCGGAGAACGGGCCCGTCGCGCCCGTGGTGAAGAAGACGACGCGCAGAGCGCCGCGCAAGACGGCCAAGAAGGCAGCGCCGGCGGGCGAGCCGACCAGTACCTCGGCAGGCGAATCCGCCACAGGGACGGACACGGGCACCGACACTGACACCGACACGGGCGCGGCCATCAGTGTCGGTCGGCCTCCTGAGGCCGAGCAGCCGTCGATGCACGAGACGGCCGAGCGCGGCGCCGAGCTGACCGCCGAGCAGGTCTCGGGGGGCGAGGAGACCGCTGCCCCCGGAGACGCACCGGCGAAGAGGACGGCGCGCAAGAGCGCCGCCAAGAAGGCGCCCGCCAAGAAGGCCGCCGCGAAGAAGACCACCACCCGCAAGACCGCCGCCTCGAAGGCTGCCGCGAAGCGGGCGGACACGGAGGGTCCCGCACCGGAGACTCCGGCGCCGGCCCTGGAGAGCCCGGACACCGACGCGTCAGGCCCCGAAAGCACCTCCGAGACAGCCGACGCCGGCGGCGAGACCACCCCGGTGGTCGCCGCACCGGCCGTCCTCTTCAAGGCCCCCGACCCGGTGGCCGCGCCCAGGCGGCGCCGGAAGGCGGCTGCCGCCCCTCCGGAGCAGCCCGCCGAGGCGCCCGAGGCGACCACCGAGGACGAGGCCCACGCGGACGGGACCGCTGCGGACGCGGCCGCCGACACCGTCAGTGCCACCACGGCCGACGACACCACGACGGCCGACGAGACCACGACCGAGCCCGACGCCACTACCGCCGCCGGCGTCGACGCCGAGTCTTCGGACGACGAGCAGGCAGCCGACGAGGCGCAGGACTCCGACGACGACTCCGAGGAGCAGGGCGGCAACCGTCGTCGCCGGCGCCGCGGTGGACGCCGCCGTCGCCGGAGCGGTGCAGGCGAGGACGACGACGGGACCTCGGACTCGACCGAGGACGCCCAGGCCGAGCAGGACACCCCGGACACCGTCGCGGCCGAGACCCCGGAAGCGGACGCCGTGACCGACGGCAGGTCCGGAGGTCGCGGCCGGAGCCGGCGCGGGTCCCGCGCGGACCGGTCCAAGGCGGAGGAGCAGGACGCCGACGAGGCGGAGGAGAGCACCGGCTCGAGGCGTCGGCGTCGCCGCCGCCGCTCGGGCGAGGACGGCGACGGGGCGCAGGACGACCCGCAGAACACCGTCGTGCGGGTGCGCCGACCCCGCAGCCCCGAGGACGAGATCACCAGCCTGCACGGCTCGACCAGGCTCGAGGCCAAGAAGCAGCGCCGCCGCGAGGGACGCGAGGCGGGTCGCCGCCGCGCACCGATCGTCAGCGAGGCCGAGTTCCTCGCGCGCCGCGAGGCCGTCGAGCGGGTCATGGTGATCCGCCAGCACGAGGACCTCACCCAGATCGCCGTGCTCGAGGACAAGGTCCTCGTCGAGCACTACGTCGCCCGGGAGTCCCAGACGTCGCTGATCGGCAACGTCTACCTCGGGCGCGTGCAGAACGTCCTGCCCTCGATGGAGGCGGCGTTCATCGACATCGGCAAGGGCCGCAACGCCGTCCTCTACGCCGGCGAGGTGAACTGGGACGCGCTCGGCGCCGGCAACGGGCCGCGCAAGATCGAGCAGGTCCTCAAGTCCGGGCAGTCCATCCTCGTGCAGGTCAGCAAGGACCCGATCGGCCACAAGGGCGCCCGGCTGACCAGCCAGGTCAGCCTGCCGGGGCGGTTCCTGGTGTACGTGCCCGACGGCACCACCAGCGGCATCTCCCGCAAGCTCCCGGACACCGAGCGCAGCCGCCTCAAGACGCTGCTGAAGGAGATCGTCCCCGACACCGCGGGCGTGATCGTGCGTACGGCGGCCGAGGGAGCCTCCGAGGAGGAGCTCACCCACGACGTCGAGCGGCTCACCGCGCGTTGGTCCGACATCGAGAGCCGGGCGCAGAAGGGCGACGCGCCACAGCTGCTGTACGGCGAGCCGGACCTGACCCTGAAGGTCGTTCGCGACCTGTTCACCGAGGACTTCGTCAAGCTGGTCGTCTCCGGGGACGACGCGTGGAACATGGTCGAGGACTACGTCCAGCACGTCGCGCCGGACCTCGAGGAGCGCCTGGAGCGCTACACCGAGGACGACGACGTCTTCGCGGCCTACCGGATCGACGAGCAGATCGCCAAGGGCCTCGACCGCAAGGTCTGGCTGCCCTCCGGCGGCTCGCTGGTCATCGACCGCACCGAGGCGATGACCGTGGTGGACGTGAACACCGGCAAGTTCACCGGCTCCGGGGGGAACCTCGAGGAGACGGTGACCAAGAACAACCTCGAGGCCGCCGAGGAGATCGTCCGCCAGCTGCGGCTGCGGGACATCGGCGGGATCATCGTCGTCGACTTCATCGACATGGTCCTCGAGAGCAACCGCGACCTGGTGCTGCGGCGGCTGGTCGAGTGCCTGGGACGGGACCGCACCCGTCACCAGGTCGCCGAGGTCACCTCGCTCGGCCTCGTGCAGATGACCCGCAAGCGCATCGGCACCGGCCTGCTGGAAGCCTTCAGCGAGACCTGCGAGCACTGCCAGGGCCGCGGGGTGGTAGTCCACCACGAGCCGGTCGAGCCCCGCAGGTCGCTGGAGGACGAGCCGCGCCGCGGCCGCCGTGGGCGCAACCGCTCCGGCGAGCAGGAGGGCGCCGGCAACGGCGGCTCCAACGGCAACGGCGGAGGCAACGGCGGAGGCAACGGGGGAGGCAACGGGGGAGGCCGGGGCAACGGGAACGGCGTCGGGCGCGCGGTTCCCTCGCCCAAGGACCTCGCCGCCATGGCCAAGCACGAGCCCAAGCCGGCGGACAGCCAGCCGGCGGACAACGGGCCGGCGGACAGCCAGCAGCCGGCGGAGCAGGCCGGATCGCCGGACGCACCGATCGACAGCCCCGCGGTGACGCTCGTCGGAAGCGTCGTGGACATCTCCGCCGACAGCCCCGTCGACAGCCCCGTCGACAGCCCCGTCGAGCCGGAGGTGCCGGCCGCCGCGGCCGAGGCCGAGACCCTCTCGGAGCCGACGCAGGACGTCCCCCAGCAGCCGGCGGAGCCGACCGAGCCAGCGGCGCCGGTCGTGCCGGCCGGCCCTCGGCTGGTGACCTCCACCCGGCGACGGGTCGCCCGGCGTCCGGCGGGTCCGCCGTCAGGATCCGCCTCTCACGACGGGTCCGCGCCGGACGCGTCAGCCAACGGCGCCTCGGGGTCGGCCAGTGCCCCGGAGGACCAGGGTTCCGGTGCGGCGGAGACCCAGGAGCCGCCGTCGGAGCAGGCGCACGTGCCGGTCAAGAAGCGGGGCCGCAAGCGCTGACCTGCCTCGCCGGTTTTGACCCGCCGGGGCGCGGTCCGTAGACTTGGTCGTCGGTGCGCAGGCACCGTCGTGCGTGCTGGCCGCCATACCCCCGCTCCCGTGAGCGTGCGGGGCGGGGCGGGCGCGCAACCAGAACGTCAGCAGAACTACCAGTCCGACGAAGAGAGTGAGTCCGCGGTGTACGCGATCGTGCGCAGTGGCGGCCAGCAGCAGAAGGTTGCT
>JAWWPF010000105.1:0-4713 GCA_033850795.1 Nocardioidaceae bacterium | reverse complement strand
AGGCGTCGAGGAAGGACGCGGCCTGCTCGGTGAGGCTGCCGAGGGCGACCAGGTCGTGCAGCCGCGCGGCACGGACCACGAACTTGCGGATGTTCACGGCCGAGAAGCCGCGCGAGATCCCCTCGAGGACCACGTGCAGCCGGTGCCCGTCCGGCAGCATTGCGTCCACGAACGGCTGCGAGAGGTCGATGCGTCGCCCGCTGGACTTGAGCATCCGCTCCACGAGCTCCTGCACCTGCGCGCCGGTCAGCAGCGTCGAGGTCAGCTCGTGCCGCCCGGAGCGGGCGACGAAGACGCGGCTGGGGTCGTTGATCCAGACCTCCTCGACCTCCGGGTCGTCGAGGTAGCGCTGCAGCGCACCGAACCCCGAGACCCGCGCGACCAGCTCCTCGACGACCGCCTCGTGGTCCTCCACCGGGGCGACGGCACCGGTCAGGCTGCGCTCGTCGTGGTCCGCCACGACCCGGCCGGCCAGTCGCCGTACCAGGGCGGCGTCGCGCTGGGGGTCGACCCCCTCCGCGCGGACAGCGGCCCGCAGCTCGGCGTCGAGCGTCTCGATCAGGTCGCCGTGCGCATCGGCATAGGTGAGGCTCATGGTCCTCCGCGGGTCCCTGGCCGCCGGTCGTCGCCGGTCGTCGCCGGTCTTGGCCGGGAGCCTCTCGGAGTATCAGCACGTCCTCGACCACTTCGGAAGGGTCCGCGACCACATCTGTGGAGAACCTGGGTCGGATGTGAACGGGTGGGGCTCAGGGGACCGTCAAATTTCCGGCCATTCGGTTTCCGAACCTGTTCGGCCGGGAAACGTGCCGGTATCGGCGCTCGCGCTCGCCACGGATCCCCGCCGCATCTCGGGAGCGGCGGGTTTTCGTTGCCCGTGGCGGTTCTGCGGACGGCCTGCAGACCCACGAGGACCAGGGAGCCCCGGGGCGTCTACCTAGCGGGATGCTGCGTGCGCCACCAGGACGATCAGCTGAGTCGTCCCATCCCGTCCCCGATGATGTCGTAACCGTCCTCGATGGTTTGGGCCGCTATCCGGCGGACCCGAGCTCGTCGCCGAAGATGTCGCCGAGCTCGTCGGCGCGAGCGAGCACGTCGTCCACCTCGAGCTGCCCGAGCCCCTCCTCGGCGCCCTCCTCGATCTCCTCCCAGGTCCGCGGGGCGGCGACGTAGGGGCGCTCCCTCCCGCGCAGGGAGTACGGCGAGATGGTGGTCTTCGCGCCGGTGTTCTGGCTCCAGTCGAGGAACACCTTCCCCGGGCGCAGCGACTTGGTCATCTTCCAGAGCACCAGGTCGGGGTGCTCGCGGGTGAGCTCCCTGGCGATCTCCTGCGCGTCGTCGCGCACCTGGTCGGCATTGCGCCGGCCGGGCAGCGCGGCATACATGTGCAGGCCCTTGCTGCCAGAGGTGACCGGGACGGCCGAGAGCCCGCGCTCCTCGAGCTTGTCGCGGACCAGCAGCGCGACCCGGCAGCACTCCTGCAGCCCGGCGGGCGCTCCGGGGTCGAGGTCGATGACCATGCGGTTGGGGTTCTTGCGCTGGCCGTTCCTGCCGACCGTCCACTGGTGCACGTGCAGCTCCAGGGAGGCGAGGTTCACGAAGTACGTCAGGTCGGCGAGCCCCTCGACCACCGGGAAGACGATCTTGTCGCCTCCGCCGCGGGAGCCGGTCGAGGGCACCGTGACCGTGCGGATCCACGACGGGACGCCGTTCGGGACGTTCTTCTCGAAGAACTGCATGTCGCTCGTCCCGTGCGGCCAGCGGATCCGGGTGACGGCGCGGTGCGCGAGGTGCGGCAGCAGGACGGGCGCGATGCGGGCGTAGTAGTTGAGAACCTCGCCCTTGGTGGTGCCGGTGAGCGGGTACAGCACCTTGGACAGGTTGCTGAGCTTCAGGGTCCGGCCGTCGACCTCGACGTGGACCTCCTCGGTGGTCTCAGGCATCGGCGCCCGCCAGGTCGTGGGGGCCCAGGTCCTCGCGCACGCCGAGGTAGCTCGGCTGCCGCAGCCGTTTGCCCGGGGTCATCCCCAGTGAGGCGATCTCGACGACCACCTCCGGCCGCACCCACGTGGTCCCCTTGGCGTCGACGCGCGGGACCTCGTCGCAGAACGGGGAGCGGTCTGCCGTCAGCGGCGCCAGGAACTCGATGAGCTTCTGGCCGACCTTGCCGGCGATGCCACTGCCGACCCGGCCGCGGTAGGAGAGGCCGTCCGGCGTCGGCTGGCCGACGAGCACCGCGCCCAGCCGGGACTCGCTGTCGGTCTCCAGCCGCCAGCCGCCGACCACGTAGGACAGCGTGGGCCGGTGCGGGAACTTCAGCCAGTCCGCGGAGCGCCGGCCCGGGAAGTACAGGGAGCTGCGCTTCTTGCTGACGATGCCCTCGAGGTGCTGCTGCTCGGTCGCTCTGAAAAGCATGTCACCGTCGTCGTACGTCGCCGGGACCTGCCAGTGCGGACCGTCCACGCCGAGCGAGCCGAGGCGCTCGCGCCTCTCGCTGAGTGGTTGGCCCATCAGGTCCTCACCGTGCAGCCTGAGCAGGTCGAAGACGATCAGCGTCACCGGGTTGCTCGTGCTCAGCTGCTCGGCGCGGCGGGCGTTGCGGACGTGCATCCGGTCGGCGATCGCGGAGAAGCGCGGAACGCCATCGTCGGCCATCGCGACGATCTCGCCGTCGAGCAGGGCGTCGTGCGCCAGGCCTCCGAGGCCCTGCAGCTCGGGGTAGGCCACGGTCACGTCGTTCTCGTTGCGCGACCACATCCGGACGGCGCCGGCCTCGATGCGGACGAGGACCCGGATGCCGTCCCACTTGACCTCGTGGAGCCAGTCGCTGCCGCGCGGTACGGCGGTCCCCCGGGTGGCGAACATCGGGCGCATGGCGCCCATCTTGTCGCAACAGACATCCGACCGGCCCCGTGACCTGCCGTCTTGTGAGGTCGGTGCGCCATGATGGGTAGGAGAGAGACCGTCGGTACGTCGGACACAGGAACGGAGCCGCCCATGCGTGCGATCTGGAAAGGCGCGGTGTCCTTCGGGCTCGTCAGCGTCCCGGTGAAGCTGTACGCCGCGACGGAGAGCCACGACATCTCCTTCCGACAGGTGCACGCCAAGGACGGCGGCCGGATCAAGTACCAGCGCGTGTGCAGCATCGACGGCGAGGAGGTCGCGTACGCCGACATCGCCAAGGGCTACGAGACCGAGGACGGCCAGATGGTCATCCTCGAGGACGAGGACCTCGCCGAGCTGCCTGCGAGCAGCAGCCGGGAGATCTCTGTCGAGAAGTTCGTGCCCCGCGACCAGATCGACCCGATGTGGCTCGAGAAGTCCTACTACCTCGAGCCGGACAAGGCGGCGGCGAAGCCCTACGCGCTGCTGCGGGAGGCGCTGAAGGAGGCCGACCGGGTCGCCGTGGTGACCGTGTCCATCCGGACCCGGATGACGACCGCCGTGCTACGGGTCCGCGACGACGTGATCGTCATGCAGACGATGCTGTGGCCCGACGAGGTCCGCAAGCCGGACTTCGCCGGTCTCAACGCTACGGACCAGACGAAGCCGCAGGAGCTGAAGATGGCGCGCCTATTGGTGGACACGCTGGCAGGTGACTACGACCCGGACGACTACGAGGACGACTACCAGCGGGCCGTGGAGGCGCTGGTGCAGGCGAAGCTGGAGGGCGGCGAGGTCACCGCGCCCGAGGAGCCGAAGAAGGCGACCGGCGAGGTCGTGGACCTCCTCGCGGCCCTGCAGCGCTCGGTCGACGCGGCGAAGTCGTCTCGGGGCGAGGGGTCCGCGGCCGGCGGTTCGGCGGCCTCGGACGGGTCCTCCGCCGACGCCGATGACGACGACGACGACGACGCGGCGGACCGACCGGCTGCGAAGAGGAGCGGCTCCGGCGCCAAGAAGACGACTGCGAAGACGTCGACCACCGGGCGGTCGAGCAAGTCCGCCACGTCGGGCTCCAGCAAGTCGGACTCCGGCAGGTCGACCTCGAAGAAGGCCGCCGCCAAGAAGCCGGCCGCGAAGAAGACCGCGAAGAAGGCGGTGGCCAAGAAGGCCAGCTGACCGGCCCTCGTCCGTTCACCCGCTCGGGACCCGGCCTCCGTGGACGACGTCAGACTGTCCAAGCGGCTGTCCTACGTGCTGCGGCACGACCCCGGCAGCGTCGGGATCAGCCTGGACGAGGCGGGCTGGGTCCGGGTCCCGGAGCTCATGTCCGCGCTCGAACGCAACGGCGTCGTGGTGACGCGGGAGCGGCTGGAGTCCGTGGTGGCGACGAACGACAAGCACCGGTTCACGATCGACGCCACCCATGACCGGATCCGCGCGAACCAGGGGCACTCGGTCCCGGTGGACCTGGGCCTGCAGTCCGTCGTACCACCGGACCGGCTCCTCCACGGCACCGCCCAGGGCAGGGTTCCGGCGATCCTGGTCGACGGCCTGCACAAGGGCAGCCGGCACGCGGTCCACCTGTCGCCGGACCCGGTCACGGCGCGTCGGGTCGGCGCGCGTCACGGGTCGCCGGTCGTGCTCGAGGTCGACGCCGCGCGAATGCACGCTGCCGGCTACCGCTTCGAGGTCTCGGACAACGGCGTGTGGCTCACGGAGCAGGTCCCGCCGGAGTTCCTCCGCCGGTTCGCTGCAGAGCCACGTCCAGGATCCGGGTGAGATGGGCCTCGCCGGCGCTGGTCTGCTGCGCGCCGAACCGACGGCGCAGGCCGT
>JAWWPF010000104.1:0-40363 GCA_033850795.1 Nocardioidaceae bacterium | reverse complement strand
GCCGCAGGGCGGCTCAGCAGTCGGAGCCGTACGGCGGGGAGTCGACGTCGTCCGCGAGCACGGTCCGCGCCGAGTGGGCCCGCTTGGCGACGTACTGCGCCCGGTCGGCGGCCGCGAAGAGGTCGCTCGGGGTCACCGTCCCCCCCGGCACCACCTCCACCGAGGCGGCACCGGCGGACACCCCCGTCCCGGCCCCGAAGCTCCAGGTGCGCCTGCAGAGCTCGTCGGAGATCGGCAGCACCGCCGAGGGGTCGGCGCCGCTGACGAGCACGGTGAACTCGTCCCCGCCGACCCGCGCGACCAGCGCCCCGGGCAGCCGGGCGAAGGCGTTCTGCAGGTCGCGGGCGACGGTCTGGATCAGCTGGTCGCCGGCCACGTGCCCGAGCGAGTCGTTGACCTGCTTGAGCCGGTTGATGTCGATGGTCACCGCGGTGACGACGCGGGAACCACCTCCCTGTGGCGAGAACGCCGTCCGGGCCTGCTCGTCGAGGGCACGTCGGTTCAGCAGCCCGGTCAGCGGGTCCCGGTAGGCCAGCTGCTCCAGCGACTCCTCTCGCAGCGCCCGCGAGACCGCCCCACCCAGGATCGCAAGGAGCGCCTCGAGGTAGGCCACGTCGATGTCCTCGAACCCGGGGTCCCCCAGGTTTCGCGTGGCGTAGAACTCGCCCCACAGCCGGCCGTCGACCACGAGCGGGGCGCCCAGGGACGACCCCTTGCCGAGGTCGGTCAGCAAGGCCCGCTCCGTGTCCGGGATGTTCGGGTCCTCGAGGCTCCAGGCCCAGGTCTCCAGGCTGTCCACGACCAGCCGGATCCCGGCGAACTCGTCCATCTCGTACGTCTCGTCCTCGGGCCACCGGACCTCGTTCGGCCCGAGCTCGCCGACGTTGACGAGGGTGCGGATCCGTTGCGTCCCCGCCTCCAACCGGCTGACGGAGACGCTGGCGGCCCCCATGGCGTTGCGGGCCTCCTCCGCGGCGACCTCCAGGAGCCCCGACAGCGTGGCCGAGTGGCCGAGGGCGCGCGCCACCCTGGCAAGGCTGCGGATGCGCGTGGCCTCACTGCGCGGCACCATCGTGGTCTCCTTGGGTTTCTCACAGCATCGGTCGTCCCGGGGCCCGACTTCACCGAATGCCGGGATCTGTGCGGATGACGCCCGACTCGGCCGCTCATGCCGCACCGCGCGGGGTCTGACAGGGTGGGCGCATGCCGGAGACGAGCACGCCGCGCCTGCCCCGACTACCGGCCGGGTTCCGGTTCGGCGCCAGCACGGCGGCGTACCAGATCGAGGGCGCCGTCGACGAGGGCGGCCGCGGGGCAAGCGTCTGGGACACCTTCTGCGCCGAGCCCGGCCGGGTCGCGGACGGCAGCAGCGGCGCCGTGGCGTGCGACCACTACCAGCGGTACGCCGAGGACGTCGCGCTGATGCGCGACCTCGGGCTGGACGGGTACCGGCTCTCCGTGGCCTGGCCGCGCATCCAGCCGGAGGGGACCGGACGGGCGAACCCCGAGGGCCTGGCCTTCTACGACCGCCTGGTGGACGCCCTCCTCGAGGCCGGCATCGAGCCGATGGTGACCTTGTTCCACTGGGACCTGCCCCAACCCTTGCAGGACCGGGGCGGGTGGCTCGCCCGGGAGACCGCCGAACGCTTCGCGGAGTACGCCACGCTCGTCGGGCTCCGGCTCGGGGACCGTGTCGCGCACTGGTGCCCGGTCAACGAGCCGAACGTGGTGATGATGCTGGGCCACGCGCTCGGGGTGCACGCGCCCGGCGAGCGGCTCCTCCTCGACGCGCTCCCGGTGGCCCACCACCTGCTGCTCGCGCACGGGCGCGGGGTCGCCGCCCTGCGCGCCGTCGGTGCCCGCAGCGTCGGCACCGCGAACAGCCACTCCCCGGTGTGGCCGGCCTCCTCGTCGGCGCCCGACGTCGAGGCGGCCCGCCGGTATGACGTGCTGTGGAACCGGCTCTTCGCCGACCCAGTCCTGCTCGGCCGCTACCCCGAGGGGATCGCCGAGCTGATGCCGGGACCTGTGACCGAGGACCTCGCCGTGATAGCGGCTCCGGTCGACTTCTACGGCGTCAACTACTACAACCCGACCCGGGTGGCCGACCCCGGCTCGCCACTCGCCGGCGCCGGCCGAATGACGATCCCGGGCGTTCCGTTCAAGACGGTGCCGGTCGAGGGCTACGAGCGCACGGCGTTCGGCTGGCCCGTCGTACCCGAGGGGCTCACCGAGCTGCTCCTCGCGATGCAGGAGCGGTACGGCGACCGGCTCGCACCGGTCTACGTCACCGAGAACGGCTGCGCGTACGACGACGAGGCCGATGCGGACGGCCGGGTGGAGGACCCCCAGCGGATCGGCTACCTCGACGGTCACCTCCGGGCGGTCGCCGAGGCCGTCGACCGGGGCGTCGACGTGCGCGGCTACTACACGTGGTCGCTGCTGGACAACTTCGAGTGGGCCGAGGGGTACACCAAGCGCTTCGGCCTGGTGCACGTGGACTTCGCGACCCAGACGCGCACCCCGAAGGCGTCCTTCGCGTGGTACCGCGACGTGATCGCCGCGCACGCGCAGGCGCAGTGAACCCTGGGGCTCACGAGGATCGTCTTGGCGGGGAACGCCCGTGGCTCGGCGCACGGGCCGTAGTTCTTGCCTGAGCCGCCGCACGCGCCCCTACGCTGGTCGCATGGGCGCCGGACACGTGCACGGGCACGCAGAGGGCCGTGCGCTGGACCGGAGCCGACTGAAGATCGTGCTGGCGGTCACCGTGGCCGTCGTCGTGGTGGAACTCGTCGGCGCCTGGGTCAGCGGATCCCTCGCGCTGG
This sequence comes from Nocardioidaceae bacterium, assembly GCA_033850795.1. Classification (GTDB taxonomy): domain Bacteria; phylum Actinomycetota; class Actinomycetes; order Propionibacteriales; family Nocardioidaceae; genus Nocardioides_B. The sequence continues at coordinate 37,538 of JAWWPF010000104.1, read as the reverse complement.
TCGCCGACGCGGGCCACATGGTCACCGACGCCGCCTCGGTCGTGGTCGCGCTCTCGGCGTCGTACATGGCGAGCCTCCCGGCGACGTCGCGGCGTACCTTCGGGCTGCACCGCGCAGAGATCCTGGCTGCCCTGGTCAACGCCGTCGTGCTCCTCGGCGTCTGCGGCTACCTGGCGGTGGTCGGCGTCCAGCGGCTGGTCGACCCGGTGCCGGTAGACACGGTGCCGATGCTCGTGTTCGCAGCCGTCGGCCTGGTCGCCAACGCGCTGTCACTGACCCTGCTGGCCAGGCGCCGCGACCAGTCGCTGAACATGCGCGGCGCCTATGTCGAGGTGCTCGGCGACCTCGTGGGCTCGGGCCTGGTCGTGCTCGCGGCGCTCGTGATCATCACGACCGGGTTCCTGCGCGCGGACCCGCTCGCGTCCCTGCTGATCGCGGTGCTGATCCTGCCCCGGTCGGTGCGGCTGCTGCGCGACGCGGTGGCGGTGCTCCTCGAGACCACCCCCGCGCACCTCGACCTCGACGACGTACGCGACCACCTGGTGCAGGTCCCCGGCGTCGTGGACGTGCACGACCTCCATGCCTGGACGATCACCAGCGGGATGCCCGTGCTCTCGGCGCATGTGACGGTCACCGACGGATGCCTGCAGCAACGCGGCATCGGGTCGCTGCTCGACGAGTTCAGCGACTGTGTCGCCGCCCACTTCGCGGTCGAGCACGTCACCTTCCAGATCGAGCCGGAGAGCCACCGGGAGCACGAGGACCTCGGCGAGGCTCACGCCTGACCTCGTTGAGGCGGCAGGCATTCCCGTTGAGGCGGCGCGCGTTCCCGGTGAGACGGCGCTGAATCCCGTTGAGACGGCGCTGAATCCCGTTGAGACGGCGCGGGTTTCAACTGCCCCTCGGAATGAGTGCCTCCTCAACCGGAACGGGCGCCTCCTCAACGGGACCGCGGGTGCTGCCACAATCGCGCGCATGGCCGTTGAGCTCGGACAGGGCACCGGACCGCTGCGCGGCGTCCGTGTGGTGGAGATCGCCGGGATCGGACCGGGTCCGCATGCGGCGACGATCCTGGCCGACCTGGGCGCGGACGTGATCCGTATCGAGCGTCCGGCCGGCGTGACGAGCCCGGGCGACCGGCACACCGACCTGCTCACCCGGGGCCGGCCCAGTGCGGCCTTGGACCTCAAACGGCACGAGGCCGTCGAGGCGGTTCTCGCACTCGTTGAGCAGGCCGACGTCCTCATCGAGGGGATGCGTCCCGGAGCCGCCGAACGGCTCGGGATTGGACCCGAGCCGTGTGCGGAGCGCAACCCGCGACTCGTCTACGGCCGGATGACCGGTTGGGGCCAGGACGGTCCGCTGGCGAGTCGGGCCGGTCACGACCTGAACTACATCGCCATGGCCGGCGCGCTGCACGGGCTCGGGCAGGACCCGACCTGTCCACAGTTCCCGACGAACCTCCTCGGCGACTTCGGCGGCGGGTCGACGTACCTCGTGATCGGGCTGCTCGCCGCGCTCCTCGAAGCCCGCGTGAGCGGCCGGGGCCAGGTCGTGGATGCCGCGATCGTGGACGGTACGGCGCACCTTTCCACGATGTTCGCGGGGATGCTCGCCAGCGGGTTCGCCACGGAGCAGCGGGGGGTCAACGTCCTCGACGGCGGCGCGCCGTACTACTGCCTCTACGAGACCGCGGACGGCCGGCACATGTCGGTCGGGGCGTTGGAGCCGCAGTTCTACGCCGTCCTCCTCGACCGGCTCGGGATCGGCGAGACCGCGCCCAGCCGCGACGATCCCATGCAGTGGCCGGCGCTCCGCGAGCTCTTCGCGTCCCGGTTCGCCCAGCGGACGCAAGCCGAGTGGACGGCCGTCTTCGAAGGCACCGACGCGTGCGTGGCACCGGTGCTGCCGCTCACCGAGGCCGCCGGGAGCCCGCATCTCGAGGCCCGAGGAACGTACGTCGACCGCGGTGGCGTCCTGCAGCCCGCGCCCGCGCCGAGGTTCTCGCGGACGAGTGCCTCGTTGGGCACCGGACCTACCGAGCCTGGCGGACAGACCAGGGAGGCGCTCACCGCATGGGGCGCGCCTGGCGTGGAGGCGCTGATCGCCTCCGGCGCCGCCGTACAGGCCTGAGACGTGCAGACGCGCCGACTCGACCCCTCTGAGACGTGCAGACGGGCCGGGTCGCCGGGGTTGAGACGTGCAGATGCGCCGGGTCGGCAGGGTTGAGACGTGCGGATGCGCCGGGTCGCGGGCGAGGAGAGTGACACAATCGCAGGCAGGCCCCCGGCCCCGAGAGGGAGGACCACCGTGGCTCAACAGCCCCAGGCCTTCGTGTACGACGCCCTGCGTACCCCTCGCGGGCGCGGCAAGCAGAACGGTGCCCTGCACGAGGTGAAGCCGGTCGACCTCGTCGTCGGGCTGCTCGACGAGGTCCGCAAGCGCAACCCCACCCTCGACCCCGACCGCCTCGACGACGTGGTGCTCGGCGTGGTCACCCCGATCGGCGAGCAGGGCGGGGACCTCGCGAAGACCGCGGCGCTCGTGGCGGGCTACCCCGAGACCGTCGGCGGCGTCCAGCTCAACCGGTTCTGCGCCTCCGGCCTCGAGGCGGTCAACCAGGCCGCGATGCGGGTCCGCTCCGGCTTCGAGGACCTGCTCCTGGCTGGTGGGGTCGAGTCGATGTCCCGGGTCCCGATGGGCTCCGACGGCGGACCGTGGGCGATGGACCCGGCGACCGCGCTGGCCACCTCCTTCGTCCCCCAGGGCATCGGCGCCGACCTGATCGCCACCCTGGAGGGCTTCACCCGCACGGACGTCGACGCGTTCGCCGCGGAGTCCCACGCCCGCGCGGCCAGGGCGCAGGCCGCAGGCCACTTCGAGCGCTCGGTCGTCCCGGTCGTCGACCTCAACGGCCTGACCATCCTCAACGAGGAGGAGCTGGTCCGGCCGGGTACGACGGTCGAGACGCTGGCCGGTCTCAAGCCGTCCTTCGCCGAGCTGGGGGAGCGCGGCGGGTTCGACTCGGTCGCCCTGGAGAAGTACCACTGGGTCGACGCCATCGACCACGTGCACCACGCCGGCAACTCCTCCGGCATCGTCGACGGCGCCGCGCTGGTGCTGGTCGGCACCGAGGAGGTCGGCACGGACCTGGGCCTGACCCCGCGCGCCCGGATCCTGGCCGCCGCAGTCTCCGGCTCCGACCCGACGATCATGCTCACGGGCCCGGCCCCGGCCTCACGCAAGGCGCTCGCCAAGGCCGGGCTGGAGCCCGGGGACATCGATCTCTACGAGGTCAACGAGGCGTTCGCGGCGGTTCCGATGCGCTTCATGCGGGACCTCGACGTGCCGCACGAGAAGGTCAACGTGAACGGCGGCGCCATCGCGATGGGCCACCCCCTCGGGGCCACCGGCGCGATGATGATCGGCACCCTCGTCGACGAGCTCGAGCGCCGGGACCTCAGGTACGGGCTCGCCACGCTCTGCGTCGGCGGCGGGATGGGCATCGCCACCGTCGTCGAGCGCGTATGACGCTGCAGCACCCATGAGCAGCGGCACGCAGAGCGCCGTGCGCTACGACCGCGACGCCGACGGCATCGTCGTACTCACCCTCGACGACCCGACCGCGGAGGTGAACCTGGTCAACGACCTCTACCGCGAGTCCATGGGCGCCGCCGTCGCCCGGCTCGAGAGGGAGCGCGACGACGGGCCCGGGGTCACCGGCGTCGTGGTGACCTCGGCGAAGCGGACCTTCTTCGCCGGCGCAGACCTCAGGAGCCTGAGCCGGGCCGGACCCGAGGACGCCACCCGGGTGTTCGCCGAGATGGAGGAGATCAAGGCGCAGCTGCGACGGCTGGAGCGGCTCGGCAGGCCGGTGGTGGCGGCCCTGAACGGAGCGGCCCTCGGCGCCGGGCTCGAGATCGCGCTCGCCTGTCACCACCGGGTCGCGCTCGACGCACCCCGGACCGAGCTGGGCCTGCCCGAGGTGACCCTGGGCCTGCTGCCCGGTGGCGGTGGCGTCACCCGCGTGGTCCGGATGCTGGGTCTGTACGCCGGCCTGGTGGACGTGCTGCTGACCGGCACCCGGTTCACCCCTGGAGCGGCCAGGGAGCTCGGCCTGGTCGACGAGCTCGTGGACGCCGCGGAGGACCTCCTGCCGGCCGCGAGGGCCTGGATCCTCGGGCACCGCGACAACCAGCACGCCGCGGCCCAGCCGTGGGACCGTCCGGGGTACGTCATGCCGGGTGGCACGCCCGCCGACCCGGGGCTGGCGGCGGTGCTCCCGGCCCTGCCGGCGAACCTGCGCAAGCAGACCCACGGCGCGCCGTACCCGGCACCGCGAGCCCTGCTGTCGGCCGCGGTCGAGGGGGCCTCGGTCGACTTCGACACCGCCTGCCGCATCGAGTCCCGCTACCTCACCCGGCTCGTCGTCGGCCAGACCTCCACGAACATGATCCAGGCGTTCCTCGACCTGCAGGCGGTCCGCTCGGGAGCCCTGCGCCCCCCGGGTGTGAGCCCGTTCCGCGCGAGCAGGATCGGCGTCGTCGGAGCCGGGGTGATGGGCGCCGGCATCGCCGGCGCGGCCGCACGGGCGGGCATCGAGGTGGTCCTCCAGGACGTGGACGCCGAGAGCGCCGAGCGCGGCAGGGCGCGTGCTGCGGCGACGCTGGCGGACCGCGTCTCCCGCGGCCGGCTGGCACCCGAGCGGCAGGACGAGATCCTCGCCCGCATCACCACCACGGGAGACCCGGCGGACCTCTCCGGCTGCGAGGCGGTGATCGAGGCCGTCTTCGAGGACCAGGCCCTCAAGGCCGACGTGCATCGCCGGGTCGAGGACGTCGCGCCCCGCGCGCTGCTCGCCACGAACACCTCCGCCCTGCCCATCTCCGAGCTCGCCGCCGCGGTACGCCGGCCCGAGCACTTCATCGGTCTGCACTTCTTCTCGCCCGTCGACCGGATGCCGCTCGTCGAGGTCGTGAAGGGCGCGAAGACCTCCCCGGAGACCCTCGCCGAGGCCCTCGACCTGGTCCAGCAGCTCCGCAAGACGGCGATCGTGGTCACCGACGGCCGCGGGTTCTTCACCTCGCGGGTCTACGGGACCCTGCTCCTCGAGGCGGCGGCCGTGCTCGGGGAGGGCGTGGACCCGCAGAGCGTGGAGCGCGCCGCCACCACCGCCGGCTTCCCGGCGCCGCCCCTCGCGATGCTCGACGAGGTGTCCCTGACCCTGGCGCGGAGCATCCGCCGGGCCGCGACGGCGGCGGTCGAGCCGGACCGCGATCCGCCGCCGGACGAGCCGGGCACGGCGGTGATCGACCGGATGCTCGACGAGCTCGGCCGCGCTGGCCGGGCCGCGGGAGCCGGCTTCTACGACTACCCCGCCGGCGCGGGCAAGCGGCTCTGGCCGGGGCTGCGCGAGCACTTCGGCCGACGTGCCACCCTGCCGCTCCCGGACATCTCCGAGCGGTACCTGTTCCGGATGGCGCTGGAGACCGCCGGCTGCTTCGAGGACGGCGTGATCGGCTCGGCCGCCGCGGCGAACGTCGGTTCGCTGCTGGGCATCGGCTTCCCGAGGCTGTACGGCGGCGTGGTGCAGTACATGCAGGGCTACGAGGGCCGCACCGGCCGGGGCCTGCGCGGCTTCGTGGCCCGGGCCGACGAGCTGGCCGCGGCGTACGGCGACCGCTTCCGGCCCCCGCGGTTCCTGAGGGAGCTCGTCGAGCAGGACCGGCGCTTCCCGCACTGAGCCGGCGCCCGATTGATCGGCTTTGTCCGCATCTCCCGCGAGCGGACCGGAAACCCGTCACCATGGCCGGGTGACCTCCCCTGCCCACGACGCCGGCGCCACCGGCCCGAGCGACACCCGCGACGACCGGGACGTCCGCGGCGACCGCGGACCGGGCGACCACCGTGACGACCGGCCCTCCGGCGACGTCGTCGACGTCGTCGGCCTCCGGGTCACCTTCGGGTCCGTGGACGCGGTCTCCGGGGTCGACCTGCAGGTCGCCCCGGGTGCTGCGGTGGCGCTGCTCGGGCGCAACGGTGCAGGCAAGTCCACGACCATGCGGGTGCTGGGCGGAGTCATCCCGCCGACCGGCGGCCGGGTGCGCGTCGCGGGCCTGGACCTGCGGACCCAGGCGCTCGAGGTCAAGCAGGTCACCGGCTACTGCCCGGACGTGGGCGGTCTCGTGCCCCGGGCCACGCCGTGGGAGCACCTCCAGCTGTCCGCCCGGCTGCGGCGGCTCCCGGACGGGTGGGAGGGCCGGGCACGGGCGCTGCTCGAGCGGTTCGACCTGGCCGGTGCGGCGCACCGGGTGACCGCCGGCTTCAGCCACGGCATGGGGCGTCGCCTGTCCGTCGTCCTGGCGGCCCTGCACGACCCCACGGTGCTGCTGCTCGACGAGCCGTTCGACGGCGTCGACCCGCAGGGCGTCGAGGCCACGCTCACGGTGGTCGCAGAGGCCCGCGCCGGAGGCGCCGCCGTGGTGGTCTCCACGCACCTGCGCGAGCTGGCCGTCCAGGCCTGCCCGGACGCGGTCGTGCTGCGCGCCGGGGCACCGGTCGCCCGGCTGAGCGCCGCGGACCTCGGCGGGAAGGACGGTGCCGATGTCTACCGGGCGCTCCTCGGCTAGCCCGGTCCCGGCGCCGCGGAGCCCCCGTGCCGCCGTCAGTGCCGCCGTCGATGCAGCCGTGCGGGCCGCCGCCGACGTCGGCGCGCTCCTGCGGTTCCGGCTGGCCGTGGCGCGTGGCCGGGGCCGGCTCGCCGCTCCGCTCGGCGTCGCGGTGCTGGGCTCCCTCACCCTGCTCGCCGCAGTGGTCCCCGGGTTGGCGGCCCAGACCTACGGCGGCGTGACGCGCGAGGACGTCCTGGCCGTGCTGCCCTCGGCCTACCTCGCCGTCCTGGTGGTCGCCACCGTCTCGGTGGTGGCCTCCGGCGGCGGACGTGAGCTGCTCCCGGCGCACCAGGCCGTGGCCTACCCGGTGAGCCCGGCCACCGACCATCTCGGGGCGCTGCTCCTGGCACCCCTCAACATCGCCTGGCTGCTGCAGTGCTGGACCGTGCTGGCCGCCACCTCGTTCGCCGTCGGTCCCGGGCCCGCGGAGGCGGCAGCGGCGGTGCTGGCGCTGGCCTGGGTCGGCGCGGCGACCGCGTCGGCGCAGGCGCTGGGGTGGGCCGTCGAGTGGGTACGCCGGGGACCCCACGGTCTCGTCCTGATCCGGTCCGGCACAGTGCTCGTCGCGGTGGCCGGCGTCGCGCTCGTCGCCACCGGACGGCTCACGGGTCTGCTGGCGAGCAGCCCCACCGTCCGGCTCGCCGCCGGCATGCAGGACGCGGCTGCCGGCCGGTGGTCGCCGTGGCTGCGGCTGCTGGCCGCCGTACTCCTCCTCGGCGCCGCAGCGGTGCTCCTCGGGGCCGGGCTGGCACACCGGGTGGCCCGCCGGCCCGCACGGGACGAGCTCCGGGTCGAGACCGCGGACCGTGCCGCCCGGCCGCACCCGGCCTCGGACCTCGTCGCCCTGATGCGGGTCGACCGAGCCGGGATCTGGCGCTCGGTGCCGATGCGGCGCGGCATGGTCATGCTGGCGATCCTGCCGGGAGCGGTCGCGGTCGCCGGGGCCTTCGGCTGGGACAGGATGGGGATCTTCCCGGGGCTGGTGGCCTCGGGCGGCGCTCTCCTCTTCGGCGTCAACTCCTGGTGCCTGGACGGCCGCGGCGCGCTCTGGCGCGACAGCCTGCCGGTCGACCCGCTGCTCGCCTTCACCTCGCGGGCCCTCGTACTGCTGGAGATCCTCGCCGCCGCCGCCCTGGCGACCCTGCTGCTCGCGTCCCTGCGGGCCGGGCTCCCGACTTTCGACGAGCTCGCCGCGGTGGCCTGCGCCCTCGTCGTGGTGACCCTCCAGGTCGTCGCGACGGCCCTGGGCTGGTCGGTGCGCAGCCCGCACGCCGTCGACCTCCGCAGCGCGCGGGCCACCCCCGCGCCGCCGCTGGTGATGGTCGGCTACTCCGCGCGGCTGGCGTTCGGCACGACGGTCACCGGGCTGCTGTTCGACGTGACCTCGCAGGCGCCGTGGACGTGGTCGGTCCTGCTCAGCGTCCCGTTCCTGGCGTGGTCGGGCCTCCGGCTGCGGCGTACGGCGGCCGCGTGGCGGGATCCCTCGACCCGGGCGCGTGTCGTCCTCACCGTCGCGGCGTGAGCCCCGATCGGCCCAGTCGGCAGGCGGAACGGGGCAGGCTCAGCTGGCCTTGCCGAGCGCGCAGCGGGTCAACGGCGCGGTCAGCGTCCTGGTGGCCTCCTGCTGGCGACCCTCGAAGAGCCGGGTGAAGACGATCCGCAGGGTCCGCTCGGTCAGTGTCCGGTCGACGCATGCTCCCAACCTGGCGGGCACGAGGCCGCTCTTGCCGATCGCCGTCCTGGCCCTCGCCCGAACGTCCGTGCAGCCGAACACGACGTCGGTGGCCGCCTTGGCGTCCGCCGGTGACATCGCGATCGCGGTGAGGGTCTTGCGGCTCGGCGACAGGTCGCTGCGCAGCAGCCCGTACTTCTTCAGCCGGTCCGTGCCGATCTTGTCGACCAGGCCCTTGCCGATGCAGTCCGCGTCCTTGCGCCGCAGGGACACGAACTGTGCGGGGCCGTTCCCGCCCTTGCGCATCACGATGTCGGAGACCGACTTCGACGCACGCGCCTGGTCGGCGGCGCTCGTCCCGCCACTGCTGCTCCCGCCGCCGCCGCAGGCGGTGAGGGACACCGCCAGGACGGTGCCGACCGCCGCGCTCAGCGTCTTGCTCATGGGCCCCGCTTTCGTCGGCGGTTCAGGTGCCTGTCCCGAGACTACCCGGCGTGCCGGTGGTCGCCCCGGCCTCTACTGTCGGGCCCATGGACTTCTCGCCGTCGCCACGCGCCGCCGACCTCAGCGAGCGGGTCAGGTCCTTCATCGCCTCCGAGATCGAGCCGGTGGAACCGCAGTACCACCGCGACCTGGCTGCGCTGCGCGAAGGCGGCCACCCGGCGGCCCGGTGGACGCCGTTGCCGCTGATCGGCGAGCTGCAGGCCAAGGCCCGTGCCCAGGGGCTGTGGAACCTGTTCCTGCCCAAGGCGCATGCGGGGGAGTACGCCGCGCGCTTCGGCACCGACGGCGGCGAGGGGCTCTCCAACACCGACTACGCACCGATCGCCGAGCTCACCGGACGCTCCGCGCTGGCGCCGCACGTGTTCAACTGCAACGCACCGGACACCGGGAACATGGAGGTCCTGCTGCGGTACGGCACCGAGGAGCAGCGTCGCCGGTGGCTCGAACCGCTCCTGGAGGCCCGGATCCGGAGCGCGTTCGCGATGACCGAGCCCGACGTGGCCTCCTCGGACGCGACGAACATGGCCGCCACCGCGGTCGTCGACGGCGACCAGGTGCTCCTCAACGGCCGCAAGTGGTGGTCGACCGGCGTGGGACACCCCGACTGCCGGATTCTGGTGTTCATGGGGCTCACCGACCCCGCCGCCGACCGGCACTCGCGGCACACGATGGTCCTGGTGCCGCGCGACGCGCCGGGTGTGCGGGTCGAGCGGATGCTCTCGGTGATGGGGATGCAGGACGAGCCGCACGGCCACGGTGAGGTCTCGTTCACGGACGTGCGGGTGCCGCTGTCCCACGTGCTGCTCGGCCCCGGACGGGCCTACGAGATCGCGCAGGGACGGCTCGGCGCCGGCCGGGTGCACCACTGCATGCGGCTGGTCGGCCTCGCCGAGATGGCCCTCGAGCGCGCCTGCCGCCGGGCCTCACGGCGGACCGCGTTCGGCAGGCCGCTGTCCGACCTCGGCGGGAACAGGGAGCGCATCGCGGACGCCCGGATCGCCATCGACCAGGCCAGGCTGCTGGTGCTGCACGCCGCCTGGCAGCTGGACCAGGGAGACCGGGCGCTCGCGGCCGTGAGCCAGATAAAGGTCGCGGTCCCGACGATGGCCCAGCAGGTTATCGACATGGCGATGCAGCTGCACGGGGGCGCCGGCTTCTCCGACGACCTGCCGCTGGCGGCCGCGTGGACCAGTGCCCGGACGCTGCGGATGGCCGACGGCCCCGACGAGGTCCACCGAGGGGTCGTCGCCCGGCTCGAGCTGAGGAAGTACGCGTGAGCGAGGGCGCGCCGGTCACGCGGGACGATCCCGGGGAGGCCGTCCCCGTGCGGGACGAGGACGCCTTCGACGTGCGCGCCGTCGAGCGCTGGCTCCGGGCGCACGCCGCCGACCCGGCCGGGCTCGAGGGGACGCCCACGGTCCGCCAGTTCCCGGGCGGCGCCTCCAACCTGACCTACCTGCTGTCCTACCCCTCCCGAGACGTCATCCTGCGCCGCCCGCCGAGCGGCGCCAAGGCGCACGGCGCCCACGACATGCTCCGCGAGTACACCGTCCAGTCGAGGCTCCGGCCGCTGTTCCCACTGGTGGCCGAGATGGTCGCCTACTGCGGCGACCGCGACGTCATCGGCTCGGACTTCTACGTCATGGCGCGGATCGACGGCACGATCCTGCGCCGCGACCTGCCTCCCGGGCTGAGCCTGTCCCCGCAGGACGCGCGCCGCCTGTGCACCGACCTGCTCGACGTGCTCGTCGCGCTGCACTCCATCGACCCCTCGGCCGCCGGCCTCGACGACCTCAACCGGGGGACCGGCTACGTCGCTCGCCAGGTCGCCGGGTGGTCCCAGCGGTTCCGGGCCGCGCGCACCGACGACGTCGGCGACTACGAGGAGGTGATGGGGTGGCTGGACCAGCACCGTCCCGCCGACCGCGGCAGCTGCGTGATCCACAACGACTTCCGGCTCGACAACGTGGTCCTCGCAGGCGGCGGCCCGGTGCGCATCGTCGGCGTCCTCGACTGGGAGATGGCCACCGTGGGGGACCCCCTGATGGATCTCGGTGGGGCGCTCGCCTACTGGGTCCAGGCCGATGACGAGGACGCCTTCCGGGCGCTGCGCCGGCAGCCGACCCACCTGCCGGGGATGCTGACCCGGGCCGAGATGGTGGAGCAGTACGCCGTCCGGACCGGGTTGTCGATCACCGCGGAGCAGTGGCGGTTCTACGAGGTCTTCGGGCTGTTCCGGCTCGGCGTGATCGCCCAGCAGATCTACTACCGCTACCACCACGGCCAGACCACGAACGAGGCGTACGCGCGGTTCCTGCCGGTGGTCCGCCATCTCGAGGACCGCTGCCGCCGGCTGGTGCGGGAGCCGGCACCACGTCGTACCGCGAACCCTTGACCGGTCCGGGCCGTTGGGCGTAAGCCTGGGACTCCCGGGCCACGACCGGGTGGCCCCGAGAAGGATTGGGTCGCGATGAGTGGTCGGGTCGTGCACTTCGAGATTCCGTATGACGACAAGGACCGTGCGAACGCGTTCTACACCGAGGCCTTCGGCTGGACGCTGACCGGCATCCCCGAGATGGGCTACGTGCTCGCCTCGACGGGGCCGGGCGACGAGGGCCCCAGCGAGCCGGGGTTCATCAACGGCGGACTGCTCAAGCGGGAGCTGCCCGTGGGTGGGCCGCTGGTGGTCGTCGACGTCGACGACATCGACGTCGCGCTGAAGCAGATCGAGACGCTCGGCGGCACCACGATGACGGCGAAGCAGCCCGTCGGGGACATGGGCTTCGCGGCGTACTTCAAGGACACCGAGGGCAACGTCGTCGGTCTGTGGGAGACCGCCTGAGGCCTGCGTCCGCGGTCACCCGAAGCGCAGGCGCACGTCGCGCAGCGCCACTGAGAGCACCGGCCGCCGCCGGTGCAGGAACGCCAGCGGCCCGTCCGCGGGGAAGCGCCACGATCCGTGGCAGGGCACCGGTCGCCCGGAGCCGGCGGCGGAGGTCACGAGCGTGGACCCGTCGTCGCGGACCTGTGAGGTCGTCAGGCCGAAGGGGAGCCTGACGACGGCTGCGCCCGGAAGCGCGGTGAAGGTCGCCGCTGCCAGCACGCGACCCTCGGCGACGCCGCTGAAGGAGGTGCGGGCCGCCGCGCCCAGCGAGGTGTCCTGCAGCGGCAGGTCCGCGAGCTGCTTCGGCAGCGCCCACAGGGTCCGTCCTCCGGCCATCGACTCCTCGGAGTCGACCCAGATGTCGGTGACCCGGACCCGTGGCCCGCGGCCCACCCCGAGCAGCCGGGCCACCAGCAGCTCGTGGTAGCTGAGCACGCCGCCGGGCCGGTAGTCCACGAACGCCGCGGCGTACAGACCGGCGGGCCGGTCCCACCGGCCGGTCTCGCGCAGCCAGAACAGCGAGAGCCACGCGTGTGCGGTGAGCCGCCACGGCGTCGACGGGAACGGCACGCGGGTCAGCCCGCCCCGACCGGCCGCCGGTCCCCGGGGGGAGCCGCGGTGCTGTCCCGGACCACCAGCCGGGTCGGCAGCACCACGTGCCGGGCCTGGTAGGTGGTGCCGGTCCGGTGGTGCTCGATGGCGTCCCTGAGGGCCAGCGCGGCGAGCCGGCCCTTCTCGTGGACGTCCTGGTGCACGGTGGTCAGCTGCGGCCGCAGCCGCCGGGCGAGCGGGCTGTCGTCGAAACCGACCACGGACAGGTCGCCGGGGACGCTCAGCCCGAGCTGCTCGGCGGCCCGGACGACACCGTGCGCGATCACGTCGGAGAAGCAGAGCACCCCGGTCGGGCGGTCCTCGCGGCGGAGCAGGTCGAGCGAGGCGGCGTACGCGTCGTCGTCGTCGCTGTCGTCCTGGCGGTGCACGAGGGGCGTGATCCCGGCGCCGGTGAGGATCTCGAGGTTGCCGAGCAGGCGCTCCCGTGCGGCGTACTTCCACTGCTTCGCCTCGGTGACCGGGTCCTCGACGCTCCCGGGGCCGAGACCGCCGGCCGCCGTCATGACCGCGATCCGCCGGTGGCCGAGGCCGACGAGGTGCTCCGCGGCCGCCCGGCCGCCGCCGCGGTCCTCGACGTTCACCGACGTGACCCCCTCGTCCGGGTCCTGGTCGACGAACACGACCGGCAGGCCGCGGCGGGTCAGCCACTCCATCGCGCCGGCGGCGGGGTCGCAGGAGTACACCAGCGCGCCGTCCATCGCGACGTCACGGGTGTGGATCACCTCGCCGTCGACCGAGGTCGTGAGCAGCGTGATGGCCAGCCCGGTCGGGGCCATCTCGCCCGCCACAGCGCCCAGGAAGTTCGTGGCCACGTCATCGTGGAAGGCCGAGGGCAGCGAGGAGGTGAGCAGGATGCCGACGGTGCCGGTGGTGCCGCGGGCCAGCGCCCGGGCCGACGGGTCCGGGCCGGCGTACCCGAGCTCGTCGGCGGCCTCGAGGATCGTCCGGCGCAGCGACCCGGAGAGCTGGTCGGGACGGGAGAAGGCGTTCGAGACCGTCATCCTGCTCACGCCGACCCGGTCGGCGATGGTCTGGAGCGTCACTCGGGCCACGCGGCCAGGGTAGTGGGCCGGGTCACTCAGACCTGCGCGTCGGCCTCCACGGCGACGCGCGGGCGAAGGCCCACGAAGGCGATGGCAGCACCGGCGAACAGGAGCACGGCGCAGACCAGCAGCGCCTGCTCGTAGCCCGCGGTGAACACGGCCGGCCGCTGGTAGTCCTCGCCGCCGATGCCCACCACGGCCGGCAGCGCCGCGACGGCGAGCAGCGACCCGGTCCGCGCCACCGCGTTGTTGATGCCGCTGGCGATCCCGGCGTACCGGTCGGGCGCTGCGGCCAGGACGCTCGCCGTCAGCGGCGCGACCAGCAGGACCAGCCCGGAGGAGAAGACCATGACTCCGGGCAGGACGCCGGTGAAGTAGCCGGTCCGGGGGCCGACCTCGCGCAGCACCAGCGCGCCGACCCCGCACAGCAGCGGCCCGACCGACAGCGGCAGCCACGGGCCGATCCGGGCGGCGAGGGCGCCGGAGCGCGAGGACAGCAGGAGCATGACCAGGGTCAGCGGCAGCGTGGACAGGCCGGCCTCCAGGGGGGACCAGCCGGCGACGACCTGGAGCTGCAGGACCAGGAAGAAGAGCATGGCGGCGAGACCGCCGTAGACGAGCAGGGTGAGCAGGTTGGCCACCGAGAAGGTCCTCGACCCGAACAGATGGAGGGGGACCAGCGGGTTCTGGTGGCGCCGTTCGTAGACCACGAAGGTGACGAAGGCGGCTGCGCCGGCGAGCGCGGCGGCCACCACGTACGCCGTACGCGCCGAGCCGGCCTCGATCAGGGCGTACGTCGCCCCGCCCAGCCCGGCGGCGGCGAGGGCGGCCCCGAGCACGTCGAAGCCGCGGGTGGCCTGGAGGTCCCGGGTCTCCGGCACGTGCCGGGCGGCCACCAGCAGGACCACGAGCGCGACCGGAACGTTGATCAGGAAGATCCAGCGCCAGCTGGCGTTGTCGACGATCCAGCCGCCGAGCAGCGGACCGATCGCCGCCGCGATCCCGCCGAGCCCGGCCCACTGCCCGATCACCCGGCCGCGGTCCGCGGTCCGGAAGGAGCCCTGGATCATCGCCAGGCTGCCGGGCGTGAGCAGCGCGGCGCCGATGCCCTGCAGCAGCCGGGCCACGATCAGCTGACCGGGGGACTGCGCGATCCCGCAGAGCGCGGAGGCCAGCGCGAACCAGGCGACCCCCACCATGAACACCCGCCGGCGGCCGAGGTGGTCGCCCAGCGACCCGCCGACCAGGATCAGCGAGGCCAGGGTCAGCAGGTAGGCGTTCACCACCCACTGCAGCTGGGGGAGGGACGCGCCGAGGTCGTTCCCGACGCTGCGCAGCGCGATGTTGACGATCGTGCCGTCCAGCATGGCCATCCCGGACCCGAGCACCGCCGCCGTGAGCACCCACCGGCCCTGGGGCGAACCGCGGGCGATGAGCCCGTCCGGCACGGCTACGTGTCCGACTGCGGGATCAGCCGCGTGTAGCGCATCTCCGTGGGATGCGGTGGCCAGGGGGCCGGGCGTCGGTCGTCGGTGGCACGCCAGCCGAGGTACTCGTAGAGCCTGCGGGCCCGGTGGTTCTCCTCCAGGCACCACAGGTCCGCGATCGTCGTACCCTTCCGGTCCATGGCCGCCAGCGCGGTCTCGATCGCGGTGGAGGCCAGCCCCTGCCCCCACAGATTTGGGTGCACCGCGAGATGGCGCAGCGTGTGCGGGTCGTAGGCCGCCAGCACGTCGATGCGGGAGCCGTCCCGCGCCGGCTCCGCGTCGCGCACCATCACGATGACTCCGGGCTCCTCGAGGACCAGGGCCCAGCGGGCCAGCACGTCGTCATCGGGGAAGGGGTACTGCTCCGGCGGGAAGACATGGCCCAGCCCGGCCAGGTTCGCCTGCCTCTCCAGCTCCAGGAGCGCGGACAGGTCCTCGAGGGTGGCCTCCCGGAACATGGCCCCATGCTGGCACCCGGGCCCCCACCCCGCCACCACCCACGTTGAGACGGCGCTCGTTCCCGTCGAGACGGCGCTGATTCCCGTTGAGACGGCGCGCATTCCCGACGCCGGGCCACAGAATGATCTCGGTCCTCGCCGGCTCCTACACTCGGCCCCCGGCCACGCCATACTGGGCAGCACGGGTGGTCGAGCCCTCCGAGACCATGCCAAGCGGGAGCGTCATGACCGAACAGCCGGCCGAGCTCGTCCACTACCGCGTCGACGACCACGTCGCCTCCCTGGTGCTGGACAGCCAGCACAACCGCAACGCGCTGTCGAGACGACTCCTCCAGCAGCTGTACGACGGGTTCGCCGCGGCCGAGCGCGACGAGGACGTCAGGGTCGTGCTGGTCCGAGCGGAGGGCCGGACCTTCTGCAGCGGCGCCGACCTGTCGGAGGCCCGCAACGACGGCATGGCCGAGACGGCGCGGACCCTCGTCGACCTGCAGCGGCGGATCGTCACGCTGACCAAGCCGGTGGTCGCGCGCGTGCACGGCAACGTCCGCGCCGGCGGCATCGGGATCGTCGCGGCCGCCGACATCGCCGTCGCCGCGCACGACGCCACGTTCGCGTTCACCGAGGTCCGGCTCGGGCTCACCCCGGCGGCCATCTCCCTGACGGTGCTGCCCCGGATGAGCGACCGGTCCGCGGCCCTGACCTTCCTGACCGGCGAGGTGTTCACCGGCCGCGACGCCGAGCGGATGGGGCTGGTGACCCGGACGGTCTCCGAGACGGAGCTGAACCTCGAGGTGGACGAGATCTGCGCGTCCCTGGCCAAGGGCGACCCGCAAGGGCTGCGCGAGACCAAGCTGCTCCTCGGGCGCCCCCTCGTGGAGCGCATCGACGCCCAGGGCGACGACCTGGCGGCGCTCTCGGCCCGGTTGTTCGGCTCGGAGCGGGCCAGGGCCGCGATGACAGCCTTCCTGAGCCGGAAGTAGCCGGAACCCCCGTGCGTGGCCGCGCCGACCCCCGAGCCGACTTCGACGAGTTCGTCGCGGTGTGCTCGGGGCGGCTGCTGCGTACGTCGTACCTGCTGACCGGCGACCTGCGGCGGGCCGAGGACCTGCTGCAACGGGCGCTGGCCAGGGCCCGGGTCGCGTGGCAGCGGCTGGACCCGCAGCCGGAGCTGTACGTGCGCCGGCTCCTCGTGGACGCGGTGGCGCCGTGGTGGAAGGACCGCGCGAAGGCGCACCGGCGGGCTGTGCTGGTGCTGCGCCACTTCGACGACCTCTCGGAGGACGACACCGCCGAGCTGCTCGGCGTCCCGGTGCCGGTCGCGCAGCGCCTCGAGGCCGATGCCGGGGGGCCGCACGGTGCCCTCGCCCAGGAGCTGGGCGAGCTCCTCGCGGGCTTCACCGACGACGCCGCGCGCGGCGGCATGTCGGAGCGGCACTCCGGCGTGGACCGGAACCTGGCCGTGCTCCGCCGGCGTCGTCGGGCGTACTCAGCAGTGGTGGCGTTGTTCGTCGCCGCGGGGCTCGTGGTCGTGGTCGTGCTGGCCCCGTGGGCCGGCAGGGTCGCCGACCCGCGCCTGGTCCCGACGCCGGACCCGGTCAAGGTCGTCGCCCCGGACCCGCCGCCGCTGGCCGGCTACCGGCTGCGTCCGGTGCTCTCCGTCGCCGGGGTCGGGTACCAGTACGTGTACAGCCACGAGTCCCGTCCGGGACAGTCCCGGCTCCGGGTGGTGCTCGCGGCGAGCCGGCTGCCGGAGGCGATCGCCTGGGTCAGCCCGCCGAGCCTCCGCGGCCGGATCGTGGTGACCGTGGACGGGGACGTCGTACGCCACGACCAGGCGGGCTCGTTCCAGTCCGGCCTGCTGCTGTCCTCCAGACGCGCCCACGTGGTCGAGCTGCGGGCCACTGAGCCGGACGTGTCCATGCGCCTCGGCGTGGCGGTGTACCGGTGGCCGGTGAGCTGATCGGCTGGTTCGCCGGACGGGCGGGTCCGGGACCGGGGTAGAGTAGTCCACTTGTCCTGAGGGACCCCCGTTGGTTCTGAATCGCATCCAGGAGCCGAAGCTTGTCCGTAGACCGGATCCCGTCGGGGGTCAGCAGTCCCCATGACGCCGTGGCCCAGCAGGAGATCGCGCTCGAGCAGGAGTTCGTGGACCGCGTCTACGAGCAGCTCGACACCTCCACGAGGAATGCCGAGGCCCTCGCCCGCGAGGGTCATGGCCGGGCGCGCCTCGGCCACGAGGGCGGTCTCGTGGAACGGGACGCGATGGTGTTCCAGGCCGCCAAGCGCATCGCGACGCTGAACGCCGCCCACGAGGGCCTGGTCTTCGGCCGGCTCGACCTCGATCCGGCGCGCACGCCGGGGGAGGCGCCGCGCTACATCGGCCGGATCGGGCTGCGCGACGAGCACCGGGACTCGCTGCTGATCGACTGGCGGGCCCCCGCGGCGGCGGTGTTCTACCAGGCGACCGCGGCCGACCCGCAGGGCGTCATCCGCCGGCGGGTGCTGCGCTGCGCCGGCTCGAAGGTCGTCGCCGTCGAGGACGACCTTCTCGACGCGGAGGCCGACAGCGACCTCGTGGTGGTCGGTGAGGGTGCGCTGATGGCGCAGCTGTCCCGGGCGCGCGACCGCACCATGCACTCGATCGTCGCGACCATCCAGGCCGAGCAGGACAAGGCGATCCGCGCGCCGAGCAAGGGTGTCGTGCTCATCACGGGCGGCCCGGGGACCGGCAAGACCGTGGTGGCGCTGCACCGCGCGGCGTACCTCCTGTACTCCGACCGACGCCGCTACGAGACCGGCGGTGTGCTGATCGTCGGGCCCTCGGGGGTCTTCATGCGCTACATCGAGCGCGTGCTGCCGTCGCTCGGGGAGACCGCCGTCGCGCTGCGCTCGCTCGGCGAGGTCGTGGACGGCATCCGGGCGTTCCGTCGGGACGAGCCCGCGGTGGCTGACGTCAAGGGCGCTGCGCGGATGGCCGAGCTGATGCGACGTACGGCGCGGCAGCCGGTGCCGGATGCGCCGCACCAGCTCCGGGTGTTCTACCGCGACGACAACATCGTGCTGTCCGGGCGCGAGCTCGGCCGGATCCGGCGCCAGCTGCTGTCCCAGGGACAGCGCAACCGGCAGGTCCCCCGGGTCGCCTCCGCGCTGCTCGACGCGATGTGGCGTCAGGTGCGCGGCGAGCGGGGCCGCGAACGGGGACGCGAGGAGTTCGACGACGCGATGCTGGGCACGCCCGCCTTCGTCGACTTCACGCTCGCCTGGTGGCCGCCGCTCGACGCCACGGAGCTCCTCGGGTGGCTGCGCGACCCCGACCTGCTGGCCCGGGTCTCCGACGGTCTGCTCAGCCTCGACGACCAGGCGTTGCTGTCGAAGTCGTTCGGTCCCGTGCGCGAGCCGGCGCCGTACCGGGTCTCGGGCGACGACTGGTCGGTCGAGGACGTGCCGCTGCTCGACGAGCTGCGGTTCCTCCTCGGCGACGTACCCGAGAAGCCTCGGCGTGGCGACCGGGACGACGACCTGGACCCGTTGGCGGACCTGTACGACGAGAACGTCCCCGAGCTCACCACCAGCTCCGACCGGGTCCGTGCGAACCAGCCCGCCGGTCCGCGCCCGTCCAGCCGAACCGAGGACGACTTCTACGCCCACGTGCTGGTGGACGAGGCGCAGGACCTCACCCCGATGCAGTGGCGGATGGTGGGCCGGCGCGGGCGTGCGGCGACGTGGACCGTCGTGGGGGATCCCGCGCAGTCGTCGTGGCCGGTGCCCGACGAGGCGGCCCGGGCCCGCTCGGAGGCCCTCGGCGACAAGGCGCGGCACGAGTTCCATCTCTCGACGAACTACCGCAACAGCAAGGAGATCTACGACTTTGCGGCGCGGTACGCCGAGCGGGTCGGCCTGGACGCCGACCTGCCGGACGCCGTACGCGTGACCGGGGCGGAGCCGGAGGAGCGCACGGTCGTCGACCTCCGCGACGGGGCCCGAGCCGCGGTGCGCGAGCTCGCCGGCGCCGTCGAGGGGACGGTCGGCGTGGTGGTTCCCGTGGCCCGGCGCGCGCAGGTCCAGGGCTGGCTCGAGGCGTGGCCCGACCTCGCCGGCGAGCTCACGGGCGGCTCCCAGGCGCGGATCGCGGTGCTGACCGGCCTGGAGACCAAGGGGTTGGAGTTCGACGGCATCGTGGTGGTCACGCCGGACGAGATCGAGGCCGAGTCGACCACCGGCCGGTCGACGCTGTACGTCGTGCTGACCCGGGCCACCCAGCGGATGATCACCCTCACCACCTGACCACCCGCCCGAGTCGGCCCGTTCGCACGTCTCACCCCCCGCGACCCGGCGCGTCGGCATGTCTCAACCCCCGCGAGTCGGCACGTCGGCATGTCTCAACCCCCGCCAGTCGGCACGTCTGCACGCTTCGGAGGATCCCCAGACGTGCAGACGCGCCGGGTCGGCGGGTCCGAGACGTGCGGATGGGCCGGGTCGAGGGGTCTGAGACGTGCATGTGCGCCGACTCGGCGGGGTCGGGGGTAGCAGCGGGGTAGGTAGAGTCGGGCGCTATGGACCAGCCCCGCCCCACCGGCCCGACGACGGGCGCCGTCGACGCGAGCGGCGCGCTCGAGGCCCTGCTGGGACACGAGTCCTGGGCGGCGATCCGCCTCCGGGACGCGTCGACGGTCACCCTGGTCGGCGGTTCCCGTAGCGAGGTCGAGCGGCTCGTCGACGTACCTCTCGAGCCGAGCGCACCGCAGGACGGCCGGCGCTTCGACCGGCTTCTGGCGATCCCGTACCGGCAGGTCGCCGAGCGCGGCTTCGAGGCCCACGACGACGGCACGCCCTTGGTCGTGGTCGACATCGACCTCGAGGAGGAGATCCCGCTCGCCGACCTCCTGGACGCGCTGCCGGACGAGGTCGTCGAGTTCGCCGACCGCGGCGGCTTCGAGACCACCGACGAGGAGTACGGCGTCGTGGTCGAGGCGATCATCGACGAGGAGATCGGCAACGGCGAAGGCGCGAACCTCGTCGTCGGGCGGCACTACCGCGCGCAGGTCGCGGACTGGAGCGCCGCCAAGGCGCTGACCGTGTTCCGCCGGCTGCTGGAGCGCGAGCGTGGCGCGTACTGGACCTTCTGCTTCTTCACCGGCGACCGGTACCTGGTCGGCGCGAGCCCCGAGCGGCACGTGTCCGTGCATGGCGGCGACGTCCGGATGAACCCGATCAGCGGCACCTTCCGGCTCAAGGGCCTCACCGACCCGGTGCAGCGCAAGCAGCGGCTGCTGGAGTTCCTGGCCGACGAGAAGGAGATCTACGAGCTCTTCATGGTCGTCGACGAGGAGCTCAAGATGATGTGCGACATCTGCGGAGAGGGCGGCCAGGTCCTCGGCCCCTTCCTCAAGCCGATGACGCACCTGGTCCACACCGAGTACCTGCTCGCCGGGCGCACCGAGCGGGACGTCCGCGAGGTGCTGCGGGACACGATGTACGCCGCGACGGTCACCGGCTCACCGGTCGAGAACGCGTGCCGGCTGATCAAGAAGTACGAGCCCGAGGGGCGCGGCTACTACGGGGCCGCGCTCGCCCTGCTGGGCCGCGACCCCGAGGGCCGGCCGACCGCGGACTCGCCCATCGTGATCCGGACGGCCGACGTGGACCTGGAGGGCCGGCTCAAGGTGAGTGCCGGCGCCACTCTCGTCCGCGACTCCGAGGCGGGCTACGAGGTCGCGGAGACGCACGCCAAGGCCGGCGGGATCCTTGCGGCGTTCGGGCTGGTGGAGCAGGTGACGCAGGCCGCCGAGGGGCTCGACGAGCTGACCCGCGACGAGGACGTGGTCATCGCGCTCGGCTCGCGCAACCAGCGGCTGAGCAGGTTCTGGCTCACCGACCAGGGCGGCACCCCGCCGGCCCCCGAGCTCAAGGGCAAGACCGCGGTCATCCTCGACGGCGAGGACGACTTCGTGAACATGCTGCGCCACGTGCTCGCTGTGATGGGCATGACCTCGTCCGTCGTACGCCACGAGGACGTCACCGAGGACGCGATCGACGGGTACGACCTGGTGATCGTCGGCCCCGGCCCCGGCGACCCCCGGCAAGCGGACCAGCCCAAGATCGCATCGTTCCGGGCGGCCGTCGACAGCCTGCTGACCAAGCGACAGCCGTTCCTGTCGGTCTGCCTGGGGCACCAGGTGCTGTGCGACCGGCTCGGCCTCGACCTGGCCTACAAGGACATCGTCTTCCAGGGCACCCAGTCCCGCGTCGACCTCGAGGGGCGGGAGGAGACCGTCGGCTTCTACAACACCTTCGTGGGACGCGTGGGGGACCACGAGCTGCCAGCGGGGGTGTCGGTGTCCGTCGACCCGGGGAGCGGGGACGTGCACCTGCTGAAGGGTCCGCACTACCGGGGCATCCAGTTCCACGCCGAGTCGATCCTGACCGAGCACGGGTACGACCTGATCCACGACCTGGTGCTCGACCTGCTGACATGACCGGTCGATGAGGACGGCGCGGGTCGTGGTGGTGGACCATCACGACTCGTACACCTGGAACCTGGTCCATCTCGTCGCCGCGGTCACCGGCACTCTTCCGGAGGTCGTGGAGCACGACGAGGTCGAGCCGGAAGCCCTGCTACGCAAGGGGTTCAGCCACATCGTGCTCTCGCCGGGGCCGGGGACCCCGGACGACCCCGGCGACTTCGCGGCCGGCCGCGAGATCCTGCTGACCTCGGAGATCCCCGTGCTGGGCGTCTGCCTGGGCATGCAGGGCCTGGTCTCCGTGTACGGCGGTCACGTCGGCCGCGTGGAGCCGGCGCACGGCGAGGTGGCCCTGGTCGAGCACGACGGCAGCGGCTTGTTCCTGGGGCTCCCCACACCGTTCAAGGCGGTGCGCTACCACTCGCTGGCGGCGCGCACCCTGCCGCCCGTCCTGCGGCGAACCGCCTGGTGCGAGGGCCCCGAGGGCGAGGTGGTGATGGGCGTCGTGCACCGGGACCGACCCCTGCACGGCGTGCAGTTCCACCCCGAGTCCATCCTCACCGAGCACGGTGAGCGGCTGCTGAGGAACTTCCTGGGGACCGCGTGAGCGCGGACCTGGAGGCCACCTTCGTGGACGTCGCCCGTCGCCACGAGCGGATGTTCTGGCTCGACGGAGGCGGGTCACGGGCCTGGTCGGGCCGCCGCTCCATCCTCGGCCACCTCCGCGACGAGGACGTGTCGCTGACCTACGACGCGCACGCCCGCCAGGTGTGCCGTCACCAGCACGGCCACGCGGAGGTCGTCGGCGACGACGTCTTCACCGTCCTGTGCGGGGAGCTGGCACGGGACGCCGGCGACCGCCGGGTCAGCTGGGTCGGCTACCTCGGCTACGCGGCGCGCCCGGACCTCCCGGCTGCCACCAGCCCCGGCCCGGTCCCCGACGCGGTGTGGATGCGAGTCCGCGACCCGCTCGTCGTCGAGCACCCCGACGGTCCGGGGTCCCGGCATCC
Organism: Nocardioidaceae bacterium; assembly: GCA_033850795.1. Lineage (GTDB taxonomy): Bacteria > Actinomycetota > Actinomycetes > Propionibacteriales > Nocardioidaceae > Nocardioides_B. The sequence goes on along the minus strand of JAWWPF010000104.1, from coordinate 14,736 downwards.
GGCCCGTCGCCCCCCTGCGACGCCCACCACAGGGGTCCCCCGGGACTACGCCGTCGCGTTCGCCGAGGTGCAGGAGCAGCTTCGGGCCGGCAACAGCTACGAGGTCAACCTGACCTACCGCGAGGAGCTCGAGTCGACCGTCGACCCCGTCTCGGCCTACCTCGCGCTGCGCGCGGCGAGCCCGGCGCCGTACGCCGGGTTCCTGCAGCACAACGGGACCCGGCTGCTCAGCTCGAGCCCGGAGCGGTTCGCGACGATCGGCCGCGACCGCTGGCTGGAGACCAAGCCGATCAAGGGCACCACCCCTCGCGGAGCCACAGCGCAGGAGGACGCCGAGCACCTGCGGGTGCTGTCCACGGACCCGAAGTTCCGCGCCGAGAACCTGATGATCGTCGACCTCCTGCGCAACGACCTGTCCCAGGTCTGCGACGCCGGGACGGTCACCGTGCCGGTGCTCATGGACGTCGAGTCCTACGCGTCCGTGCACCAGCTCGTCTCCACGGTCCGGGGACGGCTGCGGGAGGGGACCGGGACCGTCGACGCCCTGCGGGCCCTGTTCCCGGCCGGGTCGATGACCGGCGCCCCGAAGCTGCGGACGATGCAGATCATCGAGGCGGTCGAGGGCTCACCGCGAGGCGTCTACGCCGGCGCCTTCGGGTGGCTGGGCACCGACGGGCGTGCGGACCTCGGCGTGGTCATCCGATCCCTGGTCGCCCAGCCCGTCACCCAGCCCGTCACCCGGCCGGGCGGCGGACCGTGGCGCTACCGGCTCGGCACCGGCGGTGGTGTCACGGTCCGCTCGGACCTCGCCGAGGAGTACGCGGAGTCCCGGTGGAAGGCGGCCCGCCTCCGGGCCGCCGTGACGGGGTGAGGCTCAGCTGTTGGGGGTCCCGTGGTCGCTGTCGAGGGTGACCTTCACGGTGCGGGTGTGGTCGCCACCGCTGACGACGGTCAGCGTGACGGTCTGCCCCGGGCGGTGGCCGCGGATGGTGGCCACCAGGGCCTCCGAGCCGGTGATGATCTGCTGGTCGACCTTCGTGACGACGTCGCCCTTCTTCAGGCCCGCCTGCTGCGCGGCCGACCCCGGGTTGACCGACTGCACGCCGGCCCCGGTGAGCAGGCCGCCGTTGCTCGACGCGTCCGCCACCGAAACGCCCATCTTGGCGTGCGTCGGGGTCTGGCCCTTGCGGAGCTGCTGGACGACCGGCCACACCTTCTCGATGGGGATCGCGAACCCGAGCCCGATCGAGCCGCCGGAGGACGAGCCCAAGGAGCCGTCGGACGCCGTACGGATCGAGGAGTTGATCCCGATCACGTCGCCGTTCAGGTCGACCAGCGGTCCGCCGGAGTTGCCCGGGTTGATCGCTGCGTCCGTCTGGATCGCCGGGTACGTCGTGTCCTGGCTGGCCTGGCCGGAGGGAGCGTCCTGGGAGCCCACGGACACCGGCCGGTTCAGCGCGCTGACGATGCCGCTGGTGACGGTCGCCTCGAGCCCGAAGGGGGACCCGATCGCGACCACGTTCTCGCCGACCCGGATGTCGTCGGACGTGCCCATCCTCGCCGGCTGCAGGCCGCTGACGCCCTGGGCCTTGATCACCGCCAGGTCGGTGACGGGGTCGGTGCCCACGATGGTCGCCTTCTTGGCCGTCCCGTCGTTGAAGTCGACCGTGATCCGGCCGCCCTGGCCGGCCACCGACGCGACGTGGTTGTTGGTGAGGATCTCGCCGTCGGAGCTGATCACGATGCCGGAGCCGGATCCCTCCTCCTGGGAGTTCGCGACGTTGATCTTGACCACCGAGGGAAGCACGGAGTTCGCGACCTGCTCGACGGAGTCCGCCGCCGGGGAGACGTCCTTGCGGTTCACGATCGCCGAGCTCGTCGTGCCCGAGGCGGTCGTCGCGGCGGCCGGGTCGTTGCCTACGAGGTGGTCGACCGCGCTGAACCCGACGGCCCCGACCACGCCGGCGACCCCGCCCACGACGAGCGCCGCGGCCAGGAGGCCGGCGACCAGCCCGTTGCCCGGACGCCCCGGCCGTCGGTGCGTGCCGGAGGGGTCGCGATGCTCGCCGCCGAACCCGAAGGTTCCGAACTGGGCGGTGTCCGGCTCCTGGTACGGCGGAGGGGCCGGGTGCGCGAAGGCCGGCGCGTCCTCGTAGCGGTGCCGGCTCGGCGCGGGGTCAGGCGCGCGCTCGGTGTCGTCGTCGCTCTCGGGGTGCCACTCGGTCATGCCTCGAGGATGCCCGGGCAACCTTAACCTGCACTGAGAGTGTCCTGGGACGCATCCGTGACCGCGCTGTGCGCCATCGGGGTGTGCGAACCGGGGACGCTGAGCTGGAACGACGCGCCGCCCTGCGCGGACCGACTGACCGCGACCGAGCCGCCGTGCCGCTCCGCGACCTGGCGGACGATGGCCAGTCCCAGACCGGATCCGGGCATGGTCCGGGAGTCCGAGGAGCGGTAGAAGCGGTCGAACACGTGGGGCAGGTCCTCCTCGGCGATCCCGCGTCCCTGGTCGGAGACGGTCAGCGTGCCGTCGAGGAGGGAGACGGTGACCACACCGAGCGGCGGGCTCCACTTGGCCGCGTTGTCCAGGAGGTTGAGCACGGCCCGTTCGAGGGCGGCCGCGTCCCCGACCACCCACCACGCGTCCGCGCGGAGGTCGAAGTGCAGGCTGCTGGCCCGCCTGCGGGCCCGCTGGACCGCCCGCTCGGCGATCTCCGCGAGGTCGACCTCCTCGAGCATCACCTCGGCGGGCTGCTCGCGGGCGAGCTCGGTGAGGTCCCCGATGAGGGTGGTGAGCTCCTCGATCTGGAACCTCACGTCGTCGAGCAGCTCCTTGCGGGAGGCCTCGGACAGCCCGCCCTGCCGGTCCGCCTGGGTGAGCAGGTCCAGGTTGGTGCGCAGTGACGTCAGCGGGGTGCGGAGCTCGTGGCCGGCGTCCGCGACGAGCTGGCGCTGCCGGTCCCGGGAGGCGGAGAGCGCGGCCAGCATCGCGTTGAAGGCCCGGGCCAGGCGGGCGATCTCGTCGTTGCCCTCCACCTCGATCGGGTCGAGCTGTTCCGTGCGGGCGATGTCCTCCGCCGCATGGGTCAGCCGGCGGACCGGCCGCAGGCCGTTGCGGGCGACTGCCCAGCCCGCGAGGGCGGCCGCGATCACGCCGGCGGCCCCGAACAGGAACATCATCAGGCCGAGGCGATCGAGGGTCCTCTCGTTGGCGGTCAGGGACTGAGCAACGACCAGAGCGATGCCTCGGCGCTGGGTCGGCTCGGTGACCACGCGATAGTCCGCGCCGTCGGTTGCGATCGTGCGGCAGGACGAGGAGCTACTGCCGCGAGCCACCGCGATCTCGGGCGCCCCCAGGCCGATCTTGTCCTTGCTCCCGCCGCCGGTGGTGACGGCCTGGCCGTTGGCGAGGATGTAGCCGACCTTGGTGTCGGTGGCGTCTCCGACGATGTTGGGGATGCTCCGGAAGGAGTACTCCGCCGGGTCGTACCTCGCGGAGGCCTGGGCCCGCTGCCGCAGGGAGCTGTCCAGGGAAACCTGCAGCTGGTGCCGAACCGTCAGGTAGGCGGCGAGGGCCACCAGCGCGACGGAGAGGCCCACGGCGAACGTGGTCAGCAGGATCACCCGGCTGGCCAGGGAGCGTCGGTACCTGAGCCGGTTCGAGAGCCGGCCGACGAACAGGCTCATGACTCTTTGAGCACGTACCCGACGCCACGGACGGTGTGGATCAGTCGCGGCTCGCCCTCGGCCTCGGTCTTGCGGCGGAGGTAGCCGACGTACACCTCGAGCGAGTTGGCGGTGGTCGGGAAGTCGTAGCCCCAGACCTCCTCGAGGATGAAGGACCGGTCCAGCACCCGGCGGGGTCGCCGCAGGAACATCTCGAGAAGCGTGAACTCGGTGCGGGTCAGCTCGATCGCCCGCTCCCCCCGGCGTACCTCCCGGGTCGCCAGGTTCAGGCTGAGGTCGGAGAACGCCAGCATCTCGTCGTCGAGGCCGTCGGCGCCGGCGGGCGTGTGCACCCGGCGCAGCAGCGCCCGGAGCCGGGCCAGCAGCTCCTCGAGCGCGAAGGGCTTGGCCAGGTAGTCGTCGGCACCGGCGTCCAGACCCTCGACACGGTCCCCTACGGAGTCCCGGGCGGTGAGCACCAGGATCGGCAGGTCGTTGCCGGCCGTCCGCAGGGCCCGGGTGGTCTCGATCCCGTCCAGACGCGGCATCATCACGTCGATCACGAGGGCATCCGGGATCTGCCCCGCAATGCTGGCGAGGGCCTCGGCGCCGTCGCTGGCCAGGCTGACGGCGTACCCGTTGAACTCCAGCGACCGGCGCAGGGACTCGCGCACCGCGCGGTCGTCGTCGACCACGAGGACGCGGGGGTTCAGCTGGTCGGTACCGGTGCTCACGGATCCACTGTGCCAGCCCCGCCTGAGTCATGGCTGAGAACGTGCGAGGCTTGCCCCGAGACGGGAAGGCGAGCCTCAGCGGTCGCCGGGGATCAGCGCCTCGAGGATCCAGGTGGCGACCATCACGACCAGGCCGCCCAGGATCGCGGTCCAGAAGCTGTTGACGTGGAACCCGAGGCCGAGCTGCCGCGACAGCCAGCTGGTGAGCAGCAGCATCAGGGCGTTGATCACGAAGATCAGCAGCCCGAGCGTGATGATGATGAACGGCAGGGACAGCAGCTTCACGACCGGCCGGACCACGGCGTTCACCACGCCGAAGACCAGCGCGACCAGCACCAGCGTGACGACGCGGGCGCCTTCGGTGTCGCCGGTGAGCGTGATGCCCGACAGCAACCAGGTCGCGGCCGTCAGGGCGAGCGCGTTGACCAGCACCCAGACAAGGAACCTCACGGGTCGATCCTGCCAGGTCCCGGCACATCCGGTGCCAGGTCGAGGGCGGTGAGCATGGACGTCTCCGCGTGCTCGAGGTGATGGCCGAGCTCGCTGACCGCCCCCGCGACGTCGCCGCGGTCGAGGAGGTCGAGGAGGATCCCGTGGGAGTGCACCTGCTCGCCGGCGTTGCGGCGGATCCGGTCGACCTTGGCGAGGGCCAGCCGGATCTCCGCGGTCAGCGACTCCGCGAGGGCCACCAGCCGACTGGACTCGGTGAGGCCGACGAAGGCCCGGTGGACGGCGAGGTGCGCCGCGGTCAGCTCGGCGGGACTGGCGCCGGTCTCGGCGGCCTCGGCGAATGCGCGGAGCGCGTCCCGGCAGGCCTGCCGCGCGGGCTCCGCCGCCTCGGGCCAGCGTCGGACGCCGGCGATCTCGAGTACGGCGCGCGCGGTGCAGACGTCATGGACCGCCTCCGGGTCGAGCTCGGTGACGTGCACCCCCCGGTTGGGCTCACGCGTGGCGAGGCCCTCCGCCACGAGGATGGCGAGGGCCTCGCGGACCGTGGAGCGCGAGACGCCCATGGCGTCGGCCAGGGCGATCTCTCGCAACGGGGTGCCGGCCTCGACCTCGCCGTCGAAGAGCGCCCGGCGGAGCTCCTCGACGACCCGGTCGACGGTCGAGGAGTGGGCCAGCCGCAGCGTCTCGAAGTCGTTCACCGGTCTCTCCGCACGGTGCACAGGGTGTCACGTCGGCCATATCCGGGACGCATCGACGGCCGGTAGGCTACTCTGGTCTGATTGTCAGACAATCTGACACGACTCGAACCGAGGAGGCGAGATGGGGCAGCCACTGAGCTGGGGCAGGCACTACCTGAGCGTGGAACCGGAGCACTTCCGCGTGGAGTACGCGATCAACCCGTTCATGGACGTCGCGGACCAGCCTGATCCCGTCCGCGCCAGCGCGCAGTGGGCAGCCCTGCTCGAGGCGCTGCGCGCCGCCGGCGCCGAGGTCGAGGTGCTCCGGCAGCGGGCCGACTCCCCGGACATGGTCTATGCGATGAATCTCGGTCTGGTGCTGAACGACCCGGCCGGGCGCCGCGCGGTGATGTCGCACATGCGCTTCGCCGAGCGCCGGCGCGAGGTACGGACCGCGCAGCCCTGGTTCGCCGCGAACGCCTACCGGACCTCCTTCGTCGGCCGCGACGGGGTCGGCGCCCACTTCGAGGCCGGTGACGCGTTCGCGTTCGGCGACGCCCTGGTCGTCGGCTACGGACCGCGCACCGAGGAGCTCGGCCTCAAGCACCTGGCCACCGACCTCGACGTCCGGGTCCGCGGCCTGCGGATCACGCACCCGGGGATGTACCACCTGGACCTCGCGTTCTGCCCGCTGGACAGCGAGCGCGCGATGGTGTGCCCGTCCGCCTTCGACGACGCGTCCGCGGCAGCGGCGCTGGCCCTGGTGCCCGAGCCGCTGGTGCTCAGCGAGGAGGAGGCGCTCACGTTCTGCGCCAACTCCGTCGTGGTCGATCGCACGATCGTGATGCCCGCCTGCCCGGACCGCGGCGGGCCGCGCCTCGAGGGCTGGGGCTTCGAGGTCGTGCTCGTCGACCTCGGTGAGTTCCACAAGGGCGGTGGGTCGGCGCGGTGCCTGACCAACCCGCTCGACGTACTGCGGGGACGTGACCTCCCCGAGGTGCCGGGCGGCGAGGTGATCCTGCCGTAGGAGGCAGTGGTCAGGCGAGGTGCGGTGGCTCGACCAGCACCGGGCTGAGCCGGGCGCTCTGCGCGACCGCGATGCCGGCGACGACCGCCACCCCGCCGACCACGGCCACCGCGTCGAGGGACTCGGCGAACCAGACCCAGCCCAGCGCGCTGACCCCGATCGGCTCCAGCATCGCCACCATCGTCACGGTGGTGGCCCGCAGGTGTCCGAGCGCCATCAGCTCGAGCGCGAAGGGCAGCACGGTGCCGACCACGACGATCCAGGCGAGCAGGGTGACGCGGTCGTCGAGCAGCGCGGGCGGAAGCGACGAGACCGGGTGCACGAGGTTGAGCCCGACGGTGGCCCAGAGGAAGGACCAGAGGATCACCCGCATCGGGTCCAGCTTCGCCACGCCGTGCTCGCCGATCAGGAAGTACGCCGCGAAGCACACCGCGGCGCCGAGGCCGCCCAGGATGCCGAGCAGGTCGAGGGTCAGCCCGCGCCAGATGCCGGTCGCCGCGGCCAGGCCGCCCCACGCCAGCGCCAGGCCGAGCCACAGCCTCGGGCGCACCTGCTCGCGCTGCACGAACCTCGCCCACAGGGCGACGAGGATCGGGGCCTGGTACTCCAGCAGGAGCGCCATCCCCACCGGCAGCCGGTCGATGGCCACGAAGTAGGTCCACTGCAGCGCGGCCACGCCGACCAGGCCGTGCGCGACGAGCAGCAGCCCCAGCCGCCCGCGGGGCGGTCGCAGGGCGTCGCGCCGGAACACCGCGGCGACGACCAGCAGGACCAGGAACGTCCCGGTCACCCGCACGGTGGTCAGCGTGAGCGGGTCGACCCCGCCGCGCAGGGCCACCCGGGAGACCCCTGCGTTCTGGATGAAGAGGGCGGCGGCAAGCACGACCAGGGCCAGGCCGAGGGTCGGGTTCCGCGATCGCATGCGTCCGAGCGTAAGGGGCGAACCCCCTTCTCGCCCCTGTCGTGTCGAGCGGTGGGCACGGGCTAGGGTTCCGCACATGTCTCCCGAACCGTCACCCGCCGGGGGCCCTCGGCTGCGTCCGGCCGTCCGCGACATCCCGGCCTACGTCCCCGGCCGGCCACCCGCGCCGCGTGCCGGCGTCCCGTCCTACAAGCTGTCCTCGAACGAGAACCCCTACCCCCCGTTGCCGGGCGTGGTCGAGGCCGCGGCCGAGGCGGCCGCCCGGATGAACCGCTACCCGGACATGGGGTGCACCGAGCTCTACGCGGCGCTCGCCGAGCGCCTGCAGGTGCCGACCCAGCGGCTCGCGGCCGGCACCGGCTCCGTGGCGGTGCTCTACCACCTGCTCCAGGCCTTCTGTGAGAGCGGGGACGAGGTCGTCTACGCCTGGCGCTCCTTCGAGGCCTACCCGATCGCCGTGTCGGTCACCGGGGCGACCTCGGTGCAGGTCCCGCTCACCGCTGACGCCCGCCACGACCTCACGGCGATGGCCGAGGCGATCGGTGAGCGGACCAAGGTGGTGATCGTCTGCACCCCGAACAACCCCACCGGGCCCGCCGTACGCCCCGCGGAGCTCGAGGCCTTCCTCGACCGGGTGCCGCCGCACGTGCTGGTGGTGGTCGACGAGGCCTACCGCGAGTTCGTCCGGGCCGCCCCCAATGATCAGCACAGTGATCAGCACAGTGATCAGCACCTCGACCAGGACGGCGGCCGGAACGGCGGGGACGGGGTCGTCGACGGGGTCGACCTGCAGCGCCGCCGGCCCAACGTCGTCGCCATGCGCACCTTCGCCAAGGCCTACGGGCTGGCCGGCTTCCGGGTCGGCTACGTCGTGGCGGACGAGACCATCGCCGCGGCCGTGCGGGCCTGCGCGCTGCCCTTCGGCGTCTCCTCCGTGGCGCAGGCGGCCGCCGTCGCGTCCTTGCAGCGGGAGGCGGAGCTCCTGGAGCGGGTCGAGGCGATCGTCTCCGAGCGCGAGCGGGTGGTCGCCGAGCTCGGTCGGCACGGCTGGGCGGTCCCCGAGGCGCAGGGCAACTTCGTCTGGCTGCCGCTCGGCGACCGCTCCGGCGAGTTCGCGGCAGCGGCCGAGGACGCCGGGGTCATGGTCCGCCCGTTCCCGGGGGACGGGGTCCGGGTCACGATCGGCGAGCCGGCCGCCAACGACGTCCTCCTGCGGGTCGCCGCGGAGTACGGCGCCCACTGAGCCGAACCCCTGCGGACGGCTACTCGGCCGGTGGCCCGAGCCGCGGCGGCCGCGGCCTGGGCCGGGCGTCCTCGCGGGCCGGTCCTGACTCGGGCTCCGGCCCCGGACCGGAAGCTTGCTCGGTGGGTGGTGGCTGGGGCCGCCCGGAACCGGAGACCAGCCGGGACAGGCCGGCGACCGCGCCCTCGCCCGGCGAGGCCGCGGCACGGTTCGTCTCCGCCAGCTCGGCCAGGAGCTCGGCGCGGCGCACCTGGACGTGCCGGGGGGCCTCGACACCGATGCGGACGACGTCGCCGCGGTACTCCAGGACCGTGATCACGATGTCGTCACCGATGACGACGCTCTCACCCATCCGGCGGCTCAGCACCAGCATGCGGTCAGCTCCTGTCGGGTCGCGCGCGGTCAGTGCCTTCAGGCCCCGGTGGGGCCGGGCCTTGCCCGTCCGGGGGCCGGTCAGGGCTCCCGGAGGCAACGCAGGCTCGTCGCTAGCCTATGTTGAGGCGCTTCCGGAAGCAGCCGAAAGGGGGGCCCTCATCGGCAGCGCGGCGTCGTCGAGCAGGTACTGCCCGGCTCTGCGGGTCCGGTGGTTGACCAGGACCGGGGCCAGCAGGTTCGCCGTCGCCGTCTCCGCGGTGGACCCGAGGGTGACCACCAGCAGGGCCAGCAGGTCCTCGTCCTGCTCCACCCCCAGCTCGGCGATCATGGTCTCGTCGATCGCCGGGTCGTACTCGGAGAAGAAGGGCCCGGGCGGGACGACCACGAAGCGCAGCTCCGGATCGTCGAGCGAGCGGAGGTCGTAGACGATCCCGGACTCGTCGAGGCGGCCGAGCGCGAAGTGGCGCAGGGCCGGGAAGCCGGCGAGCGGCTGGACCATCTCGATCACGGGCACGTCGCGGTCCGCGTCCTCGGACGGGGACAGGGTCTGCACGGTCGGCGTCATGGGAGCTCCCGGGGTCATCGGAGGAAGTCGAGCAGGCTCGGCTGGATCACCTTGGCGGTGGCTCCCAGCGAGGCCTGGTAGGCGACCGTCTGCATCTGCACATCCATGGTAGCCGCGGCGATGTCCACGTCCTCGATGGAGGAGAGCGTGGAGGTCGTGTTGAGCTTGGTGGTCGACAGGGTCGAGTCGGCGGCGTCGAGCTGGTTCGACCGGGCGCCGATGGAGGACAGCGCGGAGGTCATCTGGCGCGAGACGGCGTCCAGCCGGGTCAGGGTGCCCGACAGCGTGGAGGGGCTGTTGCGGACCTGGTCGATCGCGTCGCCGAGCACGGTGAACAGGTCGTCGGTCCCGGTGGAGAAGGCTTCCGGTCCGGTCGTGTTGACCGCGACGGTGACCCCGTCACCGATGGTCCGGTTCACCGAGTTGCTGTCACCGACGTACTTCCCGGAAGGGTCGTAGGCCACCGGCCCCGCGGTCGTGCCGCCGAACAGCGGCCTCCCCAGGTGCTGGGCGTTCGCGTCGTTGATCAGGCCGGCGCGGATCTGGGTCAGCTCCTGGGCGATCGCCTCACGACCCGCGGCATCGGTGTTGCCGGTCGAGGAACCCTGGGTGATCAGGTCCCTGGCCCGGCGCACGCTGTCCGCCATCGAGGTCAGGGTGGAGTCCGCGTCCCCCAGCCAGCCCTGTCCGTCCTGGATGTTGCGGGCCTGCTGCTCGCCCGTGGCCAGGGCTGCTCGCAGCCGCATGGCGTCGTTGGTGCCGGTCGGGTCGTCGGAGGGCCGGGTGATGGCCTTGCCGCTCGAGAGCTTGTCCTGGCTGGTCGCGAGCCGGTTCAGGCCCGACTGCAGCGACGCCAAGGAGTGCTGTGTCATGAGGCGCTGGGTCATCCGGACGGCGGTCATCAGCCGACCAGCCCGGTGTGGTTGATCAGCGTGTCGAGCATCGAGTCGATGGTGGTGAGGACACGGGATGCGCCCTCGTAGCCTCGCTGGGCAGCCATCAGGTTGACCATCTCCTCGTCGGTGTTGACGCCGGACACGGACTCGCGCGCCGCGTCCACCTGGGAGACCAGGGCGGCCTGGGTGGTCGAGGCGGTGCCCGCGGAGCTGACCGTGGTGCCGAAGCCGGTGACCAGGCTGCGGTACTGGTCCGCGCCCAGGTCCAGGGTCCCGATGGCGGTCGCGTTCGTGTTGTCGAGCCCACCCTTGGTCGCGTCCGCGGCGGCGATCTTGCGCGGGTCGGTGAGGGCGACCTGCAGGTCGGCGGCCGAGGTCCCGGTGAAGAAGGCGCCGCCCGCGGCCCCGTCGAGGTCGACTCCCTGGCCGTGCCGGGTGTTCACCTGCGTCACCAAGGTGGCGACGAAGGAGTCGAGCTTCGCGGCGTAGCCGGGGAGGTCGCTGCTGAGCACCTGCTGGGTGCCGCCGATCTCGCCACCGCCGAGGGTCACCGCGGTCCCGTTGACCGAGAAGGTCACGGGGTTGCCCGGTGCGCCGGCCAGGTTGCTCGACCCGCCCACGGTCACGGCGTTCGCGGTGTTCCCGCTCACGAGCGACCGACCTCCGACGGTGACCGAGACCGTGGTGTCCTGGTTGATCGTGGCGGACGCTCCGGTGAGCTCGGCCAGCCGCTGCGTCAGCTGGTCCCGCTTGTCGAGGAGGTCGCCCGCGTCCGTGCCGGCGAGATCGGCGGACCGCAGGCCCCGGTTCAGGTCGGCGAGCTGGCCCGCGACCTGATTGGTCTCGGCGCTGAGTGCGTCGAGCCTGCTGCGCTGGTCCGCCCACTCGTTGGAGACGGCCGAGGACTGCGTGGAGATGGTGGACCGGAGTGTCTGGGCACGGGTCAGCACCTGCGTGCGCGCGGCGGTGTCGCCGGGGTTGTTCGCCAGGTCGTGCCAGCTGGACTGGAACGCCGTGAGGGCTGCGGCCACGCCGCCGTCGCCGGGCTCCCCGATCGAGGTCTCGACCCGGGACAGCGCGGTGGAGCGGGTGTCCAGGAACGAGGAGGTGGCGTGCTCGGCGCGGGACCGGGCATCGAGCAGCGGGTCCACCATCCGGGTCACGCTGCTGGCCTCGACACCGTCCCCGGCGCCCTCCCAGCGGGACCAGATCGCGGGTACGGCGGGCGCGCCGGTCGCCTGGGCGATCGCCGAGCGACGCGCGTAGCCGGTGGTGCCGGCGTTCGCGATGTTCCCGCTGGCCACGTCCATCGCGACACGGTTGTAGCGCAGCGCCGACAGAGCGCCGTTCAGCGAGGAGAAGGTGCCGCTCATCACAGGGCCCTGTCGATGAGGCTGACCCGCCGGTCGCTGGACACCGATCCGTCCGCGCCGTACGTCGCGGAGCGCTCGGTCATCGACAGCAAGGTCGCCTGTGCGGCCTGGTAGCCGGCGGTGAGCAGCACCCGGTTGCTCTGCGACATCTCCGAGATACGTGTGGAGACACCGATGAACGCCTCGCGGTGGTCCAGCCAGATGCCGCGCCACGGCTCCCCGCTGGTCTCCGCGATCGTCTGCAGGCTGGGGTTGGGCTCCAGGCCCAGCTCGGCGGCCAGCGAGTCGGCCGCCACCGCGCGCAGCAGCTCCACCTGGCGGATCTCCTCGAGCGCGGTCTCGATCTCGCGAGCGGCTCGGGCCAGCCAGTGGGTCCGGCCGCTGGTCAGCACCAGCTGCTCGACCTCGAGCTTGAAGAGCAGCAGGTCAAGCATGTCGCGCTCGTGCCACAGGATCGACGAGAGGTCCTCCATCGACATCCGGTGCACCTTCCTGGCCGTGGGTGGGACATCTGCCTCATCGGCCACCCGTCAGCGATGCTGAGGGAATCTCGCGGAGGCTCCGAACAAATCCCTGCTCCGGTCCGCGCCGCGGCCCCGGCCCCCGGCATGGCCCGAAGTGACTAGTTCCCTCCCTCCCGAAATGGACATAAGGGGCCATCGAGCGCTAGCGAACGTTCGGGAAGTCCGCGACTCGCCCTCAAAGTGCTTGCATTGCCAGGATCTTTACGGCTGTGCGCCCCACTTCCTCGTTCCCGACCGCTGCGGTCCGCTCCACCGACGCAGCCACCCCGCCCGGCTCGATCGACCTGTCTGTCGCCCCCTCAGGCGCCTCCTCGGTCGACCCGTCCGGTGCCCGCCGGCTGCGTCCGGGGACCGCCGAGCTCGTCGAGCAGCACCTGCCGCTCGTCGGCCACCTGGTCCGCCAGACCCTGTCCCGGGTGCCGGCCCACGTCTCCCACGACGACCTCAGCTCGGCCGGCATGCTGGCCCTGGTGCAGGCGGCGGAGGCCTTCGACGCCAACCGGGGCGCGAGCTTCGCGACGTACGCCGCCACCCGGATCCGGGGCGCGCTGGTTGACGAGCTCCGCGGCCTCGACTGGGCCAGCCGCTCGGTGCGCCGCCGGGCCCGGGAGGTCGACGACGCACGGGGCCGGATCGCCACCGCGCTCGGCCGCCCCGCCGAGAACCACGAGGTGGCCGCCGCGCTGGGCATCGGCACCAGTGAGCTGGCCGCGCACCAGGACGATCTCGCCCGCGCCTCTGTGATGTCGCTGCACGCCTTCGAGGAGCGCTCCATCGACGACCTGCTGCCCGCTGCGACGATCACGCCGGCGGACGTCGTGGAGCAGCGGGAGCAGATCGCCTACCTGCACGACGCGGTGACCGAGCTGCCGGAGCGGCTGCGGGTCGTCGTCGAGGGCTACTTCTTCGCCGACCGGCCGATGGCCGAGCTGGCGGAGGAGCTCGGCGTCTCCGAGAGCCGGATCTCCCAGCTGCGCGCCGAGGCCGTGGCGCTGCTGAAGGGCGCGCTGACGGCCGCCCTCGAGCCCGAGCAGGCCAGCAGCCACGAGCGGCCCGCCGGCTGCGCCGCGCGCCGCAAGGAGGCGTACTACGCCAGCGTCGCGTCGCACCGCAGCTACAGCGCGCGGCTCAGCGCACCCCGCACGCAGCCCGGGACGTTCACCGCGTGAGCGGCCGTCCCCGCTCCTGAAGTCCAGAAAAAGAAAGCGACAAACCCCTCAGATCGACCCACGATCTGCCGAAGTTCCCAGCATCGCGGCCCACGGATGGACCGCTACGGACTCGCATTCAAGGAGGAATCATCATGAGTCTTCGTATCAACCAGAACATCGCGGCGATGAACTCGTACCGCAACCTGTCCGTCACCGACGGCCAGATGTCCAAGTCCCTGGAGAAGCTGTCCAGCGGCTTCCGGATCAACCGGGCTGCCGACGACGCGGCCGGCCTCTCGATCTCCGAGGGTCTGCGCTCGCAGGTCGGTGGCCTCAAGGTCGCCGTCCGCAACGCCCAGGACGGCGTCAACGTCGCCCAGACCGCGGACGGTGCGCTCAACGAGACCACCTCGATCCTGCAGCGCATGCGGGACCTCGCGGTGCAGGCCTCCAACAGCGGCTCGCAGGACGCGGACGCCAAGGCGGCCAGCAACCAGGAGTTCCAGCAGCTGAACTCCGAGCTCACCCGCATCGCCGGCGCCACCAAGTTCGGTGGTCAGGCCCTGCTGGACGGCTCGTACAACGGCACCTTCCAGGTCGGCTCGACCGCCGGCGAGACCATCGCCGTGGACCTCAGCACGACGAACGCGGCCACCACGAAGCTGTTCGGCAGCAGCAGCGTCACCGGCTTCGACGCCGTCAAGCTGGGTACGTCGGCCCTCGACCTCACGGCGGACGCCTCGACGGCCATCACCAAGGTCGACGACGCGATCAAGGGCGTCTCGGCTGCTCGCTCCTACATCGGTGCGACGCAGAACCGGTTCGAGCACACCATCAACAACATCAACGTCGCCGTCGAGAACCTGACGGCGTCCGAGAGCGCGATCCGCGACACGGACATGGCCTCGGAGATGGTGTCCTTCACCCGCTCGCAGATCCTGGCCCAGGCCGGCACCTCGATGCTGGCGCAGGCCAACTCGGCGTCCCAGAGCGTGCTCAAGCTCCTGGGCTGACGAAGTCCAGGCGACGGGCGACGCCGCCGGCCGCGAGGCCGACGCTGCACCACTCGGAGCCTCCGGTGGACGAGGGCGCACATCCTGACGTCCACCGGGAGAACGACCCGGCCCGCC
>JAWWPF010000096.1:0-3241 GCA_033850795.1 Nocardioidaceae bacterium | reverse complement strand
TGATCGTGGCGATCGGGCCCTCGGTGGAGTAGGCGAGGGTCTCGAAGTCGGCCATCGGGCCCTTTCGGTTAGCGGCGGACGATGCGGACGTGCGTGACGGCAGGCGAAGCGATCTGCTCGGCGCAGGTGTAGGTCGCGCTCAGGTCGACGCCGGTGAAGAGGGACTCCCCGCGCCCGAGCAGGACCGGGACGTAGGCCAGGTGCAGCTCGTCGATCAGACCGGCGCGCAGATACTGCGCGACCGTCGAGGCTCCACCCCCGATCCGGACGTCCCGGCCCCCCGCGGCGTCGAGCGCGCGTTCGAGGGCGGCCTCCGGGCCGTCGGTCACGAAGTGGAACGTGGTCCCGCCGGCCATCTCGAGCGGATCGCGCTGATGGTGCGTCAGAACGAACACCGGATGGTGGAACGGCGGCTCGGGGTCCCACCAGCCCGTCCAGGACCCGTCGCCCCAGTCGCCCCGGATCGGGCCGAACATGTTCCGGCCCATCACGGTGGCGCCGATGCCGTCGTCGCCGCGCGCGATGAACTCGTCGTCGAGACCCGTCTCGCCGCCCGTGCCTCCGTGTATCCGCTGGAAGGAGCGGGTGGCGAAGGCCCACTCGTGCAACCGCAGGCCGCCGGCGCCGATCGGGTCGTCGGGGCCCTGGTCCGGACCGGCGACGAACCCGTCGAGGGAGATGGCGAGGTTGTGCACACGAACGCGGGGCATCGGCGCCTTCCTGATGTCGGGGATGTCAACGACGTGGGGCACCGGGCGGAAGGGAAGTGCGGAGGTTCCTGCTCTCCTGGCCCCCGGTGGTTCCGGTGAAGTCTGGCACTTGACCTACACCAGCCCGGGTCCTGACGCCGTTACCGGCTTCACCGCCCCCCGCCACGGGGCTGGTCATCCGGGTCATCCAGGCCGACCCGTGCTCGGTCCGTCGCCCAGGATCTGACCCACGGTCAGGTGGGTAGTCGGTCCTCGCGTATCGGGAGATTCGATCGACAGCGTCTCGCCTCGCCGGCCCGTGTCGGGCCCACGTGCCAGCGGTCCTGCTCGAGGCCTTTGGCGCCGGCCCACAGCGAGGCACGGAATCGTGATCATCGCCACGGCCGTGGCCTTCGACGCGTCGGGACAGGCGTGGGCCAGGCGCTTTCGAAGCGCTCGGACGGCCATGGCCGGTGTCAGGTGGGACGAATCTCCCGGGGTTCGGCGCACGGATCAGCGCGAACAGGCAGGATGAACTGGTCCGAACTACTGATCGGTAGGTAGCAGTGCCGGTTCCCGGCGCTCGTCGCGAAGGAAGCCTGATGGCCTCGGTCCGTGTCCACATCCGCATCGCCGCCCCGGCCGACGTGGTCTGGAAGGTGGTCAGCGATGCCGCCAACGTTGCCGCCTGGTTCCCCGCGGTCGCCGCGTCCAGCGTTGCCGGGACGACCCGGAGCGTTCAGCTGCACAACGGGCCGGTGATCACCGAGGACATCGTCACCAGTGATCAGGTGCTGCGTCGGTTCCAGCACGCCATCCGTTCCGGGCTGCCGGTGGACAGTCATCTGGCAACCATCGACGTCCTGGAGGACCCGTCGGGCGCGCTGGTGATCTACGGCGCGGAGGTCACGCCCCCGGAGGCCGCGTCGATGATGGCCGGCCTTCTCTCCGAGGCCCTCGACGGCCTGAAGCGGTTCGTGGAGTCGGGCGCCTGACCTGCGCGTGCCGGCGGGCATCTGACCCGCGGGGCGCGCGACGTTCGCCGCCGACGTGGCGCAGGTCACCTGCCCGCACGGAGGTGCGTTAGCCTGGCCCTCCATACCGGACCGAAGGCGGAGGGATTTGACGTGAAGAAGCTGTTACTGGCCGCGGTCGCCGCGGCCGGTGGTGCGCTGGCGTTCAAGAAGATGAAGGCCGGCAAGGAAGAGCAGGACCTCTGGGCCGAGGCCACCGACCCGGTGCGCTGACCCCATCCGTCGTGAACGCCCCCGCCCCACGTCCGGGCGGGGGCGTTCGCGCGTCTCGCGCTTTCGCCTCGCCCCAAGACGAAGCGCTAGCCTGATCAGGCTCCCGGGGACGTAGCTCAACTGGCAGAGCACTGCCTTTGCAAGGCAGGGGTTGGGGGTTCGAGTCCCCCCGTCTCCACCCCTCTTCACCTGCGGCAACGCTTGTAATTCAGCTCTGCCCGCGCTGATTCCGACCACATGGTTGCCACGTTGGTTGCCTAAGAGGCCCGACCACGTCGATCACGAGGGCTCCTCGAAGGCGCGATCCATCGCCTCAGCTGCCGCCCTCATTCGCTCGTCGAGGACGTGGGTGTAGGTGTCCAAGGTCAGTCGAATCGTCGAGTGTCCGAGGACCTCCATGACGGTCCGGTGGTCGACCCCGTGGCCGACGAGGAACGTGGCGCATGCATGGCGGAGGTCATGCATCGTGAGCCAGTCGAGGTCGGCGCTCGCGCGCAGGATCTCGAATCGGCGGTTCACGTTCCGCGGCTCCATCGGGGTGCCGAGCGTCGACGCGAACACGAGACCGTTGTCCTGCCAGTCCGGGCCGGCGGCCAGGCGCTCGGCGGCCTGCCGAGCGCGCTGGCGGTCGAAGGCCGGCACCGTGATGGCCGGGATCGGTAGTACCCGGCGTGACCGATGGGTCTTGGGTTCCACGATGCGCAGGGAGCCGCCGGCCCGCTGGACGGCTTGCCGGACGTGTAGTACTCGGTTCTCGAGGTCGACGTCTGGCCACCTCAGCCCGAGGATCTCGCCGCGTCGCAGTCCGAGGGTCAGTCCCACCACGAACACTCCCTCGAGCCGGTTCTCAGCTGCCACCGCCAGGAGGCGCTTCGCCTCAATCACGCTGAGAACCCGACGCTCGGGCTTGGCCAGGCTCGGCGATCGCACGGACTTAGCGACGTTGCGGGCGACCAGGTCGAGGCGTTCGGCGTCTGAGAGCGCCGAGCGCAACACCGCGTGGATCTTGACGACCGTCGCCGGCGCGACCAGTTCGGCGCGGGAGGAGAGAAACGACTGCACATCCCGAGGACTTAGCTTGTCCAGCCGGATCCGCCCGAGGCCGGGCTTGATGTGGCTATTGATCGCAATCCGATACCGGTCAAGCGTGCTCGGTCGGGTGCCGTCCAAGGCCTTGGTGTCCGTCATCCACTCGTCCAGCCAGGCAGCGAGCGTTCGTGGCGGCGCGGCCATGTCGACGCCTTTGTCCTGGGCGTTCCGCAGCTGTCGGAGTTTCACGACGACCTCTGCCCTGGTGGCGCCGGT
>JAWWPF010000134.1:0-22060 GCA_033850795.1 Nocardioidaceae bacterium | reverse complement strand
GGCAACCTCGGCCTCACCGTGGTCGCCGAAGGCGTCGAGACCGAAGACGCGTGGCAGGACCTCGCCGGCCGTGGCTGCGACCTCGCCCAGGGGTACCTGCTCAGCAGGCCGGTTCCGGCCGAGCGGGCCGGCGAGCTGCTTCGGGCCTGGTCCCGTCGGCCCACACGCGTGGGCGCGACTCAGGACTTCGGGGTCTGAGCCGGGGTACCGTCGGGGGCCGGCGCCTCCTCCTCGGCCGGCGACGTGCGCTGGGCCGGCACGGCGACCCCCGTCGGCAGCTGCTCCGGCACCTGCTCCTCCACCGGCTCCACGCTGCCCTCGAGCTCGAGGTCGGGGATGATCCGGTCCAGCCACGCCGGCAGCCACCAGGCCCGGGCGCCGAGGATGGACATCACGGAGGGCACCAGGACCATCCGCACGATGCTCGCGTCCACGAGCACCGCGACCGCCATACCGACGGCCAGCATCTTGATCGTCGGGTCGCTGTCGAGGACGAAGCTGGTGAAGACCACCACCATGATGCCGGCGGCCGTCGTGATGACTCGCGCGGTGCTGCCGATCCCCACGGCGACGCTGCGGTGCGCATCCCCGGTGCGGGACCAGGCCTCATGCACCCGGGACAGCAGGAACACCTCGTAGTCCATGGAGAGGCCGAAGACGATCGCGAACATCAGCATCGGGACGAACGCCGGGATCGGGAGGTGCTGGTCGATCCCGAGCAGTCCGGACCCCCAGCCGAACTGGAAGATCGCGATGATCACGCCGTACGCGGCGCCGACCGAGAGCAGGTTCAGGACGGCCGCCTTCACCGCGATGACGATCGACCTGAAGGCGATCGTGAGCAGGATGAGCGAGAGCGTCACGACGACCAGGATCAGCCAGAGCATGCGGCCCGCGACCTTCTCGGTGAAGTCGACGTAACCGGCGACGGTGCCGACGAGGTAGGTCTTCTCGCTGACGGTGGGCAGGACGGAGCTGCGAAGGTCGTCGACCAGGGTGCTCGTGGACGCCGCGTCGGGAGCGGTGGTCGGCACGACGTTGATCACCGCTGTGGTGCCCGAGGGGCTGACCGCGGGAGAGCCGACCGATGCCACGCCTGGCGTCGCCGCCAGCTTCGAGCTCAGGGAGCTGAGCGCGGTCTGTGAGTCGGCGCCAGAGGGCAGCCGGACCACCACCGTGATCGGACCGTTGGTCCCCGGACCGAACCCCTTGTCGATCAGGTCGTAGGCGCGCCGGCTGCTCTGCGAGGTCGGGTCGGTGCCGGCGTCGAGCTGACCGAGGCGCAAGGACAGCAGCGGGATGGCGAGGATGACGAGCACGACGACGCTGGCGATGCCCCAGGGCCACGGCCGGTCGCTGACCATGCGGCCCCAGCGGGCGAAGGGGGTGTTCTCGTGGTCCGGTGAGGTCTGTGGCGTGTGCACCTTGGCGGCTCGCCGGTCCGCTCTCGAACGGACCCGGGACCCGGCCACCGCCAGCATGGCGGGGACCAGCGTCAGCGCGGCCAGCATGGTGACGGCCACCACCACCGCGGAGGCCAGCCCGAGGGCACCGACGAAAGGGACGGCGGACACGTAGAGGCCCAGGATCGCGACGACCACGGTGCTTCCGGCTACGACGATCGCCGCCCCGGAGGTGGCGGTGGTCCTCCCGATCGACGCCTCCAGGGACATCCCGTGGTCCAGCTGCTCACGGTGGCGGGCGACCAGGAAGAGACCGTAGTCCACCGCGACCCCGAGGCCGAGGAGCGTCGCCACCGTCGGTGCGGTGGTCGGCAGGTTCGTGACCGAGGCGAGCAGCCCGACGATCGCGAGACCGCTGCCCACGCTGAAGATCGCGGCGACCAGCGGGACCGCCGCCGCGACCACGGAGGCGAACATCAGCAGGAGCAGCAGGAGCGCGCAGGTGAGCCCGATGATCTCCGAGGCGCGGTCGTCGGGAGCCTGCCCGATCTGGCCGGCCCCGCCGCCGTACTCCACGGTGAGCCCCGCCTTGCGAGCGGGCGCCACAGCGGTGTCCATGCGGTGCAGGTAGGCCGAGTCCAGGGAGGCCGGTACGACGTCCCAGGACGTGCTGCCGTACGCGATCGTGCCGTCCTTGGACACGGCAGGGGTGCCCTGGACCGTGAGAGGGTCGGTGGCGGAGAGGACGTGTGGCAGGGCACCGAGGTTCTTCATGGCGGTGGCCACCGCCTGGGACTGGTCGGCCACGGACCCCTTTCCGGCATGGAAGACGATCTGGCCGTTGTAGCCGCTCGCCGCCTTGAAGTCCTGCCGCAGCACGTCGAGCCCCTGGGAGGACTCGCTACCCGGGACCGAGTAGTCGTTGACGAAGGTGCCACCTGCGGCGCTGCGCGCCACGGAGAGACCGACGAGGATCACCAGCCACGCGGCGATGACCCACCACCGCCGGCGGGCCGCCCAGCCGCCCAGACGTTCGAGAAGCGCGTTCATGCCGACGTCCCTTCGTGCAAAGGGCCGCCGCTCTCCAGGGGAGGCGGTGGGGGCCGGGTCACGAGCGGGTGCGGCCGTCGGCGCCGCCTCTCAGGATGCCCACACCGGCCTTCCCTGCCTAGGGGTGTGGTTCGAAGTGACTAGCCGCAAACCGCATCTATGGGGCCATCTGCCTCGGCTGGTCGGACCGCTTCCTGCCCGGCGGCTACTGCTCGCGCGTCGTACGGCCGAAGAGGAACCGCCTGGGGTCACCGGCCGCCCGCGCTCCCGATCCGATCCAGGCGTGCAGGGCAGGACCGGCCCGCCGCTCCAGCTCGTCGAGGTAGAGAGCACGCATCGTCACCACCCGGAACAGGGAGTCCACGGTCGTGGCCCGTTGCAGCGCGACGAAGCTGCTGCGCCAGGCGTGACAGAGGTCGATGTCCGTCATCAGGTCCGGAACATCGAGATCCTCCTCCGGCAGCGGCACCAGGGGCGCGGCAACGGGTTCACCCGCCGCACCGACCAGCACGTCGTCCCGCGGGGCGTTCTCGGCGGCCCGGGCACGGAGCCGCGGGCCGTGCCAGCCCAGCTGTCGAGCGACGAAGGCCCAGGCCCCAGCCGATGCAGGGGCCGTGGCCGGCAGGAGGAGGAGGAGTGCGACCGTCGCCACCCCGATGACCTGCGCCAGGCCCACGCACACCCACGTCAGCAGCCCGCTCAGCACAGCGGCTGAGGACAGCGGCTTGACCCAGGAGGTGTTCCTCGGCAGCCACGGGAGGACGACGAGCGCCCCCAGCAGGCCGACTGTCAGGAAGAGCGAGGCGAGCAGCACCAGCGGAAAGGTCGTGAACGCGGCGGCGAGACCCACCGCGCACGCGGTGCCGGTGGCGAGCGTCCACAAGCGTTCGTAAGGTTTCAAGTCGGACACTCCTCGGCGAGGGATGGACCCCCAAGAGGTCGAAAGCGTCTCACGCGCGGGCGACCGTGACCGGCGTTTCGCCAAGTTGGGGGACCGGTCCGGTCCGCCCGGACGACCCCGGCTGGCGCCGGGGTGTGTCGCTGTCACCCTTCGTTCAGGTTGGGACGGGACCATGTCGGGGTGGAGTCCCTGGTCTCGGCTGTCGCGCAGTACGCCCTGTTCGTGGTCGCTGCCGGCGCCTGCGTCGTGTGGCTGCGGCTGCCCCGGGAGGACAAGCCGGCCCTCGCCGTGCAGACGGTGGTCGCGGTGCTCGTGGTCGCCGTCCTGGTCAAGGTGGCGGGTGCGGTCCACACGGACCCGCGCCCGTTCGTCGTGGACCCCGGCCTCAAGCCGCTGTTCCCGCATCCCCCTGACAACGGCTTCCCCTCCGACCACACCGCCCTCGCCTCGGCTGTCGCCTTCCTGGTCCTCGTTCACCGCCGAGCCTGGGGAGCTCTCCTCCTGCTCGTGGCCGTGGCGCTCGGGGCCGCCCGGGTAGCCGCACACGTGCACCACACGCAGGACGTCGTGGCAGGTCTCCTGATCGGCGCGGTCGCCGCCGCCGCGGGCTGGGCGGCGTGGCAAGCCGTGGACAGCCGGCGGCGGGTCGACCAGGGGCGGGACGCCCAGGACGGCCCGAAGCTGAGAACGTGAGGACCACAGGACCGGATCTGTTCCGAGGGGAGGCGGCATGACGTCTGTCGTCGGCGTCGCTCCGCCGGACACGAGGCCACCCGACGCCGTCGACCCGCCTCCTGCCGACGTACGCGCCGGCTGGCTGGTCCCGCTGGCCGTGGTCGCCGTCGTCCTGCTGCGGCTCCCCTACCTGTGGGCGCCGATGTCGCCCGACGAGGGCGGGTTCCTGGCGGTCGGGGCCCAGTGGAACGGCCGGGGGACGTCGCTGTACGGAAGCTACTGGGTGGACCGGCCACCGCTGCTCATCACGGTCTACCAGCTCGCCGCATGGGCCGGCGGGCTCACCGCCCTGCGGCTGATCGGCTGCGTCGCCGCGGCGCTGACCGTGTGGTGCTGCGCCGGGGCGGCCGGGAACATCGCTGGTCGCCGTGCCCGGTCGTGCACCGCCCTGGTCGCCGCGGCACTGCTGGCGTCGCCGATCCTCGGCGTGGTGCCGGTCAACGGCGAGCTGCTCGCCACCCCGTTCGTCGCCGGGTCGGCGCTCGCGGCGACCAGCGCCGTCGCCCGTGGGCGCTCGAGGACCGGGTGCCTCGCGACCGCGCTCACCGCGGGGCTCCTGTCGGTGGGGGCACTCCTGGTGAAGCAGAACATGGCCGACGGTGTCGTCTTCACCGCGCTGTTGTGGTGCTTCGCCTGGCTCCGCGGCTCGATCGACGGGCGGCGGTTCCGCAGGCTGCTCGCGTGCTTCGCGGCCGGCGCCGTGGGCGCGCTCGCGGTCGTGACGCTCTGGATCCTGCTGCGAGGTACGTCGCCCGGCGGGGTGCTGTACGCGATGTACCCCTTCAGGATCAAGGCCGCCGGCGTCATGACTGCGCGCTCGACAGGCCCGAACCTGGCCCGGCTCCACCGGCTGCTCAGCGATTGGATCCTCTCGGGGATCCCGTTGGTCCTGGTTGCCCTCGCCGGGCAGCTGGTCCGGGTCCGCTTCAACCGGCCGGCGCACGTCGCCCTGCTGGGAATGGCCGCCTACAGCACGGTGTCCGTCCTGGCGGGCGGCAACTACTGGAACCACTACCTCGTCGAGACGATCGTGCCGGCGGCCCTGTGCGCCGGTGCCCTGGCAGTGGATCGGATCGCGCTGGCACGACTCATGACGGCCCTGCTGGTGGCCGGCTCCCTGGTCGCCTGGGGGATCGGGCTGGTCGCGTGGAGCGGGTCGGGCGGCCTGGACGCGGGTCGCTCCATCGCGGCGGTCGCCGGGCCGCACGACACCATCGTTGTCGCCTTCGGGGACGCCGACCTCGTCCGCGCCGCGGGACTCCGCTCCCCGTACCCCTACCTGTGGAGCCTGCCGACGCACACCTTGGATCCCCGGCTGTCCCGCCTCGGCGACACGATGCGCGGACCTGCCGCTCCCACCTGGCTGGTGGTCCGGGGGCCCTCGACGTACGCCTACCTGTCAAGGCACGACGGAGCGCTGATCCGCTCCCACTACCACGCGGTCACGGAGCTCTGCAACAGGACCGTCTACCTCCGCAACGGCGTCTCGCGCCGCACGCCCGGTGTCCCGAGCAGCTGCCGGGCCCCGCTGGTCCCGGCATTCGCCTCCACCGGCCTGCGCACCCACATCTGAGGCGGCCCGGCCTCGGTTCCGTCGGACACGTGGGCCTTCCGCCGAGCGCAGCCAGGTGATCCGCGACACGTGGCGCGAGTCCGGTCTGGTCGCTGGTGACGGTCCGGCTGCGGAGCGCGGTCCCGGGCATCATCACGGGCATGCGGCTGGCGATGGGCGGCGCCTGGACGAGCATCGTGGCGGTCGGGCTGATCGCCGCGACGAGCGGCCTGGGCTACCTGATCAACAACGCGGGGGTGAACCTGCAGACCACCCTGGTCCTCAGCGGCATCATCTCGATCTCGATCTTGGCATCCTGTTCGACAGCCTGCTCCGCCTGCTGCACCGCAGCCTCGACCCCACGCACCGATGAGCGATGACCTGACCGGGAGCTCGCTCTCCCACCTCGAGTGCTCGCGCACCGGGACGACGTACGACGCCGACGTGGTGCAGGGGGTCAGCGAGGTCGGCGCCCCGCTCCTGGCCCGCTACGACCTCGAGCGGGTCCGCGACTCGGTGTCGCCCGGCGACATCGCCGGACGGGAGCAGACGCTGTGGCGCTACCGCGAGCTGCTCCCCGTCCGGGAGACCGCGAACGTGGTCACCCTCGGGGAGGGGATGACGCCGCTCCTGCCGCTGCCGGCGTACGGCGCAGCGGTCGGCGTCCCCGGTCTGCTGATGAAGGACGAGGGGGGCTGCCGACGGGGTCGTTCAAGGCCCGGGGCGCGGCCGTCGGTGTCGCCCGGGCCCCCTCGGAGTCCGACCGGGTGGTCGTCCTGAACACCGGCACCGGCCTGATCTACCCCGGGACGGTCCCCGTCGATGTGCCCGTGCTGGGCCGGCAGGACGCGATCACTCACTGACGTCTCGCGACCCGTTCTCCGGGGCGCTCAGCGGTCCCGGACCGCCTGGACGTCAGGAGCTCTGCAAGGGCGCCCACCGCGACGGCCAGCAGCGCCGCGGCGACCACGTCGCTGGGGCGGTGCCACTCGAGCGTGACCGTCGCCAGCCCGGTGATCGCCACGGTGAGCGTGCCGATCACCGCCACGGTGACGCGAAGACTCCGGTCGACGGCGAGCACGGCTGCGACCGCGACACCCGCGACCGCGGCGACGTGTCCGCTCGGCAGGCTGTTCGTCACGGCCGCGGTCGCAGGCGACAGGGCCGGCCGCGCCAGGACGGTCTTGAGGGCCTGCGCCGCGAGCACCGTCAGCACCGGGGTGAGCGCCACGGCCCAGGCCCGCCGGGCACCAGCGAGAGCGGCCGCGAGGGCGGTGAGCGCCGCGCCGAGGACGACCACGGTGGCAGCGGACAGGTGACCGAGCAGGAGCACGGCCCACCCGTGGGCCGTCACCGCGGCGGCGACCGCCGACATGGCCGACGAGTCCAGGGACTGACCCACCGGGGTGAGGACCGCCAGGACGTAGGTCAGGAGCAGGCCGCACGCCGCCACCGTGGCCGCGACCCCCGAGGACCGTCCCGTCACCGGGCCCCCCCGACCTGCCGGCGAGGCGCGAAGACCCAGTGCCGGAGGAGCACGAAACGCAGCAGCCCCGCCAGCAGGTTCGCAACGGCGAGGACGCCGAGCTCGAGCTTCGTGGTCGGTGCGGCGACCAGCGCGTCGACCGCGAGCAGCGAACCGCTGGTGATGAGCATGCCGGTGCCGAAGACCAGCAACCCCTCGACCTGGGCGCGGGCAGCGCCTCGACGGCCGCGGAGCCCGAACGTGAGCCATCGGTTCGCTGCGGTGTCCACCATGGCGCTGGCCACCCAGGCGACCACGTTGGCGCCCTGCGCGCCCAGGGATCCTCGCAGCGCGACGTACAGCCCGAGGTAGCCGAGCGTCATGACCACGCCTATCCCCGTGAAGCGAGCGAGCTGACGAGCCAGCGCCCGGAAGGACCCGCGCACGACGGTGCGCTGGGCCGTGGAGCACCCGGAGGCTTCCTGTACGGTGAACGACATCTCTGCATCCTGGCGCTCGCGCCTCAACATCGGCGGGCAAGAGCCTGTGGAGGTCCTGTGAGGTCGAGGACACACCGGACACGAGCACTCCGGCATCCCGAATTTCAGGTTCGTGACAGGTCGCCCGGCTCTACTGGAGAGGTGCGCCGTCGTCAGGAGGTACGAACCACCACGCCCTCACGGGCGCCCCGCCACCTTCGGACGACGACCCGTTCCCACGTGCCGGCGAAGGCGCTCTCGTACCTGGCCAGGGCGGTCCTGGTGGCGGGGATCATGGGCGCGGGCCTCTGGACGGCCACCCATGGTGTCGCCGGAGTTGCGTGGGGCGACGTCGGCGTCGTGCTACGCGACGTGGGGCTGGGCCATCTCGGTCTCCTTGCCGTCATCTGGCTGAGCGGTCTGGGGATCTACTCCCTCGTCCTCAGTGCGGCGCTGCCCGGCCTCGGGATCCGCCGGAGCCTCCTGCTGAACCTCAGTGGCAGCGCGGTGGCGAACGTCGTACCGCTCGGCGGCGCGGTGGCCACGGCCCTCAACTGGCGGATGGTGCGCCGATGGGGTCACTCGAATGCCGCCTTCGCCACCTTCTGCGTGCTCACCAACGCCCTGGACGTCCTGACCAAGCTCATGCTGCCGCTGGTAGCGGTCGCCACGCTGGTCGCCGTCTCGGTGCACGTGCAGTCCGGTCTGTGGGTGGTCGCCGCCTCCTGCGCCACCCTGGTGGTGGCTATCCTGAGCGTCCACCTCGTGCTGCTGCAGCCTGCTGCGGTCGCCGGACCCGAGAGCTCGGTCCGGCGGTCGGTCATCGTTCGCCGCCGGCTGCACGACTCCGCTACCCACCTGCACCGCCTGCTGGTGCTGCGCTGGAGACGGCTGCTGCCGGGCAGCATCGCCTACATCGCGGCTCAGGTGGTGCTGCTGTTCTTCTGCCTGCGCTTCGTGGGCCTGCACCCCTCGCCGACTGCGGTGCTGATGGCGGCGGCCCTCGAACGGCTCGGGACCCTGGTGCCGATCACCCCGGGCGGGGCCGGGGTCGCCGAGATCGGCACGGTGGCCTGGCTCGTCGCGATCGGTCTGGACCCGGTCGAGGTGGTGGCCGGGGTCCTGCTCTACCGCATCTTCCTGGTCGCGATGGAGATCCCGGTCGGCGGCGCCCTGCTCGGTTGCTGGGCCTGGCTCCAGCGGTCCACCGTCGCCCCGGCAGGTGGGCTCGGCTCGTGAGGATCCTGCACGTGACCGACCACTACCTTCCCGTCCTCGGCGGGATCGAGACGCACGTCTCGGCGTTGGCGGACCACCAGTCCCGGCGTGGCGACGACGTCACCGTGCTGACGTCCACTCCCTCGTCCGCCGACGGCAGCTTCAGCTCCGACCTGGGTCCGGTGTCGGTACGGCGGGCCGGCTCGGTGCTCGAGGGCCTCCGCACCCCGTTCAAGTCGTTCGACCTCGTGCACGCACACGTCTCGGTGGTGGCACCGTTCTCCTCGCCCGTCACGGCCTGGTGCGCGCGTAGGGGTGTCCCGACGATGGTCACGGTGCACTCGCTGTGGAGCGGCATGGGTCCGGTTCCCGGCGCGGCGGCCGCACTCAGCGGCCTGCGCACCGCCCCGGTGCAGTGGTCGGCCGTGAGCAGGCTCGCGGCCGGCCAGCTCTCCCGGCGGCTCCCGCGTGGCACCCCCGTCACCGTCCTGCCCAACGCCGTCGACGTCGCCGGCCGACAGCACTCCCCCAAGAGGCGGGTCGACGGCTCGCTCCGGCTGGTGAGCACCATGCGGATAGCCCGGCGCAAGCGACCTCTCCAGCTCCTCCGCATGTTCGACGCGCTCCGTCGCACGGTGGACCCTCCCCTGCACCTGACGATCGTGGGCGACGGCCCGCTCCGGCCGGCGTTCGAGCGACACCTGGACCGAGCCGGCCTGGCGGGCTCCGTCACGGTGCGCGGCCGCACCCACCCGGCCGGCGTTCTCCAGGCCCTGGCGGAGTGCGATGTCTACGTCGCGCCTGCGGTCCTCGAGTCCTTCGGGCTGGCGGCCCTGGAGGCGAGGTGCGTCGGTCTCCCCGTGGTGGCCCAGGCCCGGAGCGGCATGGCGGACTTCATCACGCACGGGGTCGAGGGGCTGCTCTGCGACGACGACGCCGACATGGTGCTACGCCTGCGCGACCTGGTCGTCGACCCCGTTCTGCGACGGCAGATGTCCGAGCACAACCGGCTGACCCCGTCCACCATGACCTGGCAGAACAGCCTGGCGCGCCATGACATGGCCTACGAGGCCCTCCTCGCCACCTCGTCGCGGCGCCGCCGTACGTCCGTGACCCCGGCGAGCGAGGTGGCCCCGTGACGACGCCGCCGGGGCGCTTCACCCTGGTCGCCTTCCACGCGCACCCCGACGACGAGGCCCTGCTCACCGGCGGCACCCTGGCGAAGGCCGCCGCGGACGGCCACCGGGTGGTCCTGGTGACGGCGACGTGCGGCGAGCAGGGACTCGCGGGACCGGAGGACGGGCTGGGCGCCGAGCTGGGCAGCCGGCGGAGGTCCGAGCTGGCGGCCGCCGCAGCAGCCCTGGGGTGCGCGAGGGTCGTGACCCTGGGGTACGGCGACTCGGGTCTGCACCCGGACCCCACCGACAGGGCCGCCTTCGCCAACACGGACGTGCAGGCGGCTGCGGAACGGCTGGCCGAGGTGCTGCGAGAGGAGCGCGCCGACGTCCTGACGGTCTACGACCGCAACGGCGGCTACGGCCACCCGGACCACGTCCAGGTCCATCGGGTCGGCACCCGTGCGGCCGCGCTGGCGGGTACGGCGGTGGTGCTCGAGGCCACCGCACCGGCGGCGCTCTTCCGCCGGACGCTCCTCGTGCTGGGGCTGGTCGGACACGCCCTCGGCCGGCCGGCGCCACTGGGGACGCGCCGCGTCTTCACCGAGTCGTCCCGCATCACCCACGCGGTCCGCGTCACCGGCTTCCTCTCGGACAAGCGCGCCGCGATGAGAGCGCACGGGTCGCAGCGCCGGGGCAGGGGGCAGGTGAGGGTCCTGGACCTGATCCTGGGCCTGCCCTCTCCGCTGTTCCGGCTGGCGTTCGGACGTGAGTGGTTCGTCGAGCAGGGCCTCGAGCCCGGCAGGAGGCAGGACGACGTCTTCGCGTCCCTGCGCGTCGGCGGGCCGAGCCTCGCCGGCCGAGCGCCCTCGAGCAGCGGCGAGCGAGGGTGAGATGAGCTACGCCAGGGCATGGCGAGGCGCCTGGGGTCTGGTGACGGCCGCCGGCGTCGGGTTCTCCATGCTGGAGCTCTCACCGGCCATGACCCTCGTCGCGGTCGTGCTGATGTCGGCGTGCACCACGACGGTCGCGCTCGTCGTACGCGCGCCGAAAGCGGGCGCGACGGCACCACCGCGCGGCGCCTGGCACCACACCGTCGCCCTCGGGGTCTGGCTGGGCTCTGGCCTGGTAGCGGCGGCGACATTCATCTCGGCGTCGCCTCCTGTGGCTCTCCTCCTGGTCCTGCTGGCGCTCGTCACCGCCCCTTCCATGCTCCGTCGGCTCGCCTGGCGCTCGTTGCCTCACCGGGCCCACGCCCAGCAGCCTCGCGGGTCCGCAGCGCCGGTGGCCTCGACGTTGCGGACAGAGCCCGGGCTCCCGGCGGGCGACGAGGTGGCACGGTTGCTGGCCGGGCTCTCCCCCGGCGAGCTCTGCATCCTGTGGCGCTCGACCTTCTGGGAGCTGAAGAAGCAGCACACCGCCGACGAGTGCCTCACACTGGTGACCCTGCGCCAGTCCTGCCTGGACGAGATCGACCGGCGCGACCCCTCAGGTCTGCAAGCCTGGCTGGAGTCCGGAGCCCGGGCGTCCGGCGGGCCGGAGAGGTTCCTGCACCCACCACACGACCCCGGTACTGCCCATGCAGCCTAGGAGCCGACGATCACCATCTCGGAACAGCACGTAGCCCGGCGACGACCCAGCCCGTGGCGGTTCGCGCCCACCCGCGCGGAGGGCTGGGTGCTCCGCGTGTGGGTCGTCGTCGCCCTGTTCGCGGCCGTGACCGTGGCGCGCTCACGCCAGGTCGGGATCCCCCTGCGGGACCCGCACGGCGAGATCCTGCGAAGCCGGCTGGCCATCTCAGCCGCCCTGTTCGTCGTACTCGCGCTGCTGGACGCCGTCGTACGGACCCGCCGCCGCGGCGTTGCTCTGAGCCAGGTCGGCACGGTCCTCAGGGATCGCTGGCCGCTCCGGCGGCTCGCGCTGGCCTGGAGCGGGCTGCTGGCCTACCACGCGGTCTACTTCTGCTACCACAACCTGAAGAGCTGGGACGTCCTCAACCGTCCGCGCGACGCCATGCTGCTGCGCTGGGACAGCGCGCTGTTCCTCGGGCACAGCCCGGCAGTGCTCCTGCACGACCTCCTCGGACAGCACCTGGCTGCCTACCTGCTGCTGGGCATCTACGAGTCGTTCTCGTGGCTGGTGTCCGTGGCGTTCGTTTCGGCCATCGTGCTGACCGACCGCGTCCGCGAGGGCTATGTCTTCATCGCCTCCGCGATCTGCGTGTGGATCCTCGGGGTCTCCTGCTACTACCTGATCCCCTCCCTGGGACCGTTCTGGTCGGCGCCCCACGACTTCGCCGGGCTACCGCACACGATGGTCCAGGACACCCAGGTGAGGTACCTGGCGCAGCGCGCCCACCTGCTGGCCCACCCGGCCGCGGCGGACGCCTTCGCGCAGGTCTCGGCGTTCGCGAGCCTGCACATCGGCGTCACCACGGTGATCATGCTGATGGCGCACTACTACCGGCTCCGGACGCTGACCAGGCTGCTGGTCGTGTACCTCGCCGGCACGCTCGTCGCGACGGTGTACCTCGGCTGGCACTTCGTCGTCGACGACATCGCCGGACTGCTCATCGGCGCGCTGGCGGTCTGCTTCGGTCGGCTGCTCGTTCACCCGCGTCAACCGCCGGCACCGTGGCGACCTGGTCCTGGGCGCGGCTCCGCCAGGGCGAGGGTACGGCGAACAAGGCCTCTGCTCGCAGGGCGGCGACGCTGACCCGGGGCAGGTCCGAGGGAGACCGGAAGCAGACGAAGCGCGGAACCCACTCCGGCTGGTACTTCGCGTTGGCGCGGTAGAGCGACTCGATCTGCCAGAACCGTGACAGGGACAGCAGGACGGAGCGCCACAGCCGCAGGACCGGTCCTGCGCCCAGCCTCTCCCCGCGGGCGAAGACGCTGCGGAAGACCGCGAAGTTCAAGGAGATCCTGCTGACCCCCAGCCCGGGGGCAGCGGCCAGCACACCGGCCACCAGCTGCTCCACGATGCCGTTCTCGGCTCCCCGGTCACGTCTCATCACGTCCAGCGACAGTCCGTCCTGTCCCCAGGGGACGAAGTGCAGCAGCCCTCGCACCTCCCCGTGCAGGTCGGTGCTCACGGCGACCACCGCAGCGGGGTCGCACCGTGACCCGAAGCGTCCCAGCGCCATGGAGAATCCGCGCTCGACCGCCCCGTCCCGCCACTCCTCGGCCTTCGCGACGAGCCTGCGGAGCCTTTCCTCGGAGAGGTCGCCGACCCGGTGGCAGGACACCGCGAGACCGGCCCGCTCCACCCGGGACACCGCTTGGCGGACGGTCCGCATCCGACGGCCGGAGAGCGAGAAGCCGGCGGCCTCCACGACGGCCTCGTCCCCGAGCTCGAGGGCATCGAGCCCGGCGCGGTGGAAGGCGGCGGCGCCCTTCTCGCTGGCTCCGACGACGGCGGGGACCCACCCGAAGGACCGGGCCTCCTCCAGCCACGCAGCCACGGCTCCGGGCCAGGCTTCCGGGTCGCCGACCGGGTCCCCTGCGGCCAGGGAGACCGTGCCGAC
Source organism: Nocardioidaceae bacterium (assembly GCA_033850795.1). Taxonomy (GTDB): domain Bacteria; phylum Actinomycetota; class Actinomycetes; order Propionibacteriales; family Nocardioidaceae; genus Nocardioides_B. The sequence goes on along the minus strand of JAWWPF010000134.1, from coordinate 8,616 downwards.
GACGCGGTAGGTGATGGCCGACTTCCCCGACGGGGAGAAGATCACGGAGCGGTCCTCGCGAAGGCAGAAGTACGACAGCGAGTCGACCGCCCCCCACCGCGAGAGCAACCCCCGGAGCGCGACGGTCTCGCGCTCGTTCAGCCGGTGCGGGCCGTCGGCCGGCTGGAGGGCGACCAGTACGGCGACCAGCAGCAGCGTGGCCCCGAGGACCGCGAGTGCGACGGAGGCGCGGGAGCTGTCCGAGGGGTCGAGGAACCGGACGGGACCGGGGACACCGACCAGCCCGAGCAACGCCTGGGTGAGCCGGTCCGTGACCGACGTACCCGGCGCCTGGCCGTCGGCGTCCATCGACAGCCAGCACCAGCCGAGCAGCCAGGCAACGCTCGTGCCGCCGACCAGCACCCCGGCCGACCGGCCCAGGGACCGCGGATCGGGCCTGGCCCGGAACTGGGCGCCCGAGGTGGCCAGCAGGACCAGGAGCACCATGGAGAGGGAGGCCTCCTCGACGTCCAAGCCCTTCACCAGGTGGAGGACGACCGTCACGGCGGCCAGGACCGTAGCGAGGAGCCAGGCACGGCGCTTGCCGCGCCGCAGCGCCCCGGAGAGCGCGATCAGGATGGCCCCTACCCCGGCGGCTCCGGTGGCGGCCGCCGCGGGGAAGACGGCCGGCACCAGCTGGTCGACGATCGCGGTGCGGTCGCGAAGGGCCGGGAGCAACGCGCTCAGCGCCGTGACGGCGCCCACCAGGAAGACGACGCGCGCAAGCCACAGCGGAGTGCGCACCGTACGCCACGCAGACCCCAGCATCTGCCGGCACCTCACCATCGCCTGCTCGACTGTGTCCCGAGATGGGCGCAGAACCCTCACGGGCAGTGGGCGATGTCCCGGATCGTACGCATCCTGGCTGACCGCAGCCTGAACAGCAGCCGTGTCGGGGACGCGAATCAGCTGGTGACGTCCTTCGCCGCGAACCGTGCCCAGCCCGCGAGCCAGAACACGACCGTGTACGCCGCCGCCACGTAACAGCCGTGCTCGATCCCCTGCCAGCTGACCGGCGACCGGAACACGTCACCGAAGGCCAGCCAGTTGTGGGTGATGAGGAACGGGTGCAGCCAGCCCACCTGAGGGATGCTGTCGAGGATGAAGCTCGCGGTGCTGAAGATGAGCACCGCGATCATGGCCGCGATGGGCTGCTCGGTCAGCGTCGACAGGAACAGACCGACCGCACCGAGGGAGGCGAAGCAGAAGGCCAGGTAGAGCGACGCGCCGAGCACGCGGAGCAGGCCGTCCCCGAAACCGACCTGGGACCCCGACAACAGCGTCATGTCGCCGCCCCCGAACAGGGCGAGCCCCATGATGATCCCGGTCACCGTCACGACCAGGGTGGCCACGAGAGCGAAGATCGCGATGGCGGCGTACTTGACCGCCAGCAGCCGTGAGCGTTGCACCGGCACCGTCAGCAGGTACCGCAGGGTGCCGATGTTGGCCTCCCCCGCGACGGCGTCGCCCGCGATCGCGGCCACCGCCAGCGGAAGGAAGAGACCCAGCTCGAGGGTGAGCGACGCGAGCGCGACGAAGAGGCCGTTCTCCGTGATGGAGCTGAAGAAGTCCGGCCCGTCCCCGCCGCGACCGGGCGAGGACACCTTGACGGCTATCGAGATCAGGACGGGCACAGAGGCCAGCACCAGGAGCCCGGCCTGGTTCCTGCGGCGCCGGAAGATCAGGTGCAGCTCGGAGCGCAGGAACCTCGTGGAGACCCCACGCACCTGCGGCTGCGACACCGCTTCGGCCTCAACCGCTGACATCGAAACCCTCCCCGGTCAGGGCCACGAACACGTCCTCCAGCGAGGGCGCCCCGCTCGTGAAGCCGACGACCGCGACGCCGGCGTGGACACAGGCCGCGACCACCTTCTCGGGCGCGATGCCGTCCAGCCGTCCGCTCGCGGACCGCGGCCCGGTCCTGATGTCGGAGAGCCCCAGCTCCTGCATGATCCGGGCCGCCACCTCAGGCGTGTCGGTCTCGACGGTCGCCTCCGGTTCGGTCACCGCCCTGACCTCGCCGCTGGTGCCCTGGGCGACGAGCCTCCCGAGGTGCATCACGCCGAGGTGTGAGCACATCTGCTCGACCTCGGACAGGAGGTGGCTGGAGATCAGCACCGTCGTGCCCTCCTGCGCGAGCGACGCGACCAGGGAGCGGACCTCCCGGGTGCCCTGGGGGTCGAGGCCGTTCGTGGGCTCGTCGAGGACCAGCAGGTCGCGGTCGCGCAGCAGCGCGCCCGAGATCGCCAGCCGCTGCCGCATCCCCAGCGAGTAGGCGCGGAACCGTTTCGTGGCGGCGGCGAGGAGGCCGACCCGCTCCAGCGCCTCGTCGACGCGTCGGCGGGACGTGCGTGCGTCCGTCGTACGGTCCGCGGCGTCGAGGCGCAGCAGGTTGTCCCGCCCCGACAGGTACGGGTGGAAGGCTGGGCCCTCCACCAGGGCGCCGACCCGTGACAGCACGGTTCCCGAGTGCTGGGGCATCGCCCGGCCGAGCAGCTCGACGGTCCCCGCCGTCGGCGTCACGAGCCCGAGGAGCATCCGGATGGTCGTCGTCTTGCCCGACCCGTTGGGGCCGAGGAACCCGTACACGGATCCCGTGGGGACCAGGAGGTCGAGCCCGTCGACGGCGACCTGCGCGCCGAACTTCTTCGTCAGCCCGGAGGTGGCGACCGCCGCACCGTTCATCCGTGCGCGAGGGCGGCGTACAGGCCCTGGGGCCGGACGGACCCGATGACCAGCCGGCCGTCATCGGTCACCAGCACGGAGAAGAGGGTGCCGCTCAGCAGACGTCCGCTGCCCCAGCTTCCGCTCACCCGGGGAAGGCGCTCGAGGACCCTCGCGACGGTCCCTGAGTAGCTCCCTGAGGGAGCCCGCGCGACCACGACCGAGGTCCACCCCTTGCCGACGACCTTCGGCTGCGTGCCGGCACGGCCCGGGTCCGGCCGGGTCCCCGCACGGTGCCCAGGAGCAAGGGAGGAGCGCGAGGACCGGCTGACCTTGGTGCCCGGAGGTGGGTCGAACCGGAAGACGGAGGAGGGCGGGGTGCTGGGGTCGAAGGAGGTGAAGCCCACCTCCACCGCCGGCTTCGTCGCGCGCTTGGCGAACACCTGGACCCGTGTGGGGACGTGCGTCCTGGCGTCGACCGCGATCCGCACGGAGTCCACGAGGGACCGGGACTCGCGCGGGTGGAGCACCAGCTCGTAGGCGGAGCGACCGGCCACCACGGCGGTGCCGTCCGTGGTCACCCTGGTGGTGGGCGAGACGGCCCGCAGAGCCGCGTCGGCGGCCTGCTGCGGCGTGAGGCCGAGGGCTGGAGCCCCCGGCGCCTCCGAGCGGCCGGCCGGGACGGTGCGATGGCTGGCGCTCTTCGTCGCGCTCGCCCAGGTCCACAGGTCCGTGCCGCTCCGCACGACGTCGGACTCGCCCAGCGACCCGAGGAGTGCGAGGCGGACGTGGTCGGGCCCGGCGTACCAGAGCCTCAGCGTGTGCGAACCGGTCACCAGCGACGTCATGTCCGAGCTTCCGCTGCCGCCCACGCCCGGCAGGTCCGGGAGGCCGAGGCGGGCGTTCTGGACGATGGTCCCCGAGAGGCCGTCGAGGCGGGCCTTCTGCACGTCGACGAGCAGCGTCGCGGCGCTGCGGTGCGGCAGGCCGCCGCGGGCGGCCGCGGTGATGACCCCGACCGCGGAGCCTCCAGCGCCGAGCAGAACGGCCGCTGTGAGCGGCGCGGCCCAGCGCAGGACGGGGCGGCGGGTGAAGATCGTCATGACGTCAGTGTGCCCCGACCCCGCTGTGAGATCGCTGAGAGCCTGTGGGCCGGCTCAGCGCTGCGTGCGACTCTTGGCCCATGCGGCTGCTCGTGGTGGAGGACGAGACCCGCTTCGCGCATGCCCTGCGGCGAGGTCTCACGGCCGACGGGTTCACCGTCGAGGTCGCAGGCGATGGGACCTCCGGCCTGGAGCTGGCCAGGGACGGCGAGTTCGACGCGGTCCTGCTCGACGTGATGCTCCCTGGCCTGTCCGGCTACGACCTGGTGCGCACGCTGAGGGCCGAGCAGAACTGGGTCCCGGTGATGATGCTCTCCGCCAAGGACGGTGAGCACGACGAGGCGGACGGGCTGGACTACGGCGCGGACGACTACCTCACCAAGCCGTTCTCGTACGTCGTACTCCTGGCCCGGCTCCGGGCACTGCTCCGCCGGCCTCCCCTGGCCCGGCCCACCGTCCTGCGCGCCGGGGACGTCGTCCTGGACCCGGCCGAGCGCCGGGTCACCGTCGCGGACGAGCCGGTCACTCTCACACCCCGCGAGTACGGGCTGCTGGAGTACCTCCTGCGGCACGCGGGCCGAGTGGTCACCAAGACGGAGGTGCTCGACCATGTCTGGGACATGGCCGCCGACGTCAACCCGAACGCGGTCGAGGTCTACGTCGGCTACCTCCGTCGCAAGCTGGGCCGGGACCTGGTGGAGACGGTCCGGGGCGCCGGGTACCGCCTGGAACGATGAGGCGGGGCTGGCAGCGGCTCACGCTTCGTGCCCGCCTCCTGGTCATCGGCGTCCTCGGAGTCGCGGTCGCGCTGGCCATCGGCAGCCTCGTGCTGTACGGCGTGCTGAGCGTGGCCAGCTACCGGACGCTGGACGCGTCCTCGCGCGCGACCGGCGCCGACGTCGCGGCCCTGATCACGGACGGTCGGCTTCCCGACCCGATCCCCGTGACCGGCAACCAGATCGTCCAGGTCGTCGACGCCCGCAACCGGGTGGTGAGCGCGTCGGTGAACGCGGACCGGCTCGCCCCGCTGCTGTCTCCCGCGGAGCTGAGAACGGCGCTGGCCGGGTCGCCGCGTCTGGTCACCGGGTCGAGGGTCGGGCTCTCGTCCCCGCTGCGGGTGATCGCGATACCGGCCGGCCGCTCCGACCCGCGGACCGTCGTCGTGGCCCAGCAGGTGCAGGACATCCAGCACAGCCAGGACATCCTCAAGATCTCCTTGCTGCTGACGTATCCGATCCTTCTCGCGGCGCTTGCGGTGATCGCCTGGCGAGTGGTGGGAGCCGCGCTCCGCCCGGTGGAGGCCCTCCGGTCGTCCGCGGACCGCATCTCGGGATCTGCCCAAGGGGACCGGCTGCCCGTGCCGACCTCGGGGGACGAGATCTCGGCACTGGCCGTCACGCTCAACTCGATGCTCGACCGTCTCGCCGCCTCGCGGGCCCACCAGAGGTCGTTCATCGCCGACGCCGCGCACGAGCTGCGCAGCCCGCTGGCCTCCATGCAGACTCAGCTCGACGTGGCCGACCGCCTGGGCGAGCAGAGCGCGCTGACGGAGGACCTTCGCGCGGAGGTCACGCGCATGTCGCAGCTGGTCGAGGACCTCTTGGTCCTCGCTCGCCTGGACGCCGAGACCGCGCCCGGCCGGGCTCCGGAGGCGGTTCCGGTGCTCGCCGTCGTCGACGACGTCGCGCAGCACTTCCCCGGGGTCCACGTTGCGCCTTCACCGCCTGGCCCGGACGGGCTGGCCGTGCGCTGCCGACGCGACGAGCTCAGGCGGGCGCTGAGCAACCTGACGCACAACGCCGTACGCCATGCGGTGCGCACGGTCGAGATCGGCGTCGAGGTCGAAGGCGGCCAGGTCGTCATCCGGGTCCGTGACGACGGGTCGGGCATAGCGGTCGAGGATCGGGACCGGGTCTTCGAGCGGTTCACGCGACTGGACGAGGGGCGCGCACGCGATGCCGGGGGAAGCGGCCTCGGCCTGGCCATCGTGCGAGAGCTCATGGCGCGCAACGGCGGCGAGGTGAGGCTCGGGGACGCGCCGGGCGAAGGTCTCGAGGCGCAGCTCCGTCTCCCCCGCGCCTGATCGGCATGCACGGGCGCGGCCACTCGCCCGTCAGCCGGGGGTCAGGTGACGCCTCTAGCCTCCTGAACAGCCGTGGGGAGGAGGCGTGGATGCACAGTCGGGCGCGTGTCGGCGCCGTCGCGGCCGGCCTCGTGCTGACCATGGTCACCGGCGGCTGTTCGGCAGGCCGGCAGAGGGGCTCGCTCCCGACGCCGACGCCGAGCCCTGCCCTGAGGGCGGCGAGCACGACCGGCCCCTCGCGCCGGCCGTCCGAGGGCGCGCTGCGCAGGAACCGCCCGGCCCGGCAGTTCCGCGATCCTCTGCCCGGCATGCCACCGGTGCTCGGTGGCAACGTGTACGCGGCGACGACCCGCGGCATGCGGACCGACGTCGCCGCGGACCGTTCCTACCTCTACGTCCCCAACTCGTACGGCGCACCGACGACGACCGTGATCGACCAGCGGACACATCGGATCGTCCGGGTCCTGCGGACAGGGGCCTTGTCGCAGCACGTGACTCCCTCCTGGGACCTTCGCACGCTGTACGTCGAGGCCAGCGAGGCCAACCGCCTGGTCGAGATCGATCCGCGCAGCGGCCGGGTCGAACGTCGCATCCCGGAGCGGCGGCCGTACAACCTGTACTTCAGCCCGGACGGACGGCAGTCGGTGGTGATGGCCGAGCAGGACGACGACATCGTCTTCGCCGATCCGCACCGCTTCACTCGGCGGGCGGTCGTCCACGACCGGAGCTGCAACGGCCCCAACCACGCCGACTTCTCCGCCAACGGCCGTTTCTTCGTGGTCACGTGCGAGTTCTCCGGATCACTCCTCGAGGTGTCCACGGTGACACACCGGGTCCTCGCCCGGCTCACACTTCCTCCTGGCAGCAAGCCGCAGGACGTTCGCCTCTCCCCCGACGGACGCACGTTCTACGTCGCGGACATGGGGCGTGACCGGCTGCTCCGGATCCCGTTCGACACCCTCCGCGTGGAGGGTCACACCGACCTGCCGTCGATGCCGCACGGGATCTACCCCAGCCGCGACGGAAGGTACCTCTACGTCTCCGACCGCGGTGCAGGCAAGGTCAGCGTCGTCTCTGTCGCCACCAACCGGGTCGTCGACACGTGGAGCGTTCCGGGGGGCCATCCCGACATGGGCGGGCTGTCGGCCGACGGCAGGACGTTGTGGCTCTCGGGTCGCTTCGACGGCTACGTCTACGGGTGGAACACGAGCTCAGGCAAGCTGATCGCCAGGATCCGGGTCGGCGGCAACCCGCACGGTCTGCTGGTGTGGCCGCAGCCCGGTAGGTACTCACTCGGCCACACGGGAAACCTCCGGTGAGGGCGACGCTCCTCGCGGCGGCCATCGTGCTGGTGACCTCGGGCTGCACGCAGTCGCCTGCGGTCGAGCGCCACGCGGCCGGCCCCACAAGGCAGGCCACGGTTCCCGGAACCGCCACCCCGTCGGCTCCTTCGCACAAGACCCACGGTCGGCTCAGCGTCTCGGTGCTCCCAGGACGGCTGCCGCGGCCGCTCGCCCGGGAGGCCCTGGCCCCAGGCGCCGACCGTTCGCACGTCGTCGTTGCGGGAGGTCTCCTCAACGGAGACATCTCCAGCCGGGCGACATACCGCCTGGACCTGCGTTCCGGCCGCAGCCGCGGCCTGCCCGACCTGGCGACCGCGGTGCACGACACTGCCGGGTCGGTCGTCGCCGGGCATCTCCTGGTCATCGGCGGCGGCAACGCGACCGAGCAGTCGGCCGTCCAGGAGCGAGGGCGGGCGGGCTGGCACGTCGTGGGCCACCTCCCCGCCCCGCGGTCGGACCTGACTGCGGTCAGCTACCACGGCACCACTTTTGTTCTGGGCGGCTACGACGGCCGGACCCCCGCGCTGGCAGACGTCCTCGCCAGTGCCGACGGTCGCCGGTGGCGGACGGTGGCACGGCTCCCGGTTCCCGTCCGCTACGCCGCCGTCGCCCGTTTCGGTAGGACGCTGTGGGTCTTCGGTGGCGAGGTCGACGGGTCCATGGTGCGGGTCATGCAGCGGATCGACCTGACGACCGGTGGAGTGCGAGTGGTGGGGCGGCTCCCCGGGCCTCTCGGGCACAGCGTCGCTGTCCTTCTCGGCAGTCGGGTGCTCCTGATCGGCGGGCGGACGGACAGCGGCGCGCCCACGTCGAGGATGTGGTGGTTCCGGCCGCGTAGCGGGCGGTTCAGCGCCGCCGGACACCTCCCGACGCCGCTCGCCGACACCGCCGTGGTCGAGGCCGGCAGTACGGCGTACCTCGTCGGCGGCGAGCGGCCCGCCCTCAGCGATCGCGTCCTGCGGCTGGACTGGGTCGTCCGATGACTCCTCGCCACCAGCGACGTCCCGCGTTGAGAAGTCGGGCGTTTCCGTTGAGGCGGCTGGGATTCCCGTTGAGACGGCGCTAATTCCCGTTGAGCCGGCGCTTATCTCCGTTGAGGCGGCGCTTATTTCGGTTGAGGCGGCTGGTATTTCGGTTGAGGCGGCGGTGATTCCGGGGCCTCAGCTCGTATCTTTGCCTGAGTGACAGCAGGCGGTATGGCGAACCGCAATCGCTTTCCACATGAGGCGATTCGCCGTCGACACCGTGACCCGGGAGCCGATATCATCGAACACATGTTCGACACATCCTGGATCGCGGACCTCGACGCGGACCAGGCCTGCGCCGCGATCACCGCCACCCAGGACGTGTTGCGCGAGAAGGAATGGCACGAGCTGCGGCTGGC
>JAWWPF010000345.1:0-16444 GCA_033850795.1 Nocardioidaceae bacterium | reverse complement strand
CTGTCCCCAGAAGCGCGGGCACGACAAAGCCCCAGGTCGGACGACCTGGGGTTGTTGTGCGCGAGGGGGGAGTTGAACCCCCACGTCCTTTCGGACACACGGACCTGAACCGTGCGCGTCTGCCTATTCCGCCACTCGCGCCAGAAGCCCGCTCAGGGTATCCCACCGCCACGACCCGCCCCAAACCCGGCATGCAGGCGCGCGGAGGCCGCACGGAGACCCTGCCGGCGACCGATACGATGCTCCTACGCCCGAGCAACCACCGGTGACGAGCGTCGCCCTGGTTCGCGCCCACGGTGCACCGTGCCGGCGAGTGGCGGTGTCGTGGCGGGGGTACAAGACGGACCGGGAGCCACGAGTCAACGAGGCGGCGAGGAAGGAGGCGGCATGGGGTTTCTGCAGCGGTTCGAGAACCGTCTGGAAGAGATCGTCTCCGGAGCGTTCGCCAAGGCGTTCCGCAGTGCCGTCCAACCCGTCGAGGTGGCCGCCGCCCTGCAGCGCGAGGTCGACAACTCCGCGCAGATCCTCTCCCGCAACCGGCGACTGGTCCCCAACCAGTTCCACGTCGAGCTGTCCCCGCAGGACTACGACCGGCTGTCGCCGTACTCCTCGACCCTCGACGGCGAGCTGGCGGACATGCTCCGGGAGCACGCCCACGACCAGTCCTACGTGTTCACGGGCCCCATCTCCATCAGCTTCGACCGGCGTGAGGACCTGTCCACCGGCCGGTTCCGGGTGCGGAGTGCCGCCCTGGCCAAGGTCACGCCGGTCTCGGAGAGCTCGGTGACCGACACGGCCGTCCGCAGGGCGCAGGTGATCCTCGAGGTGAACGGGATCAAGCACCCGCTGGACCCTCCGGGGATCGTGGTCGGGCGGGGCAGCGACGCCGACCTCCGCATCAACGACCCGGGCGTGTCCCGCAGGCATGCCGAGATCCGGGTGCAGGCGGGGTCCACGCGCGGCCACGGCGGCACGGACGTCACCGTCGTCGACCTCGGCTCGACCAACGGCATGCTGGTGAACGGCAACCGGGTCCAGCAGGCGATGCTGGACGACGGCGGCACCATCAAGATCGGCAACACCACGATGACCGTGCGGTTCGTGGGCGACGGCAGCGACGCGCGCTGGGGCGGTGACGGTGTCTGAGCTGACCCTGATGCTGATCCGCTTCGCCTACCTGGCGATCCTCTGGATCTTCGTGCTCTCCGCCATCTCGGTCGTCCGGTCCGACATGTTCGGTGCACGGCTGGACTCGACACCGCGGTCGGAGCGGAAGGCCCAGAAGAAGGCCCGGCGCGAGTCCCAGTCGCGGACCAAGCCGACGAAGCGTTCACGTGGCGCGCCGACGCACGTGGCCGTCGTGGACGGCGCCAATGCCGGCGAGTCCGTCGACCTGGACCACGCGCCCATCCTGATCGGACGCGGGTCGGATGCCGCCATCCGGCTCGACGACGACTACGTGTCGACCCGGCATGCCCGCATCGCCAGCTCCGGCGACCACTGGTTCGTGGAGGATCTGGGGTCCACCAACGGCACCTACATCGGCTCCCACCGCCTGACGCAGCCGACCACCGTCCAGGCAGGCAGCAAGGTCCGGGTCGGGAAGACCACGCTCGAGCTGAGGAGATGAGGGGCTGCCTTCGCCCCTTCACAGCATGGACATGGACCCGAACCTTCCTCACGGCGACGCCCGCGGTGCGGGCGCGCCTACGGAGCGACCCCACCTCGGCCTGCGCTACGCCGCGCTGTCCGACGTGGGCCGGGTGCGCAAGGACAACCAGGACTCCGGCTTCGCCAGCGAGCACCTGCTCGTGATCGCCGACGGCGTCGGCGGTGCGGCCCGGGGCGACGTCGCCAGCAGCACCGCCGTACTGGCCCTCCGCCGACTCGACGGACCTCCGCCCGCCGACATGCTCGAGGCACTCGCCGGGGCGATCCACCGGGCGCACGACCGGATCGCCGAGCTGGTCGACCAGGACCCCGAGCTCGACGGCACGAGTACGACGGTCACGTCGGCGCTCTTCGACGGGCACCGGCTCGCCGTCGCGCACATCGGGGACAGCCGCGGGTACCTCCTGCGTGACGGGACCCTGTCGCAGCTCACGAAGGACCACACCTTCGTGCAGAGTCTCATCGACGAGGGCCGGATCACCGAGGTCGAGTCCCGCACCCACCCGCACCGCAACCTCATCCTGCGCGCGGTCGACGGGGTGCACGAGACCGACCCCGACCTGTTCTACGTCGAGCTCGCGCCCGGGGACCGGCTGCTGCTGTGCAGCGACGGCGCCTCCGGGGTCCTCGACCCGGACCGGCTCGCCGACATCCTGGGCACCGGGTCGGTGGACTACGCGGTGGTGGAGCTGATCCGGGCGGCTCTGGAGGCCGGAAGTTCCGACAACGTGACCTGCGTGGTGGCCGACGTCGTGCGCGTGGACGCCGAGACGTCCGACGGCGCGGCGCCGGGTGGCGCCTCGAACGGTCCGCTCCTGGTGGGTGCCGCCGCCGAGCAGGCGCGTCCGGGCGGCAGGTCGTTCTTCCGCGGGCACCGCAGCGGGGACACCGACGAGATGGATCCGGTGCCGGGCGAGGAGGCCGACGGGGACAGCGCGGACCCTGAGGACCTGCGGTACGCACCGCAGGAACCCCGACGGGGGCGCTGGGGCCGCAGGATCGCCGGCGTGCTCGTGCTGGCCCTGGTGCTGGCCCTGGCCGGGGTCGTCGCCTACCGGTGGAGCCAGGACCAGTACTTCGTCGCGGCCCAGGACGGGAAGGTCGCGATCTTCCGCGGCGTGCCTGCGGACATGCCGGGGATCTCCTTGAACCACGTGGTGCAGGACACCGACGTGAGCGTCGCGGCGCTGCCCGACTACCCCACCGAGCTGGTCTCGGCCGGGATCTCCGCGGACTCGCTGGCGGATGCCCGGGACATCGTCAGCAGGCTGACCGGCCAGGCCGCGGTCTGTCCGTCCCCCGTCCCGACCGCGGGACCGACCCTGACGGCGTCGCCCCGCGCGACGAGCGGCTCCACGGCCCCGCGGGCAGCGTCGCCCTCGGCGAAGCCGTCCGCCGGGTCATCCGCCACGCCGTCCGCCGGGTCGTCCCCGACCGCGGGGTCGTCGGCGAGCGTCGGCCCCTCCCCGAGCGCCGCTCCGACCGCGGCAGCCACCGTCCGCCCGCCGAACTGCATCGAGGCAACTCCATGAGCGCCGGCTACCCGTCGACCGGAAGCGTGCGCAACCGGTCCTTCACGCACCGGCGCCGGCGCGGCGCGGAGCTGGTGCTGCTGCTGATGAGCCTGGTCGTCGGCATCGGCGCCTACGCAGCGGTCGGCCTGGGCGTCCAGGGGACGATTCCGGCCGACATCTACCGGTACGGCGGCTGGCTGGCCGGTCTGTGCCTCGTGTGCCACGTCGTGGTGCGCTTCGCCGCGCCGTACGCCGACCCCGTCCTGCTCCCCATCGTGGCCGCCCTCAACGGGCTCGGCCTGGCGGTGATCCACCGCATCGACCTCGCCGACCTGGCCGCCGACAGCACCGCCAAGACCTTCGCCCGGGGCCAGCTGATCTGGATGACGCTCGGGGTGACCCTGTTCGTGCTCGTGCTGCTCGTGGTGCGTGACCACCGGCGGCTGCAGGCGTTCACCTACACCTCAGGCTTCGCGGCCATCCTGCTGCTGCTGACCCCGCTGATGCCGCTGCTCGGGACCACGATCCACGGCTCGCGGATCTGGGTCAGGCTCGGTCCGTTCAGCTTCCAGCCAGGTGAGGTGGCCAAGGTCCTGTTGGTGCTCTTCTTCGCGGGATACCTGGTGCTGCACCGTGACGCCCTCGCGCTCGCGGGTCGCCGGTTCGTGGGCATCGACCTGCCCCGCGGACGAGACCTCGGACCCATCCTGGTGATGTGGCTGGTCAGCCTGGCGATCCTGGTGTTCCAGCGGGACCTGGGTTCGTCGCTGCTGTTCTTCGGGCTCTTCGTGGTGATGCTCTACGTCGCCACCGAGCGCCCGGGCTGGCTGTTCGTCGGCTCGGTGATGTTCGCCTCCGGGGCCTACCTCGGGTACCTGGCGTTCGCGCACGTCCAGTCCCGGGTGGACGCCTGGCTGCATCCCTTCGACCCGGCGAACAACGCCTTCCAGATCGTGCAGGGCATGTACGGCATGGCCTGGGGCGGGCTGATCGGGCGAGGCCTGGGTCAAGGTGACCCGACCTTGATCCCCTTCTCCTACTCCGACTTCATCATGGCCTCGCTGGGCGAGGAGCTGGGGCTGACCGGGGTGATGGCGGTGCTGCTGCTCTACGGGCTGATGGTGGAACGGGCCCTGCGCACCGCGCTGGTCTGCCGCGACGCCTTCGGAAAGCTGCTCGCGGTCGGCCTCGGCGTCGTCTTCGCGCTGCAGGTCTTCGTGGTCGTCGGTGGGGTCACCAAGCTGATCCCGTTGACCGGCCTGACCACCCCGTTCCTGTCCTACGGCGGGTCCTCCCTGGTCGCCAACTGGGCCATCGTGGCGCTCCTGCTGCGCATCTCGGACCAGGCCCGCCGGCCGCTGCCGGAGCTGACCGCTCCGGAGGAGGACGAGGCGACCCAGGTGGTGAACCTGCGATGAACAAGCCGATCCGGACCATGTCGATCTTCTGCATGCTGCTGTTCGCGGCGCTGCTCCTCAACGTCACGTACCTGCAGTACGTCGACGCCGGCAACCTCAACTCCCGCCCGGACAACAAGCGCGTGCGGGACGCCGAGTTCGCGCGAAAGCGCGGCGCGATCGTCGCCGGTGGCAGCTCGGTGGCCGAGAGCCCGCGGACCCACGACCAGTACGTCTACCAGCGGGTCTACAAGCAGCCGCTGAAGTACGCCCAACTGACCGGCTACTTCTCCTACATCTACGGCCGCTCTGCCGTGGAGTCCAGCGAGAACCCGATCCTGTCCGGCAGCGACCCCCGGCTGTTCGTGAACCGGGTCGTCGACCTCCTGGGAAACAGCCAGCCCAAGGGCGGTTCCGTGTCCCTGACGATCGACCCCAAGGCGCAGAACGCGGCGTTCCGCGGCATGCGCGCGCTCGGGCGCAACGTGCAGGGAGCGGTGGTGGCGCTGCAGCCGTCCACGGGCAAGGTGCTCGCGATGGTGAGCTCGCCGACGTACGACCCCAACCAGCTCGCCTCCCACAACTTCGGCGACGTGCAGAAGGCCTGGAACCGGCTCAACGCCGACAAGAACCGGCCGCTGCTCAACCGAGCGATCCAGGAGGTCTATCCGCCCGGCTCGACCTTCAAGCTGGTGACTGCCGCGGCCGCGCTCTCCAGCGGGCAGTACACCCCGCAGACCAAGGTCAAGGGCGGCCCGAGCCTGGACCTGCCGCAAACCACGACGAACCTGGTGAACGAGAACGGCAGCAGCTGCGGCGGGGACCCCATCACCCTGACCCAGGCGCTGGAGGTCTCCTGCAACGTGTCGTTCGGGTCCATCGGCCTGCGCCTCGGCGCCGACGCGCTGGGGGCACAGGCGCAGAAGTTCGGCTTCGGCCAGACCTACCTCAACGACCTCAACGGGCAGGCCGCGAGCCGCTTCCCCGCACACCCCAACGCCCCACAGACGGCGCTGTCGGCGATCGGGCAGTACAACGTCGCGGCCACGCCGTTGCAGATGGCGATGGTGGCCTCGGGGATCGCCAACGGCGGCACCGTGATGCGCCCCTACGTCGTCGACGAGATCCGCGCCCCGGACCTGTCCGTCCTCGACCAGACCCAGCCCGAGGCCTACCGAAGCAACGCCATCTCCGCCTCCGTCGCCAAGCAGCTCACCTCGATGATGGTCGCGGTCGTCGACCGGGGCACCGCCACGACCGCGCAGATCCCCGGTGTGAAGGTGGCCGGCAAGACGGGTACGGCGCAGAGCGCACCGTCGCGCCCGCCGTACGCCTGGTTCGTGTCGTTCGCGCCCGCTGACAACCCGCAGGTCGCCGTCGCCGTGCTGGTGGAGGACGCCGGCGTCGCACGCAACGCCATCTCCGGCAGCGGTCTGGCCGCCCCGATCGCCAAGCGAGTGATGCAGGCGGTGATCAGCAAGTGACGGAGTCGACACAGTTCCGGGCACCGGTCGACGGCCAGCGCTACCGGTTCGACAGCCTCATCGCCACCGGCGGGATGGGCGAGGTATGGCGCGCCACGGACACCGTGCTCGGACGGGAGGTCGCGGTCAAGGTCCTCAAGAGCGAGTACGCCGGCGACCCCGCGTTCCGCAGCCGGTTCGAGACCGAGGCGCGCAACGCCGCGGCGCTGCATCACCCCAACGTGGCCTCCGTGTTCGACTTCGGCGAGCTGCCGCCCGTCGACGGCGGCGAGGGACGCTCCTACCTGGTCATGGAGCTGGTCCGTGGTCAACCGCTGTCCGCCCTGCTCCGCAACGGTGAGCGGATGCCGGGCGCGACCGCTGCGGCCCTGGTGGCGCAGGCCGCCGACGCGCTCGCCGCGGCGCACGACCTCGGGATCGTCCACCGCGACGTGAAGCCGGCGAACCTGCTGGTGACGCAGGACGGGATGGTCAAGATCACGGACTTCGGGATCGCCCGGGCCGCGAACGCCGCCGCGCTCACCCAGACCGGTCAGGTCATCGGCACCCCGCAGTACCTGTCTCCCGAGCAGGCCGAGGGCAGGGCGGCCACCGGGGCGAGCGACATCTACTCCCTGGGGGTGGTGCTCTACGAGTGTCTGGCCGGCCGACGCCCCTTCGACGCGGACTCGCCGATCGCGACGGCACTGGCCCACCTGAGACAGGAACCGCCGCCCCTGCCCGACGACGTCCCTGCCGGTCTCCGTGAAGCAGTGGCCGTGGCGCTCGCCAAGGATCCGGCTGCCCGGTTCGCGACGGTGCGGGACTTCGCGAGCGCCCTACGGGGAGGACCGGTCCGCCCGGGCCGGCCCGCTGCGGCGTCCTCCCTTGCCGACGCGGACGCCCCGACACAGGTCGGAGCGGTCCCGCTGGCAGCCGCAGCCCCCATCGCTGGGGTGGCTGCGGCTCCGGGCGCGGCCGCGGACGGGCTCGAGGACGACCCCGACGCAGCGTGGGAGGAGGCCGGCGCCGCCACGGGCCCGCAGGGAGGCCCGCCGGGGGACGTCGAGGACGACACGGAGTCTCGCCGAGGGCTGCCCGGCTGGCTGCCGTGGGTCCTGGTGGGCGCGGCGGCACTGCTTGCGGTCGTCGTCTTCGCGCTGCTCAATGCGGGTGACGGCGGCACCGGGACGGGCGCCGACCCGGGGAGCACGACGCCGAGTGCCTCTGCGAGCCGGACGGGCGACGGACGCACCGCCTCCTCGAGCCCCTCCGGGTCCTCGTCGGGGTCCTCGTCGGGGTCGCAGGCAGCCACCGTGACCGTCGACCCGGGCGACTACATCGGGCGTCCGAGGAATGCTGCCCGCGACGACCTGAGGGCCCTCGGCCTTCAGGTCGACGAGCGGAGGGTCGACAACCCGAGTGGGAAGGAGCGCGACACCGTGGCTGACGTGAGTCCTTCCGGCGTGGTGCCGCGCGGCTCGACGGTGACCTTGTCCTACTACGACGCACCGACGTCCGGCTCCTCACCGTCGGCGTCGTCGTCCTCGGGCGGAGGCTCGAGCCCGAGCGCCACCTCGAGCCCGAGTGGCGGGAACCCGAGCCCCAGCGCGTCCAACACGCCTACCCCGACCAACCGGCCCAGCTCCTCCGCCCCGCCGAGCCCTAGCCCGGCGACGCAGAGCACGGTGCCCACGCCGACCACCGGAACGAGCCCGAGTCCGGCCGCTCGCACCACGGCGCCCGTCGGCAACGGAAACGGAAACGGCAACGGGAACGGCAACGGCGGCGGCAACGGGAACGGGAACGGAAACGGCGGTGGGAACGGAAACGGCGGTGGGAACGGGAACGGCGGTGGCGGGAACGCCCATGCGGTCGTGAACCATCAGACGGGCGCCGTTCGGCCATGAGCAACAGTCAGCTCGGGAGCAGCGGTCCCCGCGTCGGGGGCCGCTACGAGCTCGCAGAGCTGCTCGGCCGGGGCGGCATGGCGGAGGTCCGCAAGGGGACCGACGTGCGCCTCGGTCGCGTGGTCGCGGTGAAGCGGCTGCGCACGGACCTGGCGAGTGACCCCACCTTCCAGGCCCGCTTCCGCCGCGAGGCGCAGAGCGCTGCGGCGCTGAACCACCCGGCGATCGTCTCGGTCTACGACACCGGCGAGGAGCCGGCCAGGGACGGCTCGAACGTGCCGCAGCCCTACATCGTCATGGAGTACGTCGCCGGGCGGACGTTGCGCGACATCCTCCGCGAAGGACGCAAGATCCTCCCCGAACGGGCCCTCGAGATCACCTCGGGGATCCTCGCCGCCCTCGACTACAGCCATCGCGCCGGCATCGTGCACCGCGACATCAAGCCCGCGAACGTGATGCTGACCCCCAGCGGTGACGTGAAGGTGATGGACTTCGGCATCGCCCGGGCCATCGCGGACTCCTCCTCGACGATGACACAGACCGCTGCCGTGGTGGGCACCGCGCAGTACCTCTCCCCCGAGCAGGCACGCGGCGAGACCGTCGACTTCCGCAGCGACGTGTACTCGACGGGATGCCTGCTCTACGAGCTGCTGACCGGCCGGCCACCCTTCGTGGGGGAGAGCCCGGTCTCCGTCGCCTACCAGCACGTCCGCGAGCAGGCGGCACCTCCCTCCGCCCTCGACGCCGAGCTGCCGGCCGAGGTCGACTCCATCGTGATGAAGGCGCTGGCCAAGCGCGTCGAGGATCGCTACGAGAGCGCCGCGGCCATGCGAGCCGACATCGAGCGGTACCTCGCCGGCAAGCCGGTCACCGCGCCCGCCGTACCCCTCCCGGCCGACCCTGCGGGCGACGAGACAACGCTCTTCGGAGCCGCCACCGACGAGGACGTGGCGGACCGCAGGAAACGCTGGCCGCTGGTCGTGACGAGCCTGACGGTCCTCGCGCTGCTCGCCCTCGCCGCGGTGCTCGGCCCGCTGCTGTTCAGCTCCTCGCCGGACGACAAGACCGTGCCGCAGGTCGTCAACCTGACCCAGGCCCAGGCCCAGGCCGCCATCAAGGCCCAGGGACTCACCGTCGGGTCGGTGACCCGGCAGGCTTCCCAGGACGTGACCAAGGGGCACGTCATCGCGCAGGACCCGAACGCGCCCGGCACGCTGGCCCCCGGCAGCCCTGTCGACCTGACCGTCTCGACCGGGAAGCCGGACGTCGTGGTGCCCTACGTCATCGGGGACGACAAGGACACCGCACGCCAGAAGCTGACCGGTGCCGGGCTGAAGGTCAAGCTGGTCGAGAGGGAGTCCGACCAGGACAAGGACACCGTCATCAAGACGACCCCGAACGCCGCCGAGTCCGTCTCGAACGGCAGCCTCGTGACGGTCTTCTACTCCGCCGGTCCCACCAAGGTGCCGAGCGTCATCGGGCTCACGGAGGCCGCGGCCACCCGCCGGCTGAAGGCCGCGGGCTTCGAGGTCTCGACGGTCCTCGACCCGGCCACCCAGGCGGCGAAGGGGACGGTGCTCGAGCAGAGCCCCGCAGCGCTCACCACGCAACCACAGGGCACCACCGTCGTGATCACCGTGTCGAGCTTCGAGAAGCCGACCTCGACGCCGAGCCCCTCGTCATCACCGAGCAGCTCTCCCGGCGGATCTCCGAGCGCGTCACCGAGCGGGTCGCCCTCCGGGGGCGCCTCGGGTCCGACGAGCAGCCCCTCGGCCACGGCCTCCCCGTGACTCCAGGCGTGCCCGGACCGTCCGGGCCGGATCAGCCCCGCGTCCCGCTCGGCGCCACCGGGCGGGCGTAGACCAGCTCGGTCGGCCCGTCGTACCCCGGCATCTGCAGCGTCCTGCCCACCTTGACGTCCCACCCCAGGCCCTTCGAGACCTCCTGCAGGTAGAGCTGGATGTAGGGGCTCTGGTCGACCGAGGCCAGCATCCCGCCCACCGGTCCGATGGCGGAGACGCGGTACGGCGGCGAGTACGGCACGCCGTGCAGCACCACGGTGTTGCCGACGCACTTGATCCCCGTGGTCGCGACCACCCGCTGGCCCTGCAGGGTCATCGCCTCGGCGCCGCCCGCCCACAGGGCGTTGGCGACGGCCTGGATGTCCTGCTGGTGAACGATCAGCTCGCTCACGTCGTTGCCCGCGGCGGCCAGCGCATCGTCCGGTGCGTCGTCGAGGCTGATCGTCACCCCTGGGCCCCGCACCGGTGTCAGGCCCACCGGGCCTGCCAGGGCGGTCACCTTCTTCTCGGCCGACCGGGCCGCCGTGCTCCCCCGAGCCTTCGAGAGCCGGTTCACCTGCAGGGTCAGGTCGGCCGTCTGGGCCCGCAGGCCGGCCAGGTCGCGCGCCTCCGCGTTGGCGAGCCCGTTGAGGTCGTCGTACCTGCCGGCCCGCAGGTCGGTGCCCTGGGAGGTGACCATGCTGGCGACGAACAGGGCGCCGGCCAGGACGAAGACGGCCGGGGCGAGCAGCCGCCAGCCCCAGCTGCCCCGGCGGTAGGAGCGCGTCCGGGTCGCTGCGGCGAGGCGCAGGGCGGCGCCGTGCCAGGTCTGCGGATGTGGGCGAGGGGCCATGGGCGGGTGCTCTCGGGTGGTGCGGTCTGTGCCGACTACGCTAGCCGAGTCAGCCAGCCGGAACCGAACCCGACGAGCAGGACCCAGGAGCTCAGCGTGCCCGAATCCCGTTCCACCCGCCGGGGGGACAAGTCCGCCCGGGTCAGCCTCGGGGCGACCTCGTCCACGTCGATCCCGCGCGTCGCGCTGTGTGCGCTCCTCGTCCTCGTCGGGATCGCCTGGCTCGTGGTGTACGTCGCGGTGGCCGGGCCCGAGACCGACGGGACCAGGCTCACCGCCATGGGCGACCTCGGCAAGTGGAACTATGTGATCGGGTTCGGGCTGCTGCTCCTCGGCCTTGCCCTCGCCGCCCATCCGTCCACACCCCTCGGCCGCGGCCGTGGCGTCGTGGTCGGCATGCTCGGCTGCTTCCTGATCGGGCTGCTGTGGATCGTCACGTACTACGTGACCGGGCAGAACGCGAACGTCCCGCTGCTCACCGACCTCAGCCAGTTCAACCTGGTTGTCGGAATCGGCTTCATGGCCGTCGGCTTCATCTACGCGACGCACTGGGAGTAGCCGGCTCGGCCCCTTCTGCACCGGAAACCGGTGGCTTCCCCGCGAGGAGGTCACCGGTTTTGCACATCTGTGGATGATCCTGGGGAGAATGACACGCGTGAAATTCCATCCACAGGGTTTATCCCCAGTGTGGACAACCCCGGCCGTGACGGCAGGGGCACTACCCCGAAGCCGGCCGTTCACGCGTCGAACCGGCAGCTTCAGGTTGGGTTCGGGTGGTTGGTCCGGTAGCCCAGCCTCATGTCTCGACCGGGCGGTGGACCTAGGAGAGCTGGGTGATCCGCAGCACGGTGGCGAGGGCGACCAGCACGACGACCGCGCCGATGCCGGCGGCCTGCCAGGCCACCCGGTTGCGCCGCGGGGCGTAGGCGACGGCGGCGCCGAGCAGGATGCCGCCGACCAGACCGCCGAGGTGGCCCTGCCACGACACGCGAGGGATCACGACGGTGATAACGAGGTTCACACCGATCCACGTGGCCAGGCCGCGGACGTCCCCGTGCACCTTGATGGCGATGACCAGGAGGGCGCCCATCACCCCGAAGATGGCCCCCGAGGCCCCCAGCGTGCTGCCGTGGATGGGGGAGAACCACAGGACAGCAGCGCTACCGGCAAGCCCCGAGAGCAGGTAGATGGCCAGGAAGCGCAGGCGACCCACGGCCAGCTCCAGCTGCGGCCCGAGCACCCACAGGGCCAGCATGTTGAAGCCGATGTGCGTGATGGCCTGCTGGGTGAACATCGACGTGATCAGCTGCCAGGGGGCACCGTCCGCGACTCCCCTGACCAGCTGCGTGGTGCCGTCCGGGAACCGGAACAAGGCTCCGACGGGCGTCAGCGACAGCCTGTCCAGAAGTTGGCTGCGCACACCGCCGGTGGCGAGGATGGCGAGCCAGACCGCCACGTTGATGGCGATGATGACCTGCGAGGTGAGCGCGGGGTTGCCGGAGCGCTGCCCGCCGTACGCCGTACGGGCGGACCGGGTCGTGCGGGCGCCCTCGCGCACGCACTCCGGGCACTGGAACCCGACGGACGCCGGGCGCATGCAGTCCGGGCAGATCGGCCGGTCGCACCGCTGGCAGCGGATGTGCGCCTCGCGGTCGGGGTGGCGATAGCAGACCGGAGCCGCCTGTTCGGAGGCTCCGGTCGCCGGGGTCTCAGGAACGCTCAGCGCAGCTCAGCGCCGATCGATCTCGACCGACTCGATGGTCACCGGGTCGATCGGGCGGTCGCCTGCTCCGGTCGGCGTGCTGTTGATCGCGTCGACGACCGCCTGGCTCTTCTCGTCCTCGACCTCGCCGAAGATCGTGTGCCGGTTGTTCAGCCACGGTGTCGGCGCGGTGGTGATGAAGAACTGTGAGCCGTTGGTGCCCGGGCCGGCGTTCGCCATGGCGAGCAGGTACTTGCGGTCGAACTGAAGCTCGGGGTGGAACTCGTCCTTGAACGTGTAGCCCGGACCGCCCGTGCCGGTGCCCAGCGGGTCGCCGCCCTGGATCATGAAGTCCTTGATGATCCGGTGGAACCCCACGCCGTCGTAGAACTTCTCCGGTGACTTCCGGCCGGTCTGGGGAACCTGGTAGTCCCGGGTGCCCTCGGCCAGGCCGACGAAGTTCTCGACGGTCTTCGGGGCATGGTTGGGGAACAGGTGGATGACGATGTCACCCTGGTTGGTCTTCAACGTCGCGTAGGTCTCGGACACCACGCCTCCTCTCGATCGGTTCGTTCAGTGCCCGGCAATCCTCGCACGGGGCCCAACCGTCCGCCGTCGCCGCGCGCACGCTGATCGGCCGACCGTCTCGCGGGCACGGGCCCACCGTTTGATCCCGCGAGCGTTGCGGGCATGATCGGAAACCGACGGGGCAAGACCGACGCAACGCCAGACAGCGACTGCCGCCGGCCGCACGGCGCACAGTCACGACGAGAGGACCTCACCCCATGGCCAAGAACAAGACGCTGCGCGACCAGGCGAGCGATCTGGCGGGATCGCTGGCGCCGCACGTCGAGTACGCCCGCGACAAGGCCGCGCCGGTCCTCGCGGACGCCCGTGACCGCGCGGTGCCGGTCCTGGCCGAGGCCCGGGCGAAGGCTGCCCCGGTCCTGGCGGACGTGCGGACGCGTACGGCGCCGGTGATCGCAGACGCCCGGGACAAGGCCGGCCCCGTGCTGGCCGACGTGAGGGACATCGCGGCACCGGTCCTCGCCGACGTCCGGGACAAGGCCGCCCCCGTGCTCGCCGAGGTCAGGGACCGGCTCACCGGCGAGGTGCTGCCAGTGGTCACCGGAGCGATCGCCGCCCTCGACGCGGCCACGGAGGACGCCCGTGCCGAGACCCTGAAGCGTGGGAAGGCGGTCGCGGCCGCGCTCAGGGGCGAGGTGCCCGAGCCCCAGAAGACGCATCGGCTCCGCAACCTGGTGATCCTGCTAGGCCTCGGAGGGCTGGCCTTCGCCCTCGTCAAGCGGCTCGGTGGGGGTCAGCCCACGACGACCTGGCAGACGTCGTACACCCCTCCGCCGGCGCCCTCGTCCGCGGCGGCAGGTGGTACACACCGTGCCGACACGACCCAGGACACCGCGGCGTCCGACCCGGCCGAGGCAGCCGCCGACGCCACCGAGGCACCGCACCAGGCCACCACGCCGGACAGCCCGCTGACCGAGACGGAGATCGACCGGCCCTGACGCTCTGGGGGACGGCCCCGCCCCGGGTCAGCTCCGGATCGGCTCGGGTCGTTCCCCTCCTGGCTGCTCGGCTAGGAGGTCCTGCACACGGCGGATGGCGCGGTACTCCGCCCAGAACGACACGAACGGGATCGTGCCGCAGAGCAGGGTCACGAGGGTGAACCCGATGCTCCACCGGGCGAGGCGCGACAAGGCGAAGGCGACGAACAGGAACCCCATGTAGATGAAGCCGTGGGCGGTGCCGAGGTACCTGCTGATCGCGTCACCGAGCTGCTGACCGGTGCTGCCTGGGGGGAAGATCCCCGGGGAGACGTCGTGGAGGTTGTTCAAGGGCAGCCCGACGACGATCAGGATGATGATCGAGATGCCCACGACCGTGGCGAGCACCCGGTACCAGGCGAGAGCGGTCTTCACGCCTCCGACGCTACTCCGGTGACGCGGGTCACCTCGTCACGGCACCAGCGGGTCCAGAGGAACACCGCGAAGCCTCCGAAGACCCACCACTCCCCCGCGTAGAGCAGGTTGCGGAGCGCGGTGAACACCGAGGGCTTGGGCAGTGCCGGCGGACTCACGGCGCTCAGGTTCCCGGTCGCGGGGACTGTCTTCCGGGAGATCACGTAGCCCCCGTAGAGGTCCTGGTCCACGTGCTGGATGGCCGCGGCGACCTGGAGCTGCGGGATCACGTCGTCGCGCGGGTTCGGGTCCGTCGCGCCGGAGCCCTCACCTGGCTGCAACCAGCCGTTGAGGTCCACGGGACCGCTGGGTGCGGCCGGCGCGGTCCGCACGGAGGAGGCCCAGCCGCGCACCACAAGGATCGCCGAGCCCCTGCTGCAGGCCGCCCTGTCCTTCGGGTCGCACACCGCGACCGGGGTGACGGCCCAGACGCCGCGGCGTCCCCGCAGCTCCTGACCGGAGACGTAGAGGGTCGAGCGTGGAAGCCACCGGCCGGTCAGCTGCACCGGCTGTCCCACCCCGTCGGTGGGGAACAGGCCATCCGGGGAGAGCACCGACCGCAACGGCACCGGGCGCGCGTCGATCCTCGAGGCCGTCTTGTCGTCGCGACCGTGCTGCCAGACGCCGTACTGCCACAACCCGAGCAGGACCGCGGCGACCGTCGCCACGACCGCGAGCGCATGCAGGGCGAGCATGCGCGGTGCGAGAAGCGGACGGATCACCACATCAGGCTACGTGCGCGGCCCAGCGTGTTCTCTGGGCTGCTTCGGTCCCGCATCGGCGTGCTGTGGCGCCGCGGGCAGCCGCTCGGACGTGCACTCGAGCCGTCTGCACGGCGTCCTCACGCCTGGCGGTACGACGACCCGGCGCCGAGTGCACGTCCGACGGGCTGTGCTGACCCGATGGGCACTCAGACGGTGGAGCCAAGGGGACTCGAACCCCTAACCCCCTGCTTGCAAAGCAGATAAATCCTCGCTCATCTGTTCGATCTCCAGCGTAAAACCGCAGGTCAGATGTGGTCTATGATAGACACAATCTGACGTTCTTTCCCCCACCAGTCCCCCACCCACTACTTTGGGAGCACGGGGTTCCGGTAGCAGGGGGTTGGCATGGGGTTTGGGGGAAGCTCCCCCACAGGCGGTTTGCGGAGGTAGCGGGATGGCACGACGACGGGGTTTCGGGGAGGTCGAGCGCCGCTCCTCCAGCAGCGGCGTCTCCTACCGAGCGAGGTACGCGATGCCCGATGGCACGCGCTACTCGCGCAGCTTCGGCACCAAGATGGACTCCGAGGCGTGGCTCGCCGCGGAGCGCTCCCTGATCGATCGGGAGGAGTGGTCTCCGCCGGCGGCGCGCAGGATGGCGGCCGAGCGACGCGAGCGGGACGCCGTGCGCAACACCGTCGGCGCGTTCGCGAAGCGCTACCTGGTCGAGCGCGACCTCCGCCCCACGACGGTGCGCAGCTATCAGACCCTTCTCGACTCCCGGATCCTTCCCTACTTCGGCGAGATGCCGCTGCGGGACGTCACCCTCTCGGAGGTCAAGAGGTGGCGGGCTTCCCTGGACCCAGAGACCGAGTCGTCGAACGCCGCCGCCTACCGGCTGCTGCGCTCCGTCCTCCAAGCAGCCGAGGAGGAGGAGCTGATCGACCGCGCGCCACCGAAGATCCGTGGAGCCGGCACGGCGCAGGTGAAGCAGGTCGCCGTGCCGGCCACGCTCGACGAGATCGCAGTCATCGTCGACGCCATGCCCGAGCACCTGAAGTTGTTCATTGTCCTCGCTGCGTTCGTTGGCCTGCGGGAAGGCGAACTGCTCGAACTGCGCCGGTCCGACATCGACGGCATCACCGGCCGCATGAGCGTGACCCGCAAGGTGGACAAGGAGGCCGACAGGTCGATCCGGGGGGCCTGCGCGGAGTGCGGTCGCCCGATCAGCTCCCCCAAGACCCGGAGTGGCGTCCGGACCGTCCACGTCCCCCCGCCGTTCCTCCCGATGCTGCAGCAGCACCTGCTCGAGCACACCGCCGAGGGATCGAACGGTCTGCTCTTCCCCGGCGACCGCACCGATCACATGAGCGTCCGCTACCTGATGGACCGCTACCGCCCGGCCCGCGAGAAGGCTGGTCGCCCGGACCTGACCATCCACCACCTGCGCCACACCGCGCTCACCCTCGCCGG
>JAWWPF010000328.1:0-9344 GCA_033850795.1 Nocardioidaceae bacterium | reverse complement strand
TGCCGCCACTTCGGTTCCTTGTTGACGGTTGCGTTGGTTATGCTGCGCAGTTTGCGAATCGCTGCGCCGTAGATGCCGATGGCAGAAGCAGAAATCTTGGCGCCCGGTGGTTCATCCATAAACGGCATGAACTTGTCCGGGAACCCGGGCATGGTGCAGCCGATACAGATGCCGCCGACATTCGGACACCCGCCGACGCCGTTCATCCACCCGCGCTTGGGCACGTTGCACTTCACGACCGGGCCCCAGCAGCCCAGCTTGACGATGCACTTGGGCGAGCCGTACTCGGTGGCGAAGTCACCCTGCTCGTAGTAACCGGCCCTGTCGCACCCTTCGTGCACCGTGCGGCCGAACAGCCAGGTCGGCCGCAGCGCGTCGTCGAGCGGGATCATCGGGGCCTGGCCGGTGGCCATGTAGAGCAGGTAGGTCAGCGTCTCGGCCATGTTGTCGGGCTGCGCCGGACACCCCGGGACGCAGACCACCGGGATCCCGGCCTTCGACTTCCAGTCCCAGCCCAAATAGTCGGGGACGCCCATGGCGCCGGTCGGGTTGCCGGCCATCGCGTGGATGCCGCCGTACGTCGCACACGTGCCGACCGCCACGATCGCGGTGGCCTTGGGGGCCAGCCGGTCGAGCCACTCGCTCGTGGTCATCGGCTGCCCGGTCGCCGGGTCGTTGCCGAAGCCGCACCAGTAGCCCTCGTCGTGCAGCTTCTCGTTGGGGATAGAGCCCTCGACCACCAGCACGAACGGTTCGAGCTCGCCGCGGTCGGCCTTGAAGAACCACTCCAGGAAGTCGTCCGCTCCCCCGTTGGGGCCGCACTCGAAGTCGATCAGCGGCCAGTGCACGGCGATCTGGGGGAGGCCCGGCAGGGCGCCGAGGGCGATCTCCTCGATGCTGGGCTGGGTGGCTGCGGTCAGCGAGACGGAGTCCCCGTCGCAGCTCAGCCCCGCATTGATCCAGAGGACGTGGATGAGGGTCTGCTCGGCCTGGACTGCTTCGGCTGTGGGCATGGACGCCACCGTTTCCGGGGCGGGGTCTGGGCCCACATCGACCGCCGGGACCAACTCGTTCGGTCTCGTGCGCTACGTCTAGTCATTTATCGTCGGTCGGCGCGGATGTGTCAAGGGTCACATCTCGGGCGGTCGAAGCGACCGTGCGGGCTGCTCAGAGGGCGGCGAGCCAGGCGTCCCAGGCGTCGAGCCCGGCGCCGGACTTGGCGGAGACGGGCAGCAGCTCGAGGCCGGGGTTGAGCATGCGGGCGTCCGCCGCGAGCCGGTCCACGTCGAAGTCGACGTAGGGCAGGAGGTCGGTCTTGTTGACCAGGACCAGGTCGGCGGCGGCGAACATGTGCGGGTACTTCAACGGCTTGTCGTCGCCCTCGGTGACGGAGATGACCACCACCTTGCGGAGCTCGCCGAGGTCGAAGAGGGCAGGGCAGACGAGGTTGCCGACGTTCTCGACGAAGAGCAGGCTGCCCTCCTCCGGCTGCAGCGCCGACAGCGCCCGGGAGACCATCGCGGCGTCGAGGTGGCAGCCAGCGCCGGTGTTGACCTGGACCGCTCGGGCGCCGGCGCGCCGGATCCGCTCCGCGTCGAACAGGGTCTCCTGGTCGCCCTCGATGACGCTGACCGGACGGCGGGAGGCGGAGATGGTCCGCTCCAGCAGGGTCGTCTTGCCGGCCCCCGGGGAGCTCATCAGGTTCAGGGCGGTGACCCGTCGGTCCGCGAGCCAGTGCCGGTTGCGCTCCGCGAGCTCGTCGTTCCTGCCCAGCACCGCGATCTCGAGCTCGAGGGTGTGCGTCCGGGGGTCGTCATGGGGGTGCTCATGGGGGTGCTCGTGGGCGTGCTCGTCGTGCCCGCCGTGGGCGTGATGGCCCGCCGTACCGTCCAAGGTGGTGACCCGGGCCTCGTCCGAGCCGCATCCGCAGGTGCTGCACATCTCAGCCGACCTCCACGGACGTGACCATCAGCTCGCGCCCCGCCAGCAGCTCGACGTCGGCGCTGCCGCAGCCGCAGAGCAGGATCGGGTCCTCGAGGGTGAAGTCCGCCCCGCACGAGCGGCAGTGTGCCCGGCCGCTCTCCTCGGTGACCTCGAGGGCGGCCCCCTCGAGCGGGGTGCCGGCGGTCGCGAGCTCGAAGCAGAAGGTGAGGGCGTCCGGGACCACGGCGGTGAGCCGGCCGATCCGCAGGCGCACCACGCTCACGCGGCGGCCGTCGGTGCGCTCGAGCACCGCGGCCACGACGCTCTCTGCGATCGCCAGCTCGTGCACGTGGTCGGTCCCGCCTGTCCCGTGCACCCTAGGCGTGACGCCGCCGGGGCGGCAATGGCTCCGCTACTCGACGCGCTTGTCGGCGCCGTCGGCCCCGGTGACCTTGCCGACCCACACGGTCTTTATGTTGGTGAACTCGCGGATGCCGTGCGCCGCCAGCTCGCGGCCGTGACCCGAGGCCTTGACTCCACCGAAGGGCAGGGCCGGGAAGGACGCGACCATCCCGTTGATGAAGGTCTGCCCGGCCTGGAGGTCCCGGATGAGGACGGCCTGCTCGTCGGGGTCGTTGGTCCAGGCGTTGGAGCCGAGGCCGAAGCGGACGGCGTTCGCGATCCGGACCGCGTCCTCGATGTCCTCGGCGCGGTGCACCTGGGCGACCGGGCCGAAGACCTCCTCGAGGTACATCTCCATCTCCTCGGTGACGCCGGCGACCAGGGTCGGCGGGTACCACCAGCCGGCTCCGTCCGGTCGCTCCCCGCCGACGAGCACCTCGGCGCCCTTGTCGACGGCGTCCTTGACCAGCGCCTCGACGTCGTCGCGGCCCTGCTCGGTGGCCAGCGGGCCGACGTCGGTGCCCTCCTCCATCGGGTCGCCGACCTTGAGTGCGGCCATCTCCTTGGTGAACAGGTCGAGGAACTCGTCGTACACGTCGGCGTGGACGATGAAGCGCTTGGCCGCGATGCAGGACTGCCCGTTGTTCTGGCACCGGGAGGTGGTCGCGACCTTGGCCGCCTGGGCGAGGTCGGCGCTGGGCATCACGACGAAGGGGTCGGAGCCGCCCAGCTCGAGCACCACCTTCTTCAGCGACTCACCGGCGGTCCGGCCGACCGCGACGCCGGCGCCCTCGCTGCCGGTCAGGGTGGCCGCCGCGACCCGGTCGTCGCGGATCACCGCGTCGACCTTGCCGCTGCCGATCAGGAGCGTCTGGAACACGTCGTCGGGGAATCCCGCATCCCGGAACAGCTCCTCCATGAAAAGTGCAGTTTGGGGAACGTTGCTGGCATGCTTGAGCAGACCGACGTTGCCCGCGGCGAGGGCCGGGGCGGCGAACCGCATCGCCTGCCACAGGGGGAAGTTCCACGGCATGATCGCCAGGACCACCCCGATCGGCAGGTAGTGGGCGTACGCCTGGGACGCGTTGACGGCGGCGGCGTCCACCGGCTCGTCGGCGAGGAAGTCCGCGGCGTTGTCGGCGTAGTACCGCAGCACCGAGGCGCACTTGGCGACCTCGGCGGCCGCCGACTTCTTGGTCTTGCCCATCTCGAGGGTCATCAGCTCGGCGATCTCGTCGACCCGCTTGTCGAGGATGTCGGCGGCCGAGCGCAGCCATCCCGCGCGTTGGTCGTGGGTGGTGAGCCGGTACGTGTCCGAGGCGGCTGCGGCGCGCGCCAGCCGTTCCTCGAGCTGCTCGTCGGTGAGCTCGTCGTACGTCTTGAGAACCTTGCCCGTGCGCGGGTCGGTGGTGGAGATCGCCATACCCTTACCCTTCCACGCGGGGACCGCTCGACCAAGAGGCGGCCGGCGGCCCCGACAGAAAGTGAGCTGAGACGCTGATGCAGATCTGGCCGGGGCGCCCGTACCCCCTGGGTGCGACGTACGACGGTGCCGGGGTCAACTTCGCGCTGTTCTCCGAGGTGGCGGACAAGGTGGAGCTCTGCCTGATCGGGGACCGCGGCAAGGAGACCCGCATCGACATGGCGGAGACCGACGCGTTCGTGCACCACGTCTACCTGCCCGGGGTGCAGCCGGGCCAGCGGTACGGCTACCGCGTGCACGGCCCGTACGACCCGTCGCAGGGGCACCGGTGCAACCCGGCGAAGCTGCTGCTGGACCCCTACGCGAAGGCGGTCGAGGGCCAGATCGACGGGGACGAGTCGCTGTTCTCCTACCGGTTCAAGGGCAAGCAGGGGTTCAACGACTCCGACAGCCTCGGGCACACGATGCTCTCGGTGGTGGTCAACCCGTTCTTCGACTGGGGCAGCGACCGGCACCCGGAGCGCGAGTACCACGACACGATCATCTACGAGGCGCACGTCAAGGGTCTGACGATGACCCACCCGGGGGTGCCGGAGGAGATCCGCGGCACCTACGCGGGGATTGCGCACCCGGCGACGATCGCGCACCTCAAGGAGCTCGGTGTCACCGCGATCGAGCTGATGCCGGTGCACCAGTTCGTGCAGGACACCACGCTGGTGGAGAAGGGGCTGGCGAACTACTGGGGGTACAACACCATCGGCTTCTTCGCCCCTCACAACTCCTACTCCGCCACCGGCCAGCGCGGCCAGCAGGTGCAGGAGTTCAAGGCGATGGTGAAGGCCCTGCACGAGGCGGAGATCGAGGTGATCCTCGACGTGGTCTACAACCACACTGCGGAGGGCAACCACCTCGGGCCGACGATCTGCTTCCGCGGCATCGACAACGCGGCGTACTACCGGCTGGTCGACAACGACAAGCAGCACTACTACGACACCACCGGCACCGGCAACACCCTGCTGATGCGGCACCCGCACGTGCTGCAGCTGATCATGGACTCGCTGCGCTACTGGGTCACCGAGATGCACGTGGACGGCTTCCGCTTCGACCTCGCCTCGTCCCTGGCCCGCCAGTTCCACGAGGTCGACCGGCTGTCGGCGTTCTTCGACCTGGTCCAGCAGGACCCGGTGGTCAGCCAGGTCAAGCTGATCGCCGAGCCCTGGGACGTCGGCGACGGGGGCTACCAGGTGGGGAACTTCCCGCCGCTGTGGACCGAGTGGAACGGGAAGTACCGCGACACGGTTCGCGACTACTGGCGCGGCGAGCCGGGGACCCTCGGCGACTTCGCGTCCCGGCTCAGCGGCTCCTCGGACCTCTACGAGCACTCCGGTCGGAAGCCGATCGCCTCGATCAACTTCGTCACCGCCCACGACGGGTTCACGATGCGGGACCTGGTGTCCTACAACGAGAAGCACAACGAGGCGAACGGCGAGGGCAACAACGACGGGGAGAGCCACAACCGCTCCTGGAACTGCGGGGCGGAGGGGCCGACCGACGACCCGAAGGTCCAGGAGCTGCGCGCCCGGCAGCAGCGGAACTTCCTCGTGACGCTGCTGCTGTCCCAGGGTGTGCCGATGATGCTGCACGGCGACGAGCTCGGCCGCTCCCAGCGAGGCAACAACAACGTCTACGCCCAGGACAACGAGCTGTCCTGGATGGACTGGGACCTCGCCGGGTGGCAGGAGGAGCTGCTGGCCTTCACCAGGCGGGTCGTGGCGCTCCGCAACGACCATCCCGTGTTCCGCCGGCGCCGGTTCTTCGCCGGCGCGAGGACGCGCGACGGCGGGGCCGCCGCGGACATCGTCTGGTTCACCCCCGACGGGAAGCACAAGGACGACTGGGGCAACGCCGACGACAAGGCGCTGATGGTCTTCGTCAACGGCGACGCGATCCCCGAGCCCGGGCGCCGCGGTGAGCGGGTCAGCGACGACTCGTTCCTGATCGCGTTCAACGCCAGCGACCAGACGCTGAAGTTCACGATCCCCGGGGACGTGTACGGCGAGGGCTGGGTGGTGTCCTTGGACACCAACGACGATGCCGCCGGGATCGTGACGCTGTTCGACGAGGCGGTCCCGCTGCTCCCGGGGCTGCAGTTCGAGGTGACCGACCGCTCGGTCGTCGTGCTCCGTCGCCCCCGTTGAGCCGGCCGGCGTTCCCGTTGAGGCGGCTGTTGTTTCCGTTGAGACGGCTGGTATTTCGGTTGAGACGGCGCGCATTCCGTCATACGCCGGGAATCAGCGCCGTCTGAACAGGACTGAGCGCCGTCTCAACGGGAACAAGCGCCTCTTCAACGGGAACGAGCGCCTTCTCAACGAGGGGTGAGGGGGTGCCCGTAGGGTCGATCCATGTCAGGACATCACTGGAGCCCAGCCGAGCTGCCGTCCCTCGCCGGTACGACGGCCGTGGTGACGGGCGCCAACTCGGGCATCGGCTACTACACCGCGCTCGAGCTGGCTCGGCACGGAGCGCACGTCACCCTTGCGGTGCGTACGACGGCCAAGGGTGAGGCCGCCGCGCAGCGGATCCGCGACGTGGCCCCCGGGGCACAGGTGCGCGTCGCACACCTGGACCTGGCCGCCCTGTCCTCGATCCGGGACTTCGCCGAGGCCTGGGACGGTCCGCTCGGACTGCTCGTCAACAACGCCGGGCTGATGACCCCGCCGCGGTACCGGCAGACCTCCGACGGCTTCGAGCTCCAGTTCGGGACCAACCACCTCGGCCACTTCGCGCTCACCGGACGCCTGCTGCCCGCGCTCCTCTCCGCGCCAGCCCCGCGGGTCGTCACGGTGTCGTCGGTGGCCCACCACCAGGGTGACCCTTCCGTGCTCGACGCGAACCCCGCCGAGCGGTACCGGCCGTCGGCGGCCTACGGCAACTCCAAGCTCGCGAACCTCCTGTTCGCCTTCGAGCTGCAGCGGCGGGCGACCCTGGCGGGGAACGCCCTCACGTCGACCGCCGCCCACCCGGGCGTCGCCGCCACCCAGCTCGTGGCCAGCACGCAGGGGCTCGGCTCGATCCGCGGGGTCCGGCTCGTCGCCCCGGC
Source organism: Nocardioidaceae bacterium (assembly GCA_033850795.1). GTDB lineage: Bacteria > Actinomycetota > Actinomycetes > Propionibacteriales > Nocardioidaceae > Nocardioides_B. The sequence goes on along the minus strand of JAWWPF010000328.1, from coordinate 2,496 downwards.
CCTCACCAGGCTCGCCTTCCAGTCGGCCAAGGCCGGCGCCGAGGCCATCTTGTACGCCGCGACGGCCGCCGAGCCGGGCTCCTACACCGGCCCGCAGAGGCTCCGGGAGAGCCGTGGCCGGATCGGGCCGGCCCGGCTCAGCGCCGCGGCCCGCGACGAGACGCTGGCCGGCAAGCTCTGGGCGCTCAGCGAGGACCTCACCGACGTCCGCTACCAGTGGGAGCCCTCGACGCCGTAAGCGGTTTCGCCGCGGTGCCTAGGCTGTCGCCATGAGCCAGCCCGCCACGCTGGGTGCCCTGCGCGACACCGGCTACCGTCCCCGCTCGGTGAAGACCGAGATCCGTGAGAACCTCCTCGACCGGCTGCGGTCCGGTGACACCGCGTTCCCCGGGATCGTCGGCTTCGACGACACCGTGCTGCCCCAGCTGGAGAGCGCGCTGCTCGCCGGCCACGACCTCGTGCTCCTCGGCGAGCGCGGCCAGGGCAAGACCCGCTTGATGCGCACCATCACCGCGCTGCTCGACGAGTGGACCCCCGTGATCGCCGGCTGCGAGATCAACGACGACCCGCTGGCGCCGGTGTGCTCGCGCTGCCGCCGTCTGGCCCAGCAGCAGGGTGACGACCTCCCGGTCGCCTGGCGGCACCGCGACGAGCGGTACGTCGAGAAGCTCGCGACCCCGGACACCAGCGTCGGCGACCTCGTCGGAGACGTGGACCCGGTCAAGGTCGCGGAGGGCCGCACCCTCGGCGACCCGGAGACCGTGCACTACGGCCTGCTGCCGCGCACCAACCGCGGCGTCTTCGGGATCAACGAGCTCCCCGACCTCGCCGAGCGGATCCAGGTCGCGATGTTCAACGTCCTCGAGGAGCGCGACATCCAGGTGCGCGGCTACTCGCTGCGGCTGCCGGTCGACGTGCTCCTGGTCGCCAGCGCCAACCCCGAGGACTACACCAACCGGGGCCGGATCATCACCCCGCTCAAGGACCGGTTCGGCGCGGAGATCCGCACGCACTACCCCTACGAGGTCGCCGAGGAGGTCGCCCTCGTGGCCCAGGAGGCCAGCCTGGTGGCGGACGTCCCCGAGCACCTGCTCGAGGTGGTCGCCCGGCTGACCCGTGGGCTGCGCGAGTCGCCCTCGGTCGACCAGCGCTCGGGCGTCAGCGCCCGGTTCGCGATCGCGGCCGCCGAGGGGGTGGCCGCCTCCGCCCTGCGCCGCGGCGCCCGGGTCGGCGAGCCGATGGCCGTGGCGCGGGTGTGCGATGTGCCGACCGTCATACCCACCCTCCTCGGGAAGGTCGAGTTCGAGATGGGCGAGGAGGGCCGTGAGATCGAGGTCGTCCAGCACCTGCTGAGGGTCGCCGTCGCCGAGACCTTCCGCGACCGGCTCGCCGGCCTGGACCTGTCGGGCTTCACCCAGCTGTTCGCCGAGGGCGCCACGGTCGAGACGGGCGAGCTGGTCCCGGCCGGGGAGCTCCTCGAGCAGGTCGGCACGGTCCCGGGGCTATCCAAGGTGCTGGACCGGCTGGGGCACGGCGACGACGCCTCACCGGGCGAGGTGGCCGCGGCCATCGAGTTCGTCCTGGAGGGCCTGCACCTGACCCGCCGCATCGACAAGGAGTCGGTGGCCGGGCGTTCGGTCTACGGGGTCTGAGGGTGAGCCCGGACCGCCGGTTCCGCTACGGCCCCTGGCACGACGGGCCGGACCCGTTGGCGCCGCCGTACGACGTCCGCGCGGCGCTCGACGCGGTGGGCCGCGACGTGCTCGCCGGCGGATCCCTGCGCGAGGCTCTCTCGGACCTGCTGCGCCGCGGCTTCGACGGGAACCGGGGGCTGGACGACCTGGCCGCGCGGGTCCGGCGGATGCGTAGCTCCGCGCGCCGGCGCGGCGACCTGGGCGGGACCCTCGACCAGGTCCGCGCCGCCCTCGACCAGGCCCTGGCCCAGGAGCGGGACACGCTGGCCGCTGAGGACGGCGACGACGCGCGCTGGGCGGAGATGGAGCTGGCCACCCTGCCCGACGACACCGCCGGCGCCGTCCGCGCGCTCGGTTCGTACGACTGGCACTCCGACGAGGCCCGGGCGACGTACGAGTCGATCCAGGAGATGCTGCGGCGCGAGGTGCTCGACGCACAGTTCGCCGGCCTCAAGCAGGCCCTCGAGAGTCCTGACCCGGCGGCGATGCAGGCGGTCAAGGACATGCTCGCCGACCTCAACGCGCTGCTCGCCGCTCATGCCCGTGGCGAGGACACCGAGGACCGGTTCCGCGAGTTCATGGACAAGCACGGCAGCATGTTCCCCGAGAACCCGGAGAACGTCGACGAGCTCATCGACGCCCTGGCGCGGCGCCAGGCCGCCGCGGACCGGATGATGGCGTCGCTCTCCCCGGAGCAGCGCGAGCAGCTCGGGCAGCTGATGAGCGACGCGATGTCCGACCCGGACCTGGCCTCGCAGATGGCCCAGCTCTCCGACAACCTGCGGGCGCTGCGCCCGGGCAT
>JAWWPF010000321.1:0-3544 GCA_033850795.1 Nocardioidaceae bacterium | reverse complement strand
CGCAAGGTGCCGAGCTCGGTGTCGGTCAGGTGCGAGACGTAGACCCGGGTGGTGGGCAACCCGGCGGCCACCACATCGGTCATCAACCGGTTCACCTCGGTGAGGTGGGACCCCTTGGAGATGGGGAGGTGGACGGCGACCCCCTCCACGATGACCGCGCCCAGGTGCGTGGCTGCCTCGCGCAGCCCCCGGGCGGAGAAGCCGTGCCGCCGCATCGACGTCAGCCGCTCGAGGACCACCCGCGGGCGGTGCCCCCCGGTGGCGGCCCCGGTGGCAGCCCCGGTTGCGGCCCCGGTGGCGGCGAGGTCCCCCAGCGCCCGGAGGTCCTCGAGCCGGCCGACCGTGTGGATCACCTGCGGGTCGAGGCGCGCATCGCGCTCGAACGGCCGCCACGGAGTCAGCACCATGACGGACCCCGGGAACGGTCCGCCGGCGGCCGTGGCGACGGCGGCCACCTCGTCGTACATCCCGACCGCGACGGTGTCGACGCCGAGCCGGGACGCCTCCTCGGCCAGCCTCCGGACGCCGAAGCCGTAGCCGTTGCCCTTCAGCACCGGCACGATCCCCGGCTGCGCGTCCCGCACCCGCTGGAGGTGGGCCCGCCAGCGTGGCGCGTCGACGTACATGCTCAGCGGCATCGGGCCTCAGCTCCTCGCGGACGAACGACGCTGCATGTACAGCGAGAAGGCGCGGTAGATCAAGGGGTTGAGCGGCAGGTCCCACTCGCCGGCGTACTCGACGGCCTCGCCTCCCGTGCCCACCTTGAACTGGATCAGCCCCACGTGCGGGTCGTCGGCGTCCAGGGTGTCGGTGATGCCGCGCAGGTCGTAGACGTCGGCGCCCGCGTCGAGCGCGTCGCGGATCATCGCCCACTGCACCGCGTTGGAGCCGCGGACCTCGCGCTTCTCCGTGGAGGAGGCGCCGTAGGAGTACCAGGTGTGCGAGCCCACCCGGACCCAGATCGTCGCGGCGACCAGGTCGCCCTCGTGGTGGGCCAGGTAGAGGCGGATCCGGTCCGGCTCCTCCTGCCCGAGCGCGCTGAACATCCTCTGGAAGTAGCTCAGCGGACGGGGGGTGAAGCCGTCCCTCTCGGCGGTGTGGGCGTAGAGGGCGTGGAAGGCGGCGAGGTCGGCCTCGGCCTGGTGGGCCTGGGGGGCCGGGTCGCCCACTGCGCCGCGGGTCACCACGACCCCGGCCTTGTCGGCTCTCTTGATGTTGCGCCGCCACTGCTGGTTCATCCCGGCGAGCACGTCCTCGGGGGTGCGGAGCTCACCGCCGGAACCCCGCAGGGGGATCCAGAAGTTGTACTGCGGCTGCCCCGCGGCGAAGCCGCCGTCGGTGGCCTGCGCCCGCCAGCCGAGCTCCTGCAGCTGCGAGACCACGCGCGCCCCCGAGCGGGACCGCGCGGTCGGCGGTACGTCGCCGAGCCGCCGGACCGACGGGTCGGCCATGCCCTGCTTGAGGTCCGCGGCCTCCCAGCGCCGGGTGACCACGGGCGGACCCATCCGCACCCCGAAGGCGCCGGCCTTGCTCAGGTGCCGCACCATCGGGTTCAGCCAGGCGCGCAGGTCCTCGGAGTCCCAGTCGATGACCGGGCCCTCGGGCAGGTAGGCCAGGAACCGCCTGACCCGCGGCAGCTGCCGATAGAGCACCAGCCCCACGCCGCACAGCTGACCCCCCGGCGCGGACGGGTCCGAGCCGCCGGACTCGCCGGACCCGCCGGACGCTGGGGCGAACCAGCCGATGGACTCCGAGCGCCAGTCGTTCTTGACCTGTCCCCAGGCCGGGGTCTGCAGGAAGCTCGCGCCGGCTCTCCCGGTGCTGCCGCCGGCCTCCGTGCGGGCGCGCAGGAAGCCGAGGTGCTGCTCACCGGTGATCGGGCGCACGGTCAGGACGGGGGAGCTCACACTGCCCGACCCTATGCGGTGGCCCGGGCCGTGATCGCGCGGGCTCAGAGCCGCCGGCGCAGGAACTCGAAGTCGGCGCGGTGCTCCTCGGCGCCGCCGGGGGTCTCGCAGACCACCGGCGCGCCCGCCTCGCGGACGACCGCGACGAGGTCCTCGGGGGCGATGCGCCCCTGGCCGAGGGAGGCGTGCCGGTCGGCGCCCGAGTCGAAGTCGTCGCGGCTGTCGTTGCAGTGCACCAGATCGATGCGGCCGGTGATCTTCACCACGTCCTCCACCACGGTGGACAGGTCGTTGCCGCCGGCATGGGCGTGGCAGGTGTCGAGGCAGAAGCCGACGAGGTCCGCTCCCTCGGCGGTCGAGATCGCGTCCCACACGCCGGCGATCCGCTCGAGGTACCGGGTCATCGCCTGGTCCCCGCCCGCGGTGTTCTCGATCAGCAGGGGGAGCTTCAGGTCGGTCGCCTCGACGGCCTTGCGCCAGTTGTCGAAGCCCTTGGCAGGGTCGTCGGACTTGTTGACGTGGCCGCCGTGGACGATCAGGCCCTTCGCGCCGATCGCGGCCGCCGCGTCCACGTGCTGCTGGAGGAGCTTGCGGCTCGGGATGCGGATGCGGTTGTTCGTGGTCGCGACGTTGACGATGTACGGCGCGTGGACGTACAGGTCCACACCGGCGTCCGCGGCGGCCGTGCGCAGGGCGTCCGCCCCACCGGGGAAGGCGATCTCGGGACCCTGGTAGCCCTGAGGGTCGCCGAGGAAGAACTGCACCAGGTCGGCGTCGCGGGCCACCGCCTCGGCCACGGGGTCGCCCTGAGGGACGTGGGCACCGATCTGCAACGCTGGCTGTGCGGACATGACCGCCAGCCTACGACCGGGCGAGGACAGCCGGCCCCGTCACGTCAGCCGCGGAGGTCGACGCTCTCGTTGTCGCCCTCGAACCGCCGGCCGGTGACCTTGGCCTTGACGAGGTTCGCGACCTGGGTGACCTTCAGGCCCGGGGTGTCCCAGTACTCCGCCGTCTCGCCGGAGACCTTGACCAGGATGTTCTCCGGGTTCTTCGGCCCACCCTCCAGCCAGGCGTCGGTGAAGGTGTTCCACAGCTCGGCCAGCTTCGCCTCGTCGTCCACCACCTCCGCGGTGCCGGACAGCGACACCCATGCGCCCTTGCCCGCGTACGCCACGTTGACCCGGGGGTCCCGCTGGAGGTTGCGGACCTTCTCCGAGTGCCGCTCGGCGATGAACCAGACCTCGCCGTCGAAGTCGACGTCCTGGGTGGCCATCGGCTTGCTCACCAGCCGTCCGTCCGGGTCGACACTGGTCAGCATCGCCGTCCGGGTCTCCTTGATCAGGTCCCTGACCTTCTTCTGCTGCTGCTCCTGGCTGGTCGCGTCGTCGCTCATCTGGCTCTCCGTCTTCTCGGGTGCTCGGATGCCCCTGTACCGCGGCACGGCCCCGGCCATGCCTGTGGACGACGATGTGGCGTCGCCCTGGCCCGCGCTGATAGCCTGGCTACGTTGATCGGCTCGACCTCACGACCGGGTGGGTGTCGGGCCGCTGACACGCCGGGCCACCGTTCCGCAGACGCGGGCCGGTCCGGCGGACGCAAGCCCTCCTGCCACGGAAACGCCGTGGCCGCCTGAG
>JAWWPF010000320.1:0-4395 GCA_033850795.1 Nocardioidaceae bacterium | reverse complement strand
CCAGCCCGTACTTCCGCTCGGGGTCGTGGTCGATGCGCAGGTCCTCGATGTTCACCCCGATGTCACCGGCGTCCCCGAACAGCCGGGCCAGCTCACCGGGGTGGTCCGGGATCGCCACGAACACGGTGGCCGTCGCCGGGGCGGGGGTCCCGTGCTTGCCGGGTATGACGGCCGTGCCCCGCACGCCCCGGTCGAGGACCGCGCTCACCGCCCCCCGGTCCCCGTCGGCCAGCGCCGTGAGCAGGGCCTGCACGTCGTCTCGCACGTCGACCAGCAGCCGGGTCAGGGCGTCGGTGTTCGCGCTGATGATCTGCTGCCACAGCTCGGCGTCCCCGCCCGCGATCCGGGTCACGTCGCGAACCCCCTGGCCCGACAGCGCCAGGTGTTCCTCGGGCGCGTCGGCGAGCCGGCCGGCGACCAGGGCGGCCAGCAGGTGCGGGAGGTGCGACGTGCGCGCCACCGCCTCGTCGTGCTCGCCGGGGGTGAAGCTGACCGGCGTGGCCCCGCACAGCCGTGCGAGGTCCCTCACCAGTGCGACCGCCTCCTTCGCGGAGGTCTCGTGTGGTGTGACCGCCCACGGCCGGCCGTCGAACAGCGCCTCGGACGCGGCGAACGGCCCGGAGCGCTCGCTGCCGGCCATCGGATGGCTGCCCACGTATCTCGTCAGCTGCTCGGTCGTCGCGAGCCGCCGGGCGCCGGACAGTGGGGCTCCCTTGACGCTGCCGACGTCGGTGACGACCGCGTCGGTCTCCCGCAACGCCCGCGCGATCTCCTCGGCGAGGGAGTCCGGGGGGACCGCGACGACCACCAGCTGCGGGGTGATCTCGTGAGGTTCCACGCTCGCGGCACCGATGCCGCTGGCGATCCTGAGGTTCTGGTGGCTCACGTCCTGCAGCGCGACATCGATCCCCCGGCGTCGCAGCGCCAGCGCGGTCGACGTACCAAGGAGCCCGGCGCCGACCACGAGCACCGGTCCGTGCAGGCTCATCGAGGTGCCCGCGGCGCCGTCTGCTACCCCGCTCACGGCCACATCACCCGCCATACCCTAACGAGGGGCAGGGTCACATCCGCGCGGCGTCCAGCAGCACACCGAGCTCGTCGAGAGTCAGGTCGCGGACCGCTCCCCTGGCGAGCCCACGCAGCTGCACCGGCCCGATCGCGGTGCGGGTCAGCCGTCGGACCGGGTGCCCGACCTCGTCCAGCAGCCGGCGCACGATGCGGTTGCGGCCCTCGTGGATCGCGAGCTCGACGATCGAGCGATCGCCCTGCGTGGACACGACGTGGCACGAGCCGACCTCGACCGGGCCGTCCTCCAGCGTGACGCCGGACCACAGCCGACGCAGGGTGCGCTTCGTGACCACACCGTCGACCTCCGCGACGTAGGTCTTGTCGAGCTCGTAGGAGGGATGGGCGACGCGCTGCGCGAAGTCGCCGTCGTTGGTGAGCAGGATCAGCCCCTCGGTGTCGGTGTCCAGCCGGCCGACGTGGAAGAGCCGCTCGGGCCGGTCCGCGACCAGGTCGGCGAGGGTACGGCGTCCCTCTGGGTCCGACATCGTGGAGACGACGCCTCGCGGCTTGTTCAGGGCCAGGTACACGTTGGGGCTGACCGGAGGCAGCCGCCGGCCCTCGACGCGGATCACCGCCGTCGTGGGGTCGACCTTGGTGCCCAGCCGGGTGACCACCTCACCGTCGACCTCCACGAGGCCGGCGAGCATCAGCTCCTCGCACTTGCGGCGGCTCGCGACGCCGGACTGGGCCAGCAGCTTCTGCAGCCGGACCAGGCCCTGGTCGTCGGTCTCGAAGGTCATTCAGGGTCGGCGGGCTCGTCCTGCGCTGCGGCGACCGCGGGCAGCTCTTCCGGCCCGCCGTCCCGAGGCTCCCGGGGGTCCTCGGGGCGCTCGTCGGGGTCCTCGAGGTCGGCCATCTCGGGCAGGAACGGCGCCAGGGCCGGAAGCTCCTCGAGGGAGGTCACCCCGATGCGCTCCAGGAAGTACCCGGTCGTGCGGTAGAGGATGGCCGTGGTCTCGGCGTCCTGACCCGCCTCCTCCACGAGTCCGCGCGAGACCAGGGTCCGCATCACGCCGTCGACGTTCACGCCCCGGATCGCGGACACCCTGGCCCGGCTCACCGGCTGCTTGTAGGCCACCACCGCGAGCGTCTCGAGAGCGGCCTGGGTCAGCCGGGCCTGCTGGCCGTCGAGGACGAACCGCTCCACCACACCGGCGTACTCCTCGCGGGTGTAGAACCGCCAGCCGCCGGCGACGTTGCGGAGGTCGAACCCCCGTCCCTGCGTCGCGTACTCCTCGGCGAGCGCCTGCAGCGCCGAGTCCACCTCGGCGGGTGGGTAGCCCACTGCCGAGGCCAGCGTCAGGTGGTCCAGGGGCTGGTCGGCCACCATCAGGACGGCCTCGAGCGCCGGCCGCAGCTCTGCCGACGGGACCTCGAGGGTCTCCACGACGCCGTCGTCAGCGAGCATCCCCGTCACCGCCCGTCCCTTCCGTCTGCTCCACCGTGCCTGCGTCCGAGCCGCCGGCATCGGTTGTCTCGTCGGCTTCCGCGAGGCCGTCGAACTCGTCGGTGATGTCCACCTCGCCCTCCTCCGCGCCGGTCCAGCGCACCGTGAGCTCGCCCAGTGGCGTCACCTGGTCGAAGGACACCGCTCCTTCGCGGAAGAGCTCGAGCAGCGCCAGGAACCGCGCCACCGTGGTCAGGGTGTCCGGCGAGTCCCCGGACAGCGCCCGGAAGGTCATCGTGCCCTGCCGCCGGAGTCGTTCGACCACCAGGGTGGCCTGCTCGCGGACGCTGACCGTGGAGCCGTGGATGTGGGCGAGGGAAAGCTCCTGCACCGGCTTGGGCTCCATGGCCCGCGCGGCCAGCGCCGCGAACTCCTCGAGCCCGAGGCCGATCAGCACGTCCGGCAGCAGCGTCGCGAACCGCTCCTCCAGACCGACGACGCGGGGGTAGCGCCGCGACTCGGTGGCCACCCGGTCCTCCAGCACCGAGGCGACCTGCTTGAAGGCCTTGTACTGCATGAGCCGCGCGAACAGCAGGTCCCTGGCCTCGAGGAGCGCGAGGTCCTCCTCGTCCTCGACGTCGCCCTGCGGGAGCAGCCGCGCGGCCTTCAGGTCGAGGAGGGTGGCCGCGACGAGCAGGAAGGAGGATGTCTCCTCCAGGTCCCACTGCGGGCCGGCCTGCTTGATGAAGGCGATGAACTCGTCGGTGACCTGGGAGAGGGCGACCTCGGTGATGTCGAGCTTGTGCTTCGCGATCAGGCTCAGCAGCAGGTCGAAGGGGCCCTCGAAGTTCGCCAGGCGTACGGCGAACGGCGCCGTCTCCCCCGGTTCCGGCAGGCCTCCGGTCTCGCTCACGGCGTCGAGGGTCGTCGTACGCTCACCGGCCAGGCCGGCCGTCATGCCCCGGTCAGCCGGTGCACGAGGTCGCTGTCGTCCCCGTTGGCTTCGAGGTCGGCCAGGGCGATGGCGATCGCCTCCCGGACCAGCCGGCCCCGGTCGATGCTCAGCCCGGCGCGGCGCAGCACCAACCTGGCGTGCTCGAGGTCGAGAAGCTCGTCCGCGGTCACGTAGACCGTCATCTTCTCGTCGTGGCGCACCCGGCCGCTCGGCGCGCGCGGCGCCGGCGTATCCGCGGCAGCGTCCTGTGGGACCTGTTGCGGGACGACCGTGGGCCGGAACAGCTCGTCCGCGCCTGGGACGCTCACTCGTCGAGGCAACGGGCCAGCACCTCCTTGGCCAGCTGGCGGTAGGCGTCGGCCCCGGGGGACGTCGCGGCGTAGGTGGTGATCGGCTCGCCGGCCACGGTGGAGTCGGAGAACTTAACGGTCCGGCGGATCACCGTGTGGAAGACCGTGTCGCCCCAGGCCTGGACCAGCCGCTCCATCACCTCGCGCCCGTGCAGGGTCCGTCCGTCATACATGGTTCCGAGCACGCCCTCGATCTTCAGCTTGGGGTTCAGCCGCTCGGTGACCTTGTCGATCGTGGTCTTGAGCAGGGCCACGCCGCGCAGCGCGAAGTACTCGCACTCAATCGGCACGAGGACGCCGTCGGCGGCGGTCAAGGCGTTGACCGTGAGCAGGCCCAGCGACGGCTGGCAGTCGATGAGGATGACGTCGTACTCGGAGATGGCCGGCTGCAGCACCCTCTGGAGGGTCTGCTCGCGGGCCACCTCCTGGACGAGCTGCACCTCGGCCGCGGAGAGGTCGATGTTCGAGGGCAGGAGGTCCATGCCGGGCACGTTCGTCGGCACGATGACCTCGTCGATCGAGACGTCGCGCTGCATCAGCAGGTTGTAGATGGACAGGTCCATCTCGTGCGGGTTGAGCCCCAGCCCGACCGACAGCGAGCCCTGCGGGTCGAAGTCGACGAGGAGCACCTTGCG
>JAWWPF010000299.1:0-10283 GCA_033850795.1 Nocardioidaceae bacterium | reverse complement strand
TGCTTTCAATTATGGCAACGCTAGCACGCCGACCGTCGCCATCGGGCTCCCAGATCCCCGCGGAAGGGAAGATCACATGTTCGTCAACCGGATGCCCCGCTTCGAGGTGCTGAGCCCGGATGCGCTGGCGACGCTGGACGCGGGAGGGGACCGCCTGGCCGCCGAGGTCGGGGTGCGGTTCGACCATCCGGCCGCGCTGGAGCTGTTCCGGCAGGCCGGCCAGGTCGTGGACGGCGAGGTGGTCCGCTTCGAGCCCGGATTCCTGCGGGAGCAGGCCTCGAAGGCGCCGTCGGAGTTCGTCCTGCGGGCCAGGAACCGCGAGCGCGACCTCCGCATCGGCGGGGACTCCATGGTCTTCGGGCCGGCGAACGGGCCCCCGTTCGTGCGCGTCGACGGTGAGCGCCGGGACGGCACCATGGCCGACGTCGAACGACTCCTGATGATGGTGCAGGTCACCGACGCGCTCGACACCCCGGGACGCAACATCCTCGAGCCCAACGACGTACCCCTTGACGTGCGCCACCTGCTGCGTGCGCTGGCGGCTTCGCGGTTGACCGACCGGGTCTGGGCCGGGGAGGTGTCCTCCGACGCGGCTGCGCGCGACTGCATCACGATGGCCGAGATCGTGCACGGTGGCCGGGACAGCATCGAGCGTGAGCCGGTGCTCTTCGCCAACGTCAACGTCAACTCCCCGCTGCACTTCGACGTTCGGATGCTCGAAGGCCTGCTGGCGTACGCCGAGGCCGGTCAAGCGGTCATCGTCACCCCGTTCCTGCTGATGGGGGCGATGGCTCCGGTGTCGGTGCCGGCTGCCCTCGTGCAGCAGACGACCGAGGCGCTGGCCGGGATCGCCCTGGTCCAGCTCGTCCGGCCGGGCACGCCGTGCGTCATGGGCTCCTTCCTGTCCGCCACCGACATGAAGTCCGGCTCGCCGTCGTTCGGCGGTCCCGAGTCCGCGATGGGCCTCTTCGCGTCCGGGCAGATCGCACGCCGCCTCGGGCTGCCGTGGCGCTCGGGCGGGGGCACCCTGACCTCCAGCCAGGTCCCCGACTTCCAGGCGGGCTACGAGGCGTTCAACACCCTGAGCGCCGCGTTCCTGGCCGGCGCCAACGTGTGCTGGCAGTCGGCCGGCTGGCTGGAGGGGGGCCTGGTGACGTCGTTCGAGAAGTTCGCCGCGGACTGCGAGCTGCTCGACCTCTTGCGTCACCAGTTCACTCCGATGGACGTCGACGAGGAGAGCCTGGCCTTCGAGGCGCACCTGGAGGTCGGCCAAGGGGGCCACTTCTTCGGCACGGCACACACCTTGGAGCGGTTCCGGGACTGCTTCTGGCGACCGACCGTGGCGTCGACCGAGAACTTCGAGCGGTGGAGCCGCAACGGCTCGAACGACCACGCCGCCCGCTCCGACGCCCGCTGGAGGGCGATGCTCGACGGCTACGAGCGACCTCCCTTTGACGATACTGTCGAGGAGGAGCTCGTCGAGTTCGTCGAGCGCCGCGCGGCGGAGCTGGGTGACCCTGTATCCGTGAGGTAGGTCGTACGGTGTGGAGATGCAGATGACCGCGGGGTACGGCGCCCGAGCCCGCCCCGTCGAGACCGTGCAACGGGCGATCGCGGTTCTGCATGAGCTGGCCGCCTCCCCCGTCGACCTGGGGCACAAGGAGATCGCCAGCCGGACCGGCATCAACGGCAGCACCGTGTCCCGGCTGCTCTCCACCCTGGTCGGCGACGAGCTCGTGAGCCGTGTCGAGACCACGGGACACTTCCGGCTCGGTCCACGGCTCGTCGAGCTCGGCAACGCCGCCCTGGCACGCGTCGACATCAGGGAGCAGTGCCGGCCCCATCTCGAGGCGCTCACGGACGCCACCGGGGAGACGACCACGCTGTCGCTGCCCTACCGAGAAGGCACGATCACGGTCGACTTCGTCCAGAGCCCGTCCTCGGTTCGGAGCGTCGCCGAGGTCGGGCGGCCGAGCATCGCGCATGCCACGGCAACCGGCAAGGTCTTCCTCGCCTACACCGGCACCGCCGCGCCCAGGGTGCTCGCGCCGTACACCGACAGGACCATCACCGACCACGGGACACTCGAGGCGCAGATCGCAGAGATCCGGCAGCGAGGATGGGCCCAGGCGGTCGGAGAGCGGGAGATCGGGCTGAACGCGATCGCCTGTCCCCTTTTGTCGGGCGGAAGCCTGCGGGCGATCATCGGCATCCAGGGACCCGCCCAGCGCTTCGGCCCGAAGGCCATGCGCAGTGCCGCCAGGACGCTGAGCGACCACTGCCTGGCCATGTCCCGCCCGTCGAGCGGCGCGTCCAGTCCACGAAGCTAGCCCCCGCTGGGGCCCTCGAGCCCCAGGAAGCTGCTCACGAGAGGTTGGCAGATGCGGATCACCCTTGCCCAGGTCGACGCCCAGCTCGGCGACATCGACGCCAACGTCGAGCTCGCCGCTGAGGTGATCGGAGAGGCGACCACGACCTCGTCCGACCTCATCGTGTTCCCCGAGCTGCACCTGTCCGGGTACTCCGTCGGCCTGGTCGACGCGGACCTCTCCATGCGCGCCGACGATCCGAGGATCGAGAAGCTCGCCCGTCACGCCGGCCGGGCCGGACTGCTGGTGGGCTTCGTGGAGTCCGGGCCGCACGGGCCGCACACCTACAACAGCACGGCTGTCTACCAGGACGGTCGCCTCGTCCACATCCACCGCAAGCTGTACCTTCCGACGTACGCACCGTTCGAGGAACGCAACCACTTCACCCCCGGCCCGACGCTGCGCGCCTTCTCGTTGGAGCCGGACACCCGGATGGCGGTGCTGGTCTGCAACGACGCCTGGCAGCCCCAGCTGGCCTTCCTCGCCACCCAGGACGGTGCCCGGGTGCTGCTCGTGCCGGCCGCGAGCGCCCAGAGCCGCTTTCCCGAGCACTATGACTCCCATGAGTACTGGCACGACATCACCCATTTCTACGGCCGGATGTTCCAGGTCTTCGTGGTCTTCGTGAACCGGGTCGGCGACGAGGGTCCGCTGCGATTCTGGGGCGGCTCCCACGTCATCGACCCGTGGGGGAACGTCATCGCGGAGGCGGCCCAGGGGAGCCAGCAGTCCCTGACCGTCGACGTCGACCTCGCCGAGGTACGGCGCCGGCGCCGGCAGGTGCCGCTGGTCAAGGAGGCCCGGCTGGGCCTGATCCAGCGAGAGATCGGCCGGCTGCTCGAGGAGGGCGGGGACCTGTAGCGCCGCCCGAGGTGGAGGGGCAAATATAACGGAAGCGTCACGAAGCCCCGGGTTCGGCCGAGAACACTGGCCTTGTCGGACGGCCCGCTTAGTATTGGCACACTTCGGGTCCGGAAGGCGGTTCCAGGCAGCATGACGAAATCCGGTGGACCTCCATGGCGCTGAACGGCTCGAGCACCGCTGCTCCGCTGGAGTTCGCGAACGTCACGAAGCAGTACCCCAACGCCGAGACTGCGGCGATCGACAACCTCTCGTTCACCGTCCCCGCCGGGGAGGTGTGCGTGCTGGTCGGACCCTCCGGCTGTGGCAAGACGACCGCCATGCGCCTGGTCAACCGGATGATCGACCTCACCAGCGGCGACATCCTGATCGACGACGCGACGATCAAGGGTCGGTCGACGACAGATCTGCGCCGTGACATCGGCTACGTGATCCAGCACGTCGGACTGTTCCCCCACCTGACCGTCCTGAAGAACATCTCCGTGGTGCCGAAGCTGCTCGGCTGGGACCGCCAGCGCATGAACGACCGAGCGCACGAGCTGCTCGACCTCATCGGGCTGCCTCAGGAGATGGGCAGCCGCTACCCGAGCCAGCTCTCCGGGGGGCAACGGCAGCGGGTGGGCGTCGCCCGCGCGCTCGCCGCCGACCCCCCGCTGATGCTCATGGACGAGCCCTTCGGCGCGATCGACCCGATCAACCGGGACCGGCTGCAGAACGAGTTCCTGCGCCTGCAGCGCGAGATCCGCAAGACCGTTGTCTTCGTCACGCACGACATCGACGAGGCGATCAAGATGGGCGACAAGATCGCCATCCTGCGGGAGGGCGGCCAGCTGGTCCAGTACGACACCCCGGCGAACATCCTGGCTGACCCCGCCAACGATTTCGTGGCCCAGTTCGTGGGCGCCGACCGCGGCCTCAAGCGGCTCGCGCTGACGCGTCTCGACGAGATCGAGCTCGGGGACGTCTCCGCTGCGCGTCATGTCAACCAGGCGGACACCGTGTCGGACCGCGCGACCCTGCGCGACGCCCTGTCCGCGATGATGTCCGACTCGATGCGCCCGCTGCTCGTCGTGGACGCGGAGGGCACGCCGATCGGCTCGGTGTCCATCGAGCAGATCAACAACGCGCTGCGCCGAGGCCGCACCGACGCCGAGCCGACGGCAAGCACGACATGACCCCCGCGTCGGTGCTGGGCTCCGTCAGTGGCGCTGGCGGGCCGAACATCCCGAGCTTCGGCCACGCGTCGAGCTGCGTCTCGAACAACGGCACGTTCTGCTGGGACTGGTTCACGGAGAACTGGAGCAGCAAGGTCGACTTCCAGGCGCGCTTGTTCGAACACGTCAAGCTCACCGTGATCGCCGTCGTCATCGGGTTCACCGTGGCGTTCGCGCTGGCCGTTCTGGCGCACCGGAAGCGCTGGCTGGTCCCCCCGGTGACCTTCGTCGGCAGCCTCCTCTACACGATCCCGTCGCTGGCGGCGTTCCAGATCCTGGTGACGATCACCGGCATCAACGACTTCACCGTGGAGATCGCCCTGGTCTCCTACACGTTGCTCATCTTGTTCACCAACACCCTGGCCGGGCTGTCCGCCGTCCCGCCTGATGTCGTCGATGCGGCCCGCGGCACCGGACTGACCGACACCCAGATCCTGCTTCGCGTGGAGCTTCCGTTGGCCGTGCCGACGATCATCGCGGGCCTGCGGGTAGCCGTCGTCACGATCATCTCGCTGGCCACCGTCGCGGCCTTCATCGTGCCCGAGGGTCTCGGCAAGCCGATCTTCGACGCGCTCAACGCGGGCGACTTCAACACCAAGTTCATCGCGTCCGGCGTGCTCTGCATCCTCCTCGCCCTCTTCGCCGACGCGCTGTTCGTCGGCGTCCAGCGAGTCCTGACGCCCTGGGCGTCTGCGCGGCGGACGAGGTGATCAGATGAGCAGCCCGTTCATCGGCGCATTCGGCTTCATCGTGGACCGCGCCGACCTGGTGCTGCGCACGCTCACCGAGCACCTCGTGATCTCCGCCGAGGCCGTGGGGATCGCGCTCGTCATCGGCCTGCCGCTCGGCGTCTTCCTCGGGCACATCCACCGGTTCTCGTTCCTCGCGATCAACGTCTCGAACCTCGGCCGTGCCCTGCCCAGCCTCGCCCTGCTGGCGATCTTCTTGCCGATCGTCGGGATCGGGAACACCGATGTGCTCATCGCACTCACCGTGCTGGCGTTCCCGCCGATCCTGACGAACACCTACGTGGCGATCGACCAGGTGGAGCCGGAGGTCGTCGACGCCGCCAAAGGCATCGGGCTCAATCCGATGCAGGTCCTCCTGAAGGTGGAGCTGCCGCTGGCGCTGCCCCTGATCTTCGCCGGCATCCGCACCTCGGCGGTCTTCGTCGTCGCCACGGCTACCCTGGCGGGGTTCTTCGGCGGCGGCGGCTTGGGGGACATCATCAGCAACCAGGAGTCCTACCGTCTGCGGGGCGTCATCGGCGCGTCGTACGTGCTGATCGTGCTCGCGTTCCTCGTCCAGTTCTTGTTCGTCGGCATCGAACGGCTGGTGACTCCCGCAGGGCTCCGGATGTCCCGCAGTCCCGTCCGCAACCGTGCCGGCCGCCCCACGATCGACCCCTCGGCGATGTCGGAGACGGTCGAGGCCGAGGAAGATGCCCCTACTACCGAAGACGAACCGGCTCGGGTCGGTCACAAACTGCAGACAGGAAGAGACACTCGATGAAATCGTTCTCACGCGCTGGTCGCACGCTCGGCACCTTGGCGGCGGTCAGCATGGCAGTCACGCTGGCCGCATGCGGCAGCAGCAACAACTCATCGGCCGGAGGGTCGTCGTCGCAGAAGAGCTCGAGCGCGTCGTCGGCCTCGTCGTCCGGATCGTCCTCCGGCTCGTCGTCGGCGGCCAGCCCCAGCGTGCCCACCGGCACAGGCAACGCCACGCTGCCCAGTGGTCAGCCCGGCAAGGGCAAGCCGGCCATCGTGATGGGAGACAAGAACTTCTCCGAGGAGTACCTCCTCGGCGAGCTCTACTCCCAGGCCCTGCGGGCCCGGGGCTACACGGTGACCCTCAAAGGCAACATCGGCTCGTCGACGACCATCAACGCGGCCTTGCAGAGCGGCAAGATCGACATGTACCCGGAGTACACCGGCGTGGTCTACACGGTGCTCGCAGGACACCCCGACAACCCGACCTCGGCGACGGAGACCCTCAAGGGTGCGACCGCCTACGAGAACAAGCACGGCTACGTCGTGCTGAACCCGACGCCCTTCCAGGACGCGGACGGCCTCGCGACGACCAAGGCCTTCGCGCAGAAGAACAGCCTGAAGGCGATCGGTGACCTGAAGAACGTCTCGTCGTTCACCTACGCCGGGCCGCCGGAGAACGCCACCCGCTACCAGGGCGTCGTCGGGCTCCACAAGGCCTACGGGCTGACCAACTTCAAGTTCAAGCCCGTGCCGATCGGCAGCCAGTACCAGGCTCTCGACCAGGGCAAGGTCGACACCATCGCGATCTTCACCACGGACGGCCAGCTCGCGAGCGGGAAGTACGCAGTGCTGACAGATGACAAGGGCATCTTCGGCTTCCAGCAGGTGGTCCCGGTCGTGAAGAAGTCGGTGCTCTCCAAGGAGGGCCCGGAGTTCGAGCAGACCCTCAACGCGGTCAGCAAGCTGCTGACCACCGACGCGGTCGTCGCGATGAACAAGGCCGTGCAGATCGACCAGCAGGACCCGGGCGAGGTGGCCAAGAAGTTCCTGCAGGCCAACAACCTGCTCTGAACGCTCACCCACCAGCGGATCGACGCCGGCCCGTCCCGACCAGGGACGGGCCGGCGTCTTATCTCCGCACGAACTCCGCTCAGCCGGCCGTGTCGCGGTCCGCCGGCGGCGCCCCGCCGAGACCCGTCCGCGCGAACGTCGGCCACGTCGCCTGGGTCACGTGCCCCCCCTCGACCCGGGCCGTCAGGTCGACCCGGGTCGTGCCCTTCTCGTAGAGCTCGTACGTGCCGGTGGTCAGCTCCGGGTAGACCAGCGAGGAGACCGTGCCCGCGTGAACCGGGCGAGCCACGACCGCGACGTGCGGATGCCCCCCGGCCGACTGCGCCTCGGGCCCCGCGGGCCGGATCTCCACCTCGACGCCGTCCATCCCAGCCGGCATCACCACCACGAGGGCACCGATGTCGCCACCGATGTCGAGCAGGACCGCCCCTTGCCCAGCCCACGGGTTCTCAAGGCTCCCGTGGACATGGCTCTCGTCCTCGTCGAGGTGGCGGTGCGGATGCCCGTGGTCGGTTGGTCCCGTCATACGGACTTCAGACCCCCCGACACCGCAGACGTCCCGGGCTTCGTCTGGTAGCCGCCGTTGGCGTACCCGAGGTAGGGGAACCTGTCGAGGTAGGGCGGGTTCGCGTTCTTCGTGCCGTCGGTGATGCCGCCGGCGGCGGCGTCCGGTTTGTACGACGGGTCGACGAGCGGGATCGTCAGGCCGGCGATGGCGCGCAGCTCGACGGTCGTCGTGTCGTCGAAGACCCGGCGCCCGTTGGGGAAGCCGGCGGGGTCACCAGCGACCAGTCCCAGCTCGTTCGGCTTGTGGCTCGGCGGGATCGCCACGTTGAGCCGGATCATGTCCGCCTCGACCGGGCCGGTGAAGTTCTGGAAGCCCGGAACCACGCCGGCCGGGATGCCGGTGAGGAGGATCGCGTTCAGGTCGGCCCGCGGCTTGGCGTACCTCGCGAGGTGCGGGAAGACCCCCGGATACAGCACCGGCAGCAGCCTGCCCAGCTCGGGATGGTTCACGTACTTCGCGAACTTCGAGTCGTGGCGCGGCGCCCGCATGTTCCACTCGTCCTTCTCCGCCATCGGGACGAGGACCTCGTTGAACAGCGGGTTGGCCAGTCTCGAGACCTGCTGCCAGGGACCATGACCTATCCGGCGGCCGGTGTGCGGGTCCAGCATGCGGGACTTGCGGCGGCTCGCGCTGGCCCAGACCCCGATCACGGCGTCCTCGTGCATGGGGTTGGTCGGCCGAGTGCGATGGCGAGTGAGCTCCGAGATCGGGACCTGGATCGCGATCGTGTGGACGTTGTAGGTCTTGGTCCCGTCGACGCCCAGGGCGTCCGCACTCGGGATCAGGTGCAGGGACTGGAACGGCCGCAGGGTGCCCAGGTCGAAGACGGAGCCGAGGTCCACGTGGAAGCCCTCGGCACGCTGCCCGGCGTAGAACCGCCGGCCATGCGCGGTGTGCGTGGCCTCCTCCGACAGCTTGCGGAAGTTCGGCGTGCTGCGGGGTCCGATGTTGCACGGCGGACAGAGGAAGTCACCGAGATGGGCCTTGTGGCCATGGCTCACCCGGGTCACCGAGTAGCGCTGGGGACGGTTCCAGGTCTGGTCATGGATGCTGTTGATCGGCCCGGTGTTGTAGAGGAACGTCTTGTCGTTGCGGACGTGGGTGTCGAAGCGGAACTCGTAGGTGACGTCGGACTCCGCCTTGCCGCGGTTGGAGACGTGGATCTCGTACAGCACGTCCTCGCCGAACTCGTAGAAGTTCGGGCCCCCGTCCGGCTTCTGGAACGGGATGAAGTTCGCGATCAGCGTGACGTGGTCCGGACGGTCGGGACTGACGAAGGCGTAGACGTCGGTGTTGTCGGCCACCGGGTCCTTGGAGGTCTCCGGGGCTTCGCGGTGAGAGGACATGTCTACTTCCCTGCCGCGTTGAGGATGCGGTTCACGAGGTCCCGGTCGTGCACGACGACCTCTCGTTCACCGACGAGCAGCGTCAGCTCGTTGGAGGCGGTGTCGCTGACGTAGGCAACGACGGACTCGGTGGAGCTGCCGGCGCTGCGGTGCGTCTCGCCGGCGAAGGCGGCGGAGGGTATGACTGCCGAGGCGCCGGCTACAGCCGCGCTCGCTCCGGCGACGCCGAGGAATCGGCGTCGTGAGGGGTCGTTCATGATGGTCCTCTCGACTCAACGGGCACCCGTGTACAGATGTCTGCACACAGTTTCTGCGTGGCGCAGAACTGCTCTTCGGCTGCCCGCTCGCAGTCGATGTGACAGACGCCACGTTAGTGACTCGGGCTGCGGCGCGGAAGCCCACGTCAATGTCTTTTGCGTCAGCTGCTGAGAAACCGCCCCGACAGAGCGGCGCCAGGGCGGTTCATCGATGGTTCGTCCTGGGCACCCGATCGGATTGCTGCGTGTTCGGGCGTGCTCGTGGACGCGGCTCGGCGGCGAAGAGGCGGCGACAGGTCTGTTTACAGGAACGTCACACTTCGCCTGCCCCGCGTGCGCATGTAAGGCCAGCCGAGGGTTACGAGGTCGACAGTCCTTTCACCTTTACCTCTCGCGAGGAGATGGCCATGGGCGTTCCCCCGGCTGAGCTCAAGAAGGGTCTCTCGCAGCGGCACCTGACGATGATCGCGATGGGCGGTGTCATCGGGGCCGGTCTGTTCGTGGGGTCGGGGGTGGTCATCTCCGAGACCGGTCCGCCGTCGTTCATCAGCTATGCGCTGAGCGGCTTCCTCGTGATCATGGTCATGCGGATGCTCGGTGAGATGGCGGTGGCCAACCCGTCGACCGGCTCTTTCGCGGACTACGCCCGCACGGCGTTGGGCGGATGGGCGGGCTTCTCCGTCGGGTGGCTGTACTGGTACTTCTGGGTGATCGTCATCGGCTTCGAGGCGGTGGCCGGTGCCAAGGTGGTCCAGTTCTGGGCGCCCGGGATACCCCTGTGGCTGGCGTCGCTGGTGCTGATGTCGCTGATGACCGCCACGAACCTGTTCTCCGTGAGCTCCTTCGGCGAGTTCGAGTTCTGGTTCGCCGGCATCAAGGTCGCCGCCATCGTGCTGTTCCTGCTGATGGGCGTCCTCTACGTCGTGGGCGCGTGGCCGGGCAAGGGCTTCGACCTCAGCAACCTCACCGCGCACGGTGGTTTCTTCCCGGCGGGCGTCCCAGCGATCTTCGCCGCGATCCTCGTGGTGATCTTCTCGATGACCGGTGCCGAGGTCGCCACGATCGCCGCCGCTGAGTCACCCGACCCCGGCAAGGCGATCCGCA
>JAWWPF010000274.1:0-3844 GCA_033850795.1 Nocardioidaceae bacterium | reverse complement strand
GCGACCGCGGGCGCTGGCGTAATGTCACCCGCTACTTCCGGATCCGAGTGGAGGCCTGATACCTGTCTGTCTGGATCCGGTGCGCCGCGAGATCGATCACAATCCTCAGCACGATGACCGGCACGATGACCGGCACGGCGACCCGCAGCACCGAGCGAGCCAGGCGCGTCCTGCCCCGGCTACCCCCATCTCACCGCCTTGTCAGGGGATCAGCAGACCTGCTCACGTTGAGCAGCGTCCGTAGCGCCCAGAGGCGCAGTACCGGGCGTTGCCCGGGCATGCGGCGCCCTGGGCGGCGAGGCCGAGGACAAGCATGTCCTCCTGGCCGGCGACGAGGCCCGCCCGCCGACCTCGACGAGGATGGTGCGCACGTCGTCCAGACCGACCTGATTGTGGGCGATGGGCTGATGTCAGTCAGGTGCCTGCGGGCGAGCGGATGGTCGCGGTGGAGGCGAACCCGCGGGCGATCAGCCAGATGGCGAACGTCCACTCGAACAATCCACCGGGGATGGAGCCGACGGCCGCTGCGCCCGCGACGCCGAACAGATCCAACAGGTTGCCCGCCGCGAAGCACGCGTAGCCGATGAAGCCCCAGACAGCTAGCCAACGAGGAACGAGCCCGGTGCGGAAGAGCAGAGCGCAGAAGAAAAGGCTTCCGATACCGAGCCCGGCCTCGGCAATGTTGTAGAAGACGGCATTCGTGTGGATGGCGTGGGACCCGGTGAGGACGATGAGGCTTACGACACCGATGGCCAGGACGACGCCCTCGAAGATCCGCGCGCCCAGGTAGCCCGCAGCTATTGCTCTGTTGTGGGCTCGCAGGATCGGGAACATCAGGACGCCGATGCCGATCACGAATGCCGAGTTGAGCAGCATCACCGCGATGCCGGCGACGAACAGCGCGGTGGAGTCGCCATGTTCACCGGAGTCGACGAGGCCCGTCGCGATGAGGCTGCCGACGCCATACAAGTAGCCAGCTAGAACAAGGACCCCGACCATTCGGGCGGTGCGACGCCTCCTGGGGTCCGGGCGGACGACTGGCGCGGAGGTCGAGTGGCTGGAGTCGGGGGTCGGGTCCTCGCGCAAAACAGCCCTGGTGCTGATGAAGTTCATGGCATGCCTCTTCTGAGGTGAGTAGCGGGTCCCGAGACTGAGTGGGGCTGCTCATGAGGGTCGGTCGACGTGGGCAGCGAGGAAGGGTTATCCGGCGACGGTTTTGCGCGTCATGGGTCCGTGGCTCGGCGACCGGGTTGTCGAACCACGGAGACGAGCGGGAGACCGAGGTCTCGCAGGCGTGCGAGCACTCCGTGCAGCGCTGCTTGGTCGGTGACGGGGCCGCTCAGCAAGGTGACCCCCTCGGGTTGCGCGTCCAATGCGAGGCCGTCGAACCACACGGCCCACTTCTCGTCGAGTCGCCCTTGAAACCGGATCTCGTACCAGCCCGGTTCATCTGCGGTGTTCACGGTTCTGCTCCTGGCGTTCGCGGTGACCTGATGACGGCACGTTAGGAGCCCAGGTGGTGACCGGTCGTCACATCTTCTGGTGACTGTGGTGGTGACCCTGCGTCGGCGTCCTCGACGGTCAGCGACGGCCGGCGCGGCTGAGGAGCCCGAGCTGGTGCGCCTTGCTGATGGCCGCGCGGCGGTTGTTGACGGCCAGCTTGGTGTAGATCCGCTTGGTGTGGGTTCGCACGGTGTTGAGCGAGACGATCAGCTCGCGGGCGATGGCGGGACCGTCGAGGTCCGATGCCAGCAGGCGGAGCACGTCGAGCTCGCGGTCGCTGAGCGGGTCGAGCAGGGCCGACTGTGGCGACGTTGACCGTGCCGACGACGGTGCCCTCGACGGTGCCGACGGCCCCTGACCGCCACGGGTGAGCAGCGTACCGACGTATGGCGAGCCTGGGCGTCGCGCGGCGAGAGCCGTGAGGACGTCGTGCAGTGCCGGGTCGGCGTCGATGAGGAACCGCCTCCACTGCTCCGGCTCGGCGAGGTCCACCGCATGTTCGAGCGCACTCAGCGCGGTGTGCATATTCCCAGACGCCTGGTGGGCCCCGGACCGCAGGACCTCGATCTCGATGACCGAGCCGGCTCGGGCGCCGGCGTCAGCGGCTGCCAGCAGGCGGTCCAGCAGGGCGGTCGCGTCCCGCAAGGCGGTGGTGGAGCAGCCGCTGTGGTGCTCGGCGAGCAGCAGCCGGGCGAGGGTGACGTGCTCGTACTCGTGCAGGTAGGTGAGGTCGTCATCTGCCTTGAGGTCATGATCGTGTGCCCAGACGGCGGCCGCGGCTAGGTCGCCGGATGCGGTGAGGACGCGGGCCCGGCTGGCGTGAATGGGGTGGACGGGTGGTGAGAAGTCGCCGACGTAGACGCGCTCGGCCTCCTCGAGAAGGCCCAGTGCGGTGACCCAGTCGCGTTCGGCGGCACGCAGGCGTGCCATCGCCACCCGCCACCGGTAGGGGTTCTGGGGCAGTCCGGCCGGTTCCCCGAGGTCGTCAGCGCGGCGCAGCAGGTCGGCAGCGGCGGCGAGGTCGTCGCGGTGCCAGGCGACGCGGCTCAGGGCGACCAGCATGTCGGCGGTGCCGCGCAGCGGGGTCTTGCCACCCAGTGCGGTGCCCACTGCCGTGCCAAGTTCGCTGCCGAGTGCGCTGCCCAGTGCGGTGTCCAGTTCGCTGCCGCGTGCGGTGTGCTGTGCGGTGATGCCGCCGCCCCGGGACTGCTCGGCGAGCTGCAGGGCGTCGTGCAGCGTGTGTTCGGCGCCGCGGAGCCGGCCGAGCGCGAGCTCCATGTCGGCGATGGCGAGGGCGCAGCCGAGGACGTCGGTGATGTGGCCGGCGCGGGTCAGGGCGGCGGCGGAGCGCAGGTAGGCGTCGCGGCCGGTGACGATGTCACCGCTCGCCCAGGACGCGAGACCGGAGATCGCAGCTGCGGACGCGGGGGTCAGGTCGTCACCGTCGGGGGCGGCGGCCACGGCCCGTCGGGCGCGGTCGATGGCACTGGTCGGGTCACCGGCGACGAGCGCCAAGGCGGCGCGGTACATCTCGACCTCGGCGGGGACCCTGGCGAGCGCATCCTCGTCGAGGAACGCCAGGTCGCGGGCCGGGCGGGTCAGAATCTTTTCGACCTGCCGGAGTCGTCGCTCGATGTCGTCGAACTCGTTGCTGGCCATCAGACCGCCGACGAGCCCGATCGCCAGCACCGGTCGGTCGTGGACGGCGGCGTCGGGCAGGTCGTCGACCCAGTGGCGTAGGAGGCGTTCGCGCCGGTCCCGTTTCAGCTGGGGAAGGGCCCGCTCGATCAACTGTGCGGCGGCGTCGGTGTCCCCCGAGGCGAGGGAGTGGCGCACTGCTTCCTCGATGTCGCCGTTCTCGGCGTACCAGCGGCTGGCGCGGTGGTGCAGGCCGGTGACGTCGCCCGGCCGTTCGCGGGTCAGGTAGGCCTGCAGGACGTCTGCGAACAGGTGGTGGTAGCGGTACCAGCGGCGCTGCTCGTCGAGCGCGATCAGGAAGAGGTTCTGCCGCTCCAGCAGGTCGAGCATGGCTCGGGCACTGCCGGCGCCTGAGGTGTCGCCGGCCGGGTCGCCTTGCACCGCCTGGCACAGCGGTGCGGTAAGCCGTCCGAGGATCGAGGTGTCCAACAGGAACCGGCGCACGTGCTCGGGTTGTCGGTCGAGGACCTCCTCGACCAGGTAGTCGACCACGTACCGGTCGTCGCCGGTGAACCTGTCGATGAAGGCGGCGGCGTCGGCACGCCCACGCAGGGAGAGCACGGCGAGCTGCAGCGCGGCGACCCAGCCCTCGGTGCGTGCCTCGAGTGCAGCCACGGCGTTGGTGGGCAGCGCCAGGTCGTTG
>JAWWPF010000272.1:0-6758 GCA_033850795.1 Nocardioidaceae bacterium | reverse complement strand
GACCCGGTTGAGGCGTGCGGATGAGCCGACTCGGGGATCAGCCGGAGAACTCCTCGAGGGCCCGGCGTGCCTGGTCCAGCCAGGCCTCCCGGGCCTGGATCGCCGAGGCGTGCTCCTCGGCCTTGCGGGTGTTCCCCGAGGCTTCGGCAGCAGCGCGCTGACGCTCCAGGTCTGCGAGCCCCGACTCGAGCTGAGCCACGGTGTTGGCCGCGCGGGCCCGGGCCTCCGGGTTCGACCGCCGCCACTGGTCGTCCTCGGTTCCGCGGATCGCCTGCTCGACGTTGCGCATCCGGGCCTCGAGGTCCTTCATCCGCTCCCGAGGCACCTTGCCGGCCGCGTCCCAGCGCTCCGCGATCCCACGGAACGCCTCCTTGGCCGCCCGCAGGTCGGTGACCGGGACCAGTGCCTCGGCCTCGGCCAGTAGGGCCTCCTTCTTCTCCGCGTTCGCGGCGAACTCGCGTTCCTGCTCGGCGTTCGAGGCGTCGCGAGCGCCGAAGAAGGTGTCCTGCGCTGCCCGAAAACGTTTCCAGAGCTGATCGTCGACCCCCTTGGGGGCTGGTCCCGCCGCCTTCCACTGCCGCATCAGGTCGCGGTAGCGCCCGGCGGTCGGGCCCCACTCCGTCGACTGCGCCAGTGACTCAGCCTCGACGACGAGCGTCTCCTTGATCACCCGCGCGGAGTCCCGCTTCTCGTTGACCTCCGAGAAGTGCGTCTTGCGGCGTCGCGTGTACGTCGTCCGGGCGGTCGAGAACCGCCGCCACAGCGCGTCGTCGGCCGACTTCTCGAGCCGCGGGAGGGCCTTCCACTCATCGAGCAGCTGACGCAGCCTGTTCGCGCCGTTGCGCCAGTCGTTGCCCTGGGCAAGCCGCTCAGCTTCCTCAGCGATCCGCTCCTTCTCGCCCTTGGCCTGCTCCTGTTTGCGGGACCGCTCGGCTCGGCGCGTCTCACGCTGCTGGTCGATGAGTCCCCGGAGCGCGGAGAGCCTGGCCAGGAGGCCGTCGAGGTCGCCTACCGCTTGCGCTCCGCGGATCGAGGAGCTCACCTGCTTGACCGAGCCCGACGCCTCGTCCGGCGCGAGGGCGCCCGCGCGCACTCGCCGCTCCAAGAGGTCCACCTCGAAGACCAGGTCGGCGTAGCGCCTGGCGAAGAAGGACAACGCCTCCTCCGGCGTCGCGTCGGGCATCTGCCCGACCGGCCGCTCGCCGCCGCCTGTACGCACGAACACGGTCCCCTGCTCGTCCACACGGCCCCATTCGGCAGCCGTCTCCGCCGTCGAGGGGGTGGCCACAGGCGGCGGACCGGCCAGCGAGCTCGGCGTCGCCGACGCGGCAGGCGCCGGGACGAATGCTCCGTGGGGAGGTCCCGGAGTCGGCGCCGGGGGAGCCGTGGGTCGGATACGGCCCGGCGTCGGGTGCGGTACGACGGGTTGCCCACCGGGCCGACCGTCGCTCGACTCGCCGTTGCCTGCTACGGCCTCAGCCTCGTGCGCCGGAGCGCCGCCAGTCTGCTCGGGAGCCTCGTCATGGGGCTGTTCCTTGGCTTGGCTGGGCTCGACCGCGGTGGGCTCGACCGCGCTGGGCTCGACCGCGGTGGGCTCGACCTGGTTGCTTTCGGCGGGGCTGCCCTCGGCGGGGCTGGGCTCGGCCGCCGTGGGCTCGGCCTGGTTGCTGTCGGCGGGGCTGCCCTCGGCGGGGCTGGGCTCGGCCGCCGTGGGCTCGACCTGGTTGCTGTCGGCAGGGCTGGCCTCGACCGCGGTGGGCTCGACCGGGCTGACGTCTGCGGGACTGGGCTCGACCGAGGTTGGCTCGACCGCGGTGGGCTCGACCGAGGTTGGCTCGGCCGGGCTGGCGTCTGCGGGACTGGGCTCGACCGCCGTGGACTCGACCGGCTCGGTTTCCTCCGCATCGCGGGCTGGACGCTCGGCTCGATCCTCGGTTGAAGTGGTCGCGGCCTGGGCCTCCGTGGAGGCCACCTCGTCGGGAGCCCGTTCCCGAGGCTGCTCGGTCGGCTCCCCAACGTACGACGGGGCCTGATCCTGAGGCTGGTCGTGGGCCGGGGCCACGTTCATGCGCTCGTTCGCCGTCACTGTCGGCTCCGCCGGCCACCCCAGCTGTTCGGGCGCCTGGTTCTGCGGCTGATCGCCTGGCCAGCCGAGCTGTTCGGGCGCCTGGCCCTGCGGCTCCTCGTCGGTCGCGGCGTCACCGAACGGGGTCGCATCGGTCGAGACGTCGTCGCCTGCGGAGGCGTCGACGGGACCGCCCCCAACGGAGGCGTCCGGGCCAGGCTCGGCGGCGGCGACCTCAGCCGCCCCCTGGTCGTCGGCGACGGGCTCGTGGGAGACCTCGAGGGACGGCTCGAGGGGGCTGTCGGGCGTGCTCTCCGGCGAACTGTGCGGCGTGCTCACCGGGCTCCTTCGGTCGTCCTGGCCTGCTGCTGTGACGTGTCGATGGCAGAAGAGTAGTCAACGACGGCCCTCGCCGCTGTTCGATTGTCTCGGCCGTGCAGCGCGATCCAGGCCACGAGGGCGAGGACCACGACGCCCAAGGACACCGCGATGAGCACCCGGCGCCTGCGGCGGCGGCGGAGCAGGCGCTCGGCTCGGCGTACCTGTCGCCGCTTGGCGGTGGCCCGCGCGAGCTGCGTGCGCCGTCGCTTCTTGGAGACCACGCAGGCAGTTTAGGGTCCCGCGGGGGAGTGGGCAGCCCGACGGCTCACCCCGCTCGCTAGGCTGCACAGGTTGTTCTGCACCGAGCAGATCCCCAGCAGACAAGGAGCGTGGACCCGTGCTGGTCGCCGGCTTCCCCGCGGGGCCGTGGGGCACGAACTGCTACGTCGTCGCCACCGGCCCGGGAGCCGAGTGCGTGGTCATCGACCCCGGCAAGGACGCGGCCCCCGGCGTGGCGGACCTGGTCCGTGAGCACCGGCTCAAGCCGGTCTCGGTCCTCGTCTCCCACGGGCACATCGACCACATGTGGTGCGTCGCCCCCGTCGCCGGCACGTATGACGCGACCGCCTACATCCATCCGCGCGACCGGCACCTGCTCTCCGACCCGATGGCCGGCATCTCGCCGGAGACCGCGGGGATGCTGCTCGGCGGCAGCTACGAGTTCTCGGAGCCGGAGCACGTGGCGGAGCTCGACGACCTGCAGACCCTCGAGCTCGCCGGGCTGGAGTTCGTCGTGGACCACACCCCGGGTCACACCCAGGGGTCGGTCACCTTCCGGACGCCGTACGGCGAGCAGGAGATCTCCGCGCTGATGTTCTCGGGCGACCTGCTCTTCGCCGGCTCCATCGGCCGCACCGACCTGCCCGGCGGTGACCACCCGACCATGCTGCGCAGCCTTCGCGACAAGGTCCTGCCCCTCGACGACGACATCGTGGTCCTCCCGG
The DNA here is from genome assembly GCA_033850795.1 of Nocardioidaceae bacterium. Lineage (GTDB taxonomy): Bacteria > Actinomycetota > Actinomycetes > Propionibacteriales > Nocardioidaceae > Nocardioides_B. Next base: position 3,368 of record JAWWPF010000272.1, on the reverse strand, counting down.
GTCACGGCGAGCAGACCAGCATCGGCCGCGAGCGGGCCACGAACCCCTACCTCCGGGAGCTGGCCGGCGTCTCGCAGGGCGTCGCGGCCCCCGACCGAGGACTCTGAGCAGGATGAGCAAGCCGACCCCGCTGAGCGGGTTCCCCGAGCTGCTGCCCGCCCAGCGCAACGTCGAGCAGCAGGTCTGCGACCGGCTACGCCGGACGTTCGAGCTGCACGGCTTCGCGAGCCTGGAGACGCGCGCCGTCGAGCCGATGGACCAGCTGCTGCGCAAGGGCGAGACCTCCAAGGAGGTCTACGTCCTGCGCCGCCTGCAGGCCGAGGGCGACGGTGACGCGACCGCCGACTCCGGGATGGGACTGCACTTCGACTTGACCGTCCCGTTCGCCCGGTACGTCCTGGAGAACGCCGGCAAGCTCGAGTTCCCCTTCCGCCGCTACCAGATCCAGCGGGCCTGGCGTGGCGAGCGTCCCCAGGAAGGCCGCTACCGGGAGTTCACCCAGGCCGACATCGACGTGGTGATGCGCGACGAGCTCCCGTTCCACTTCGACGTCGAGGTGGCCCGGGTGATGGCCGAGGCGCTCTCCGCTCTGCCGCTGCCGCCGATGCGGCTGCGCGTGAACAACCGCAAGCTGATCGAGGGGTTCTACCGGGGGATCGGGGCCCCCGACCCGGCGCGGGTCATCGCCCTCATCGACAAGCTGGACAAGCTGCCCCGCGACGCGGTCGCCGAGCTGTTGCGCAGCGACGCCTCGCTGAGCGAGGACCAGACCAAGCAGTGCCTGGCACTGGCAGACATCGAGGCGACGGACACCTCCTTCGCGGACCGGGTCCGCGCGCTCGGGGTCACCGACGATCTCCTCGACACGGGGATCGCCGAGCTGGTCGCCGTGGTCGAGGGCTGTGAAGCCGTCAACAGCGACCGCTTCCAGGTGGTGGCGAGCCTGAGCCTGGCCCGCGGGCTGGACTACTACACCGGCACGGTGTTCGAGATCTACATGGACGGCTTCGAGAACCTCAAGTCCGTGGGCGGCGGAGGGCGGTACGACGCGCTGGCCTCGGACGGCCGTACGACGTACCCCGGCGTCGGCATCTCGTTCGGGATCTCGCGCACGCTCGTGCCCCTGATGAACCGCAACCTGCTCTCCAGCGACCGGGCGGTCCCGTCCGCGGTGCTCGTGGCACTCGTCGACGAGGGCGACCGGGAGACCAGCAACGAGGTGGCTCAGCGGCTCCGCGCACGGGGCATCCCCACCGAGGTCGCAGCCGGCGCGCAGAAGTTCGGGCGGCAGATCCGCTACGCCGAACGGCGGGGGATCCCGTTCGTGTGGTTCCCCGGAGGCGGCGAGTCGCGGGCCGAACGGATCCGGCTGGGCCAGGTGAAGGACATCCGCAGCGGCGACCAGGTCGATGCGGACGTGGACCTCTGGGACCCTCCGGCCGGCGACCTGCGGCCACGAGTGGTCTCGGCGAGCTCGACCAACGCAGACGGCTCGACCGAACCGAGCAGCAAGGAGCAGCACCAGTGATAAGGACCCACGAGGCGGGCAGCCTCCGTGCCGAGCACGTCGGGCAGACCGTCACCCTGGCCGGATGGGTGGCTCGTCGGCGGGACCACGGCGGTGTGGCCTTCATCGACCTGCGGGACGCCTCCGGCGTGGTCCAGGTGGTGATCCGAGACGAGGAGGTCGCCCACCAGCTGCGGGCGGAGTACTGCGTGCGGATCACCGGCGAGGTCTCCGACCGGCCGGAGGGCAACCAGAACCCGCAGCTCCCCACCGGCGACGTCGAGGTGATAGCGGGCCGGGCCGGCAGCGAGGATGCCGGTGCGGACAGTGCCGGTGTGGAGGTGTTGAGTCCGGCGGCCCCGCTGCCGTTCCCGATCGACGACCACGTCGAGGTCGGTGAGGAGGTGCGGCTGTCGCACCGCTACCTCGACCTGCGCCGCTCCGGCCCGGCGGCCGCCCTCCGCCTGCGCAGCGAGGTCAACCGGGCCGCGCGCACGGTGCTCGGCGACCGGGGGTTCGTCGAGATCGAGACCCCGACCCTGACCCGCTCCACGCCCGAGGGAGCCCGCGACTTCCTGGTCCCTGCCCGGCTGCAGCCGGGCAGCTGGTACGCGTTGCCCCAAAGCCCGCAGCTGTTCAAGCAGCTCCTGATGGTCGCCGGGATGGAGCGCTACTACCAGATCGCCCGCTGCTACCGCGACGAGGACTTCCGCGCCGACCGCCAGCCGGAGTTCACCCAGCTCGACATCGAGATGAGCTTCGTGGAGGAGGACGACGTGATCGCCGTCGCCGAGGAGGTCCTCGGGGCGGTATGGCGGCTCATCGGGCACGAGATCACCACCCCCGTCGACCGCATCACCTACGCCGACGCGATGGCCAGGTTCGGAACCGACAAGCCGGACCTGCGGCTGTCCCTGGAGCTGACGGACTGCACCGCGTATTTCGAGAGGACGCCGTTCCGGGTGTTCTCGCCCGAGAACGCCGCCTACGTCGGAGCGGTGGTGATGCCCGGCGGTGCCGCGCAGCCTCGCAAGCAGCTCGACGCGTGGCAGGACTGGGCTCGCCAGCGTGGCGCACGTGGACTGGCCTACGTGCTCGTCCAGGAGGGCGGAGAGCTCGGCGGCCCCGTTGCCAAGAACCTCTCCGAGGAGGAGCGCGCCGGCCTCGCGACGCACGTCGGCGCCCAGCCGGGGGACTGCATCTTCTTCGCAGCCGGCGCCACCAAGGCCTCGCGGGCGCTGCTCGGCGCGGCCCGCCTGGAGATCGGGCGGCGGTGCGGACTGATCGACGAGTCGCAGTGGCGGTTCGTCTGGGTGGTCGACGCCCCGCTCTTCGAGCCCGCCGGGGAGGCGAGGGCGGCCGGCGACGTCGCCGTCGGCAGCGGCGCCTGGACCGCCGTACACCACGCCTTCACCTCTCCGAAGCCGGAGTCGCTGGAGACCTTCGACACCGACCCCGGGTCCGCCCTGGCCTACGCCTACGACATCGTCTGCAACGGCAACGAGATCGGTGGCGGGTCCATCCGTATCCACCGCGAGGACATCCAGAAGCGTGTGTTCGCGGTCATGGGGCTCAGCGAGGAGGAGGCGGCCGAGAAGTTCGGCTTCCTGCTCGAGGCCTTCTCGTACGGCGCTCCGCCGCACGGTGGGATCGCCTTCGGCTGGGACCGCATCTGTGCGTTGCTGGCTCACACCGAGTCGATCCGCGACGTCATCGCCTTCCCCAAGACCGGGGCGGGCTACGACCCGCTTACCTCAGCGCCGGCGCCGATCACGCCGGAGCAGCGCAAGGAGGCCGGTGTGGATGTCCTACCCGACCGGGCGACCAGTGCCCGGACATAGTCCAGATGAACTACCTCAGC
>JAWWPF010000217.1:0-10168 GCA_033850795.1 Nocardioidaceae bacterium | reverse complement strand
CCGCCGCCAGACCAGCTTCGCCGCCGTCGAGGTGGTGCCGGTGCTCGAGCAGACCGACGAGATCGACATCCCCGACGAGGACATCCGGGTGGACGTCTACCGGTCCTCGGGTCCCGGTGGCCAGTCGGTGAACACCACCGACTCCGCCGTCCGCCTCACCCACATCCCCACGGGCACGGTGGTGAGCTGCCAGAACGAGAAGTCGCAGCTGCAGAACAAGGCCAGCGCGATGGTGATCTTGAAGGCCAAGCTGCTGGCCATGAAGAAGGCCGAGGAGCGGGCCCATCTCGACTCGCTGCGCGGGGACGTGCAGGGCTCCTGGGGGGACCAGATGCGCAACTACGTGTTGCACCCGTACCAGCTGGTGAAGGACCTGCGCACCGACTACGAGACCGGCAACCCGCAGGCCGTGTTCGACGGCGAGATCGACCCGTTCCTGGAGGCCGGGATCCGCTGGCGCAGGGGCGCGGACGCGGCCGCGAGCGTCTGAACGGCGCGCCGGGGGACCCCGCCGATTCGGCACCCTCCCGATCGTCGCCTAGACTCGATGGTTGGCCGGAGGGCGCAACCCCCTGCGCAGACCCTGTCCCCGAGCCCGGCCGGAGCCGATTCCTGTGATCCGATTCGAGAACGTCTCCAAGCAGTACGGCGGGACGAGCCGTCCTGCCCTGGACAACGTGAGCGTCGAGGTGGAGGACGGTGAGTTCGTCTTCCTCGTCGGCGCCTCCGGCTCCGGGAAGTCCACCTTCCTGCGGCTGGTGCTGCGCGAGACCCGACCCACCCGCGGCCGGGTCTTCGTCGCCGGCAAGGAGGTCGACCGGCTGGCCGGCTGGAAGGTACCGGCCCTGCGCCGCCAGATCGGCACGGTCTTCCAAGACTTCCGGCTGCTGCCCAACAAGACCGTCTCGGAGAACGTCGGCTTCGCGCTCCAGGTGATCGGCAAGCCGCGCTCGCACATCAAGAAGGTCGTCCCCGAGACGCTGGAGATGGTCGGCCTCGACGGCAAGGGTGGCCGGCTGCCGGACGAGCTGTCCGGTGGCGAGCAGCAGCGGGTGGCGATCGCCCGGGCCTTCGTGAACAGGCCCACCCTGCTGATCGCCGACGAGCCCACCGGCAACCTCGACCCCACCACCTCGATCGGGATCATGAAGCTCCTCGACCGGATCAACCGGACCGGTACGACGGTCCTGATGGCGACCCACGACGCCGGCATCGTCGACCAGATGCGCAAGCGGGTGATCGAGCTGGCCAACGGAGCGGTCGTGCGCGACCAGGCCCGCGGCGTCTACGGCTACCAGCACTGATCAGGAGACCCCTCCCATGCAGCTGACCTATGTCTTCTCCGAGCTCGGGAACGGGCTCAAGCGCAACCTCTCGATGACGGTGGCCGTCGTCGTGACCATCTTCGTGTCCCTGACCCTCGTCGGGATGGGCCTGCTCCTCAACGCGCAGGCCCACAAGGCGGAGAGCTATTGGGGCAGCAAGCTCCAGATCACGGTGTTCCTGTGCAACCAGAACTCGGCGACGACCAACTGCCTGAACGGCGAGGTCACCCCCGCCCAGAAGGCCTCCATCCAGCAGGTCCTGAGCACGAACAACGAGGTCGCCTCATGGCGGCTGCAGACCAAGCAGGAGGCCTACGACAAGTGGCGTGAGGCCTACGTGTCGGGCAACGCCACGGAACGGCGGGTGTACCAGTCGATCCGGCCCTCGGACATGCAGGAGTCCTACTGGGTCCAGCTCAAGAATCCTGAGCGGTTCCAGGGGATCAAGAACGCCGTACAAGGGATGCCCGGGGTCAACACCGTGCGCGACCTGCGCCAGGTGCTCAAGCCGATCTACTTCTGGATCAACGTCCTGAAGTGGGGGGCGATCGCGATCGCCGCGTTCCTCGTGGTGGCCGCGGTGCTGCAGGTCGGCAACACGATCCGGATGGCGGCGTTCGCGCGACGGCGGGAGATCGGCATCATGCGGCTGGTCGGAGCCTCCAGCCTCTACATCCAGCTGCCCTTCCTGCTGGAGGCGCTGCTCGCCGCGATCGTCGGGGTCGCGCTTGCGGCGGGGACGCTGCTGCTGTTCATGTGGGTGGTCATCTACCACACGCTGCGACCGTCCTCGAACATCGTGGCCTGGATCGACTGGGGCAACGCGGTGACCGCGATCGGCTACATCGCCGTGGTCGGGTTCGCGCTGACCCTCCTGCCGACACTCGTGATGACCCGGAAATACCTCAAAGTGTGACAGCGCTGGGCTACCGTCGAAGGGCCTCTTCCCCGATGCACAGCTAAGGCGCCCACGGTGGTCCGCACCTTCCCCAGCAGTACGTCCGCGCGCGCAGCCGCTGCGCTGCTCGCCGCGTCGGGCCTGCTCGCCGGAGCCCTCTCGCCGCTGGCGCACGCCGACGACCTGAAAGGCAAGAGGCACACCGTCGAGAGGCGCATCGCCGGTGCGAACGACGACCTCGACGAGTCCAGCGCCCAGGTGCGGCACGCCGCCGCCTCCCTGACGGCGGCGCGCACGCGACTGGCCGGGGCGCAGACGCACCTGGCGGACACGCGCGGGAAGCTCGCCGCGGCGCAGGCCCTCGACAAGGAGATGGCTGCCCGGCTGGCCGCCGCGCAAGAGCGCCTCGCTCAGTCGCGGGCCGACCTGGCGGCCGGCCGGAGGAAGATCGCGGGGCAGCAGACCGTTCTCCGCCGGATCGTCGTCGCCAACTACCAGAGCGGCGACCCGTCGCTGATGGGGCTGTCTCTGGTCCTCACCACCCAGGACCCCGAACAGCTCAGCGGCCAGCTGGGAGCGGTGCAGGACGTGATGGACAAGCAGGCGGTCGTACTCGACCGGCTGGAGGCCACACGGGCGCTGCTGACCGTGCAGGAGCAGGGCGTCGAGGCGGCGGAGCGGCAGGTCGCGCAGCGTCGTGAGGACGCGGCGCGCGACCTGGCGCGGACCCGGTCCCTGGAGGCACAGGCCGTGTCCGCCGAGGCGTCGGTCCGGCACCTGGTCGACGTACGAAGCGCTGCGCAGCGCCGTGCCCGGGCCGCCAGGTCCGCGGATCTCGCCGCGTTGCGCGGTCTGCAGCGGGAGCAGGACCGGATCGCGGCGCTGCTGCGAGAGCGTGCCCAACGGGCCCGGGTCCGCAGCGCCGGCACCGGCACCGGCGCCGGCACCGGCACTGGGGGAGCGGTGCACTCCGGCGGCGTCCTCGACTACCCGGTCAGCGGACCGGTCACCTCGCCGTTCGGGTGGCGGATCCACCCGATCTTCGGCTACCGCTCCCTGCACAACGGGGTGGACTTCGGCGTCGGCTGCGGCACCCCGATCCGGGCTGCCGCGTCGGGCCGGGTCGTCGCGCGGTACTTCCAGACCGCCTGGGGGAACCGGGTCATCATCGACCACGGCATCCACCAGGGCGTCGACGTGGCGACCATCACCAACCACATGAACACCCCGGCGATCGTCGCGCCCGGCCAGCACGTCAGCCGCGGCCAGGTGGTCGGGTACGTCGGCACAACCGGCTGGTCCACCGGGTGCCACCTGCACTTCACCGTGCTGCGCAACGGGGCGCCGGTGAACCCGATGAGCTGGTTCTGAGCCGCCTGACAGAATCAGGGCATGGTCAAGCAGCAGGGGCACAAGGTCGTGGCGCAGAACAAGAAGGCGCGCCACGACTACCTGATCGAGGACACCTACGAGGCCGGACTCGTCCTCCAGGGCACCGAGGTCAAGTCGCTGCGCGCCGGCCGCGCGTCGCTGGTCGACGGGTTCGCCGAGGTCCACAACGGCGAGGCGTTCCTGCACGGCGTGCACATCCCCGTCTACGCGGAAGGCACCTGGACGAACCACGAGCCGCGCCGGGTGCGCAAGCTGCTGCTGAACCGACACGAGATCGACAAGATCGAGAGCCGGGTGAACGAGCGCGGCCTCACCCTGGTCCCGCTCTCCCTGTACTTCAAGGACGGCCGGGCCAAGGTGGAGCTCGCCCTCGCCAAGGGCAAGAGGTCCTATGACAAGAGGCACGCCCTCGCCGAGAGACAGGCGAACCGGGAGGCCCAGCAGGCCATGGGGCGCCGGTTGAAGGGCCAGGACGCCGGCTGAGCCGCGACCAGGGAGTCAACAATCCCCCGTGCATCACGGCGACCCCATCGGGGCATTGTGCGGTCCGAGAGGAGACTCCTCCCGCAGCGGCGAAGCGAATAGGGGATCCCCATGGCCCTGCCCCCAGGCCTCTGGTCCACGCGGGACGCGTCCGATCTCGTCTCCGACACCCAGGGTGAAGCCGGCCTCAAGCGCTCCGTAGGACCCGTCGGGCTCACCGCGATGGGCGTCGGGGCGATCATCGGCACAGGGATCTTCGTGGTCATCGGTGAGGGCGCCGTGACCGCCGGTCCAGCGGTGATCTTCTCGTTCGTGCTGGCGGCGGTCACCTGCCTGTTCTCGGCGCTCTCCTATGCCGAGCTCGCCGCGGCCGTGCCGGTCGCCGGCAGCGCCTACACCTACTCCTACGCGACGATGGGCGAGCTCGTGGCGGCGTCTTCAACCTCCCCGCGGTCGTCGTCGTCCTGTTCATCACGTTCCTGCTGGTGCGCGGGACGCGCGAGAGCGCCCGGGTCAACTTGATCATGGTCGCCGTGAAGATCCTGATCCTGATCTTCTTCATCGTGGCCGCGGTGACGGCGTTCAGCACCACCAACTTCCACAACTTCAACCCCCACGGGACCTCCGGCATCACGTCCGCGGCCGGCGTCATCTTCTTCGCCTACATCGGCTTCGACGCGGTCGCGACCGGTTCCGAGGAGTCCAACGACCCTGGCCGCGACCTCCCGATCGCCATCGTGGGGTCGCTGGTGATCTCCACGGTCCTCTACGTGCTGGTGGCCGTGGCGGCGGTCGGCGTCGCCCCGATCGGCGTGATGGCGAGCAGCGACGCGCCCCTCGCGGCCGCCCTGCAGAAGGGCACCGGCATCGACTGGGCGGCGGCCGTGCTCTCCTTCGGTGCGCTGATCGCGATCACGAGCGTCGTACTCGTCGTCATGTACGGGCAGACCCGGATCTTCTTCGCCATGTGCCGCGACGGCCTGATGCCCCGCAGCTTCGCCACGGTGCACCCCCGGTACGGGACGCCCGCGAGGTTGACCATCGCGTTCGGCACGCTGATCGGGTCTCCGAGCACGGGCCGGGCCGCCTCGGGCCGGCTGGTGGTCGGCTACGAAGGCGATGTGACCGGCCGCGACGCGCTGACCTTCGCCAACCGCTGGACCGGCTGCTGGAGGAGGCCGAGGGGCTGGTCGCGGACGGCATCGAGGCGAGCTACCTCCGCGTGGACGCGGGGTCCGCGGCGCACGGCCTCTCCGACGTCGTGGAGCCGAGGGACGGGGAAGGAGTCTCCCTGCTCGTGCTCGGCTCAAGACGGTCGAGACGCCGGACCGCGACCTGTCCAGCGTCGCGGTCGCGTTCGTGGACACCCCGAGGCCCGGGTGGCGTTCGAGCACGCGGTCCGGATCGCCGAGCACCTCTCGGCAAGCCTGACGGTGGTGAGCGTCGTCCCGGACACCCGGGTCGTACCAGGGTTGGCCGAGCCCCGACCGCTCGAGGAGGCCTCCTGGTGCACCTACCAGGAGAGCCTCGACACCATCATCGCGACGGCTCCCTCCCACGTGAAGGTGACCGGCCGTCTGCTGCCCGGTCCGGTGGTCGACGCACTGTCGGACCTGAGCTACGACGACTGCGACCTGCTGGTGTGCGGGTCCCGAGGGTACGGGCCCGTCCGCCGAGTCCTCCTGGGCGGCGTGTCCTCGCGCCTCGTACGCCACTCCAAGGTGCCGATCCTCGTGACGCCACGGGGCGAGGGGGAATAGCCGCTGCGCCGGGCCCGTTGGAACCGGTAGAGTACGACGAGCAGCACAACTCAAGAGGGGCTGATCGGTTTCGACTTGGGACGTCAGTTCCAGGGGAAGCGGGTCGAGGATCCAAGGTCATCTCGTAAACGATCCCTGGAAACCAATAACTGCCAACTCAAAGCGCAGTTCGTTCGCCCTCGCCGCCTGACGGCGAGGCAACGGGTCAGACTAGAGGCGCCTCCGCTCTAGATCCTGGCCTCATTTAGGAGGCTTGCTGGTGAGTCCGGGCCACGAGGACTCATCGGGACTTTTCTGTGGCTGAGTCCGTCGGCGACGTGTCAGTGCGAGCGCCGGGACTGAGAAGACGACACCACTGACTGCACCCGGAGAAGCCCTGGTTCGGCGCCGAAGGACGCGGGTTCGATTCCCGCCAGCTCCACCGACCGACTGACCGAGGGTCTCCGCAGAACCATGCGGAGGCCCTCGTGGTCATGCCGGGCCGGTAGGCCTCACCGGAGGTCGACCTCCGTCCCGGGTCCGAGTAGAAGCGCTTGGAGGGACCGGGAGAACCAGTCCTGGAAGGACTCGGGCGACCAGCCGCGCTCGACGACGAGGCGGTGGTAGAGGCTGGCGTCGATGTAGACCCACACCACGTCGCCCGCCGCGTCGGGGTCCAGCCCTGGCAGCAGGGCCCCCTTCGCGGCGAGGATGTCGACGAACCGGCGCGAGCCGGCGAGGCGCTCGGCCTGGATCTGGTCCCACTGGCGACGGATGTCCCGGTCGGTCGTGGCGGCGGCGCGGAACACCTCGTAGATCCCCGAGAGTCGGCTGCCGATGCCGGCGATCACCTCGGCGTACAAGGCGATGCTCCGACGGGCATCGGGCTCCTCGCGGACCGCCACCATGGCCGGGCGCTGGGGCAGCGGTGCGGGCTCGTCGTCGCCCACCGTTGCCACGTCGTAGCAGGCCCGGAGCAGCGCCGGCTTGCCACCGACCGAGTTGAAGACCGTGGCCCGGCTGACCCCCGCTGCGTCGGCGACGTCCTGGACCGAGGTGCTGACGTAGCCATGGGCGATGAACAACCGCTCGGCCGCGCCGATCACCGCCTGCCGGGTACGGGCCGCCTTCGCCGTACGCAGCGGGAAGGACCCCTTGACCTGAGACTTCATCAGACGCATAGTCTAATCAACTGCTGCGGAAGTTCGGATGGGACACACCATGGGAAACCACACGAAGGTCCCACCCGCATCGGCCGTGAAGGCGGTGACGGCCCTGCGTTCGTGGCTGTCGCGCACCTCCGACCGGCTGCTTCCCGCACCGCTGGCGGTCGCCGAGCTGGGCCACCAGTTCGCCCGGGCACATGTGCTCGCCGCGCTGTCCGAGCTGGGCGTCGCCGACGCGCTGGACGGAGAACCGCGGACGTCGTCGGACCTCGCGGCTCAACTCGGCTGCGACCCCGGCACGCTGCACCGGCTGCTCCGCTCGGCGGCCACCTTCGGCGCCGTCCGCATGGGCAAGGACGGCCGGGTCAGCGCGACCCGGTTGACCCGGTCCTTGCGCAGCGACGACGTCCACGCCGCCGGGTCATGGTGCAGCTACCTCAGCTCCACAGCGCACCAGCAGGCATGGGCCGACCTGGTGACGTCCGTGCGAACCGGAGAGCCGGCCTTTCGCCGGGTGCATGGACAGACTCTCTTCGAGTGGTTCGACGGGCATCCCGAGGAGGGCGAGCACTTCACACGCGGCTTGGCAGGGCTCACCTTGGCGGATGCTCCCTTCGTGATCGCCGGCCTCGACCTTCCCGATCGCGGTGTGGTCTGCGACGTCGCGGGCGGGCGGGGAGTGCTGCTCGCGGAGATCCTTCGGGCGCGGCCGGGTCTGCGCGGGGTTCTCGTCGAGTCCGAGGCGGTACTCGTCGAGGCCAAGGCCTATCTCTCTCAGCTCGGTCTGCTGGAGCGCGTCGAGCTGGTGCCAGGCGACATCTTCGCGCCGTACCAGGTCACGGCCGATCTCTACCTGCTGAAGTGGATCCTGCACGACTGGGACGACGCCTCGTGTCGCACGCTGCTCTCGGCGTTGGCAGCGACGATGCCGGAGGGCGCCCGGGCCGTGGTGATCGAGGGCCTTCAGGAGCCGAACGCGGTCGACCCGCGATTCTCGATGATCGACCTGGAGATGCTGGTGGTCACGGAGGACGGCCGCGAGCGATCCGCGGAGCAGCTGCGCAGCCTCCTCTCCGACGCCGGCCTCACCCCGACCACGCACACGATCACGGCAACCGGCACCGCCCTGGTGTCCGCGACCGCAACCCCCGGCGTTTGGGCCGCCGGCGCCCGGGAACGGCGAGGTCATGAGCGTCTGGCAGCGGATCAGTGACCGGGTGACCGGACGGGCGAGGGAGACGCCCGGCGAGGAGGGCACGGGCGACGAGGCCACCGCAGGCACCCGCGCCACGGGCGGTGTCCCGGACAGCGGGGCCGACGACCCGAACAGCACCACCGGGACGACCCCCAGCGAGACGTTCGTGGGGCGCGCCTCCGGGGACGAGGCGGGCGAGGCCGAGACGAGCGGCGCCGAGAAGCGGGCCGAGTGGGAGCAGCAGGGCCGTCCGGCCGGAGGCCCGAGCGACTGACCGGCGGCATACTCCTCGGATGGACCTGGAGTTCACCGCCGATGTGTGGTTCTGGCGAGGCCCCTCGCCCTACCACTTCGTCACCGTGCCCGAGGACGAGAGTGCCGAGCTGCAGGAAGCAGCCGCGCTGGTGACCTACGGCTGGGGGATGATCCCGGTCGAGGTCCGGATCGGATCGACCCGGTGGACCACCTCGCTCTTCCCCAAGGACGGCGGGTACGTCGTCCCGCTCAAGGACCTGGTCCGGAAGGCTGAAGGCATCGACGTGGGGGACGCCGTGAGCGTGCGCATGGCCGTCGACGTCTGAGGGGGGTGCCGGGCCGGAGATAGGGATTTCGCCCGATGTCCGGGCCGCGGCTTAGCAGCAGGGTTGTCCTCACGAGCACCAGATCCTTCGGAGGACGCCATGAACCCGATCACCACCAACCCCGCCGTCGCCGTCATGTACGCACACCAGCAGCAGGCCGAGATCGCCCTCCGCACCGAGCTGCTCCGGAACGCGCGGCTGGCCACGAACAGACGGGCCCCGGGGATCTCCCCCCGACGCCGTCGTCCCCGGGTGCGGCGCTGGGCCTACGCGCTGCGCCTGCGAGTCGCTCCACGCTGACCGCCGCTCACTGACGCCGGGCACAGACGCCACGCACGCGGCCGCACCGTCGGTGCGAGGCTCTACGCTCCCCCGCATGGCGACCGTCCACCAGCTCAGCCGCACCGACGCGCGCCGCATCGCCGTGCAGGCGCAGCTGCTGGCGAGACCCCGGCCGAGCGACCTCCTCGAGACGGTGCACCGGCTCGCCGTGCTGCAGCTCGACCCGACCAAGGCCATCGCGCCGAGCGCCGATCTGGTGCTGTGGAGCAGGCTGGGGTCGGCGTACTCCCCCCAGGAGCTGCGCGACGCCGTCGACGAGCAGGCGCTGGTCGAGCTCCGGGGGACGCTGCGACCGAGCGAGGACATCGCGCTCCACCTCGCCGAGATGGCCCGGTGGCCGGGGACCGGCGAGCTCACTGACTGGCAGGAGCACCAGCGGGACTGGGTCAGCGCGAACAACGACTGCCGGCACGACATCCTGGAGCGGCTCCGCGCCGACGGGCCCCTGCCGGCGCGCGAGCTGCCCGACACCTGTGTGCTGCCCTGGGCGTCCTCGGGGTGGAACAACAACCGCAACCTGACGATGATGCTGGACCTGCTCGTGCAGCGCGGTGAGGTCGCCGTCGCCGGCGGAATGGGCCGCGACCGGCTCTGGGACCTCGCGTCCCGGGTCTACCCCGAGGACCCCGGGATCCCGGTGGAGGAGGCGCGACGGCTGCTCGCCGAACGCAGGCTCGCGTCGCTCGGCATCGCGCGCACCAGGGACCCGGACCTCCTGGTCCAGCGGAACGACGTGCCGGAGCCCGGCGAGCCCGCGGTCGTCGAGGGCGTGCGCGGCCGGTGGCGGGTGGACCCGGCGCTCCTCGGGCAGCCGTTCGAGGGCCGTGCTGCCCTGCTGTCCCCGCTCGACCGGCTCATCCACGACCGCTCGCGCATGAAGGACCTCTTCGAGTTCGACTACCAGCTCGAGATGTACAAGCCGGCGGCCAAGCGACGGTGGGGCTACTACGCGCTTCCGATCCTGTACGGCGACCGGCTGGTCGGGAAGCTCGACGCCAAGGCTGACCGCAAGGAAGGTGCCCTCGTTGTCGCGGCCGTGCATCGGGA
>JAWWPF010000212.1:0-34292 GCA_033850795.1 Nocardioidaceae bacterium | reverse complement strand
GTCGGCGGCCAGTAGCGCCTGGTGCTCGTCGAGGAACGCCTCGAGCGTCGGGGAGCCGATCTCCTCCTCGCCCTCGACCAGCACGGTGACCCCGACCGGGAGGTCGGCGCCGTGGGTGCGGACGGCTGCGAGGTGGGTGGCGATGCCGGCCTTGTCGTCCGCCGCGCCGCGGCCGTAGAGCCGGGCGCCGCGCTCGGTGGGCTCGAAGGGCTCGCTGTCCCAGTCCGCCGGGTCACCGACGGGCTGCACGTCGTGGTGGGCGTACAGCAGGACAGTGGGCGCCCCGTCGGGGGCCGGCCTGCGCGCCACGACGGCGGGCGCGCCGCCGGCCGAGGTGAGGATCCGTACGTCGTCGAAGCCCTCGGCCCGGAAGAGGTCCGCGGTGGCCTCGGCCGACCGCCGTACGTCCTCCCGGCGGGCCGGGTCGGCGCTCACCGACGGGATCCGGACCAGCGCCTCGAGGTCGGCGCGAACCGACGGCATCACGTCACGGACGGCAGCACGGATCGCCTGGCGGGTGAGGGTCATGGCGCCACCCTACGAGGCTCCGGACCAGGCGGCTCGGACGGACCGGCGGCCGGCGGTCAGCCCTCGGTGAGCGGCAGCAGGGGGCCGAGGTCGGAGCGCTCGCCGGAGGCCACCAGGCGACCGTCCGCCACGGCCTCGGACCACTCCAGGTCCCCGACGGCGAGCGCCACCCAGGTCGCGGGGTCCATCTCCACGACGGCCGGTGGGGTGCCCCGGGTGTGCCGCGTGCCGGACAGGCACTGAGCCACGGCGTACGGCGGGACCCGGACCTCGACCGCCCCTCCAGGGGCCTTGGTGACGAGGAGGGCGAGCAGGTGCTTGGTCAGCAGCCGCAGGTCGTCAGGGGTCGCCTCGCCCGCACGGAAGCGGTGGAGGGCGGGACCGACCTCGGCCGGGTCGGCCGGGCGCAGGCGGATGGGCACCCGGTCATCCTCCCTGGTGGCGCCGCGAGCGCCGTTTCCGGCCCCGGCCCGCCGAGGCCCGGGAATTCGGGCCGCTTCAACGGGAATCCGCGCCGTCTCAACGGGAATGCGCGCCGTCTCAACTTGTCGAGGTCAGCCGAGGGCGGCGGGGAGGGTCCCGCTCCAGGCCTTCCGGACCTCGGACAGCGGGACGCTGAACTGGTCCTGGACGTCGAGCAGCGCGTCGGCGCCGGCTCCGTCGGTCACCCCGATCCGCAGGTGCGGGAAGCCGCGAGCGGTGCACATGTCGGTGAACCGGACCTCCTCCGAGCGCGGGACCGCCACTATCGCGCGGCCCGCGGACTCGCTGAAGAGGGCCACGAACGGGTCGAGGCCGTCCGGCAGCCACACCCGAGCGCCGACGTCGTTGCGCAGGCACGCCTCGACCAGGGCCTGGGCTAGCCCACCGTCGGCGAGGTCGTGCGCCGCGTCGACGAGGCCGTCGCGGGACGCGTTGACCAGGATGTCCGCCAGCTCCTTCTCGGCGGCCAGGTCGACCGCCGGGGGGCGTCCGCCGAGGTGACCGTGCTCGACGTACGCCCACTCCGACCCGCCGAGCTCGTCCCGGGTGGCGCCCAGCAGGTAGATCTGCTGGCCCTCGGCCACGAAGCCCGAGGGAGTGCGCCGTGCCACGTCGTCGATCACACCGAGCACGGCGACCACCGGCGTGGGCAGGATCGCGATGTCCCCGGTCTGGTTGTAGAGGCTGACGTTGCCGCCCGTGACCGGGATCCCGAGGGCCCGGCAGCCGTCGGCGAGCCCGCGGGTCGCCTCGGCGAACTGCCACATCACGGCGGGATCCTCGGGCGACCCGAAGTTCAAGCAGTCGCTGACCGCCAGCGGTCGGGCACCGGAGGTCGCGACGTTGCGGTAGGACTCGGCCAGGGCCAGCTGCGCGCCCGCGTAGGGGTCCAGCAGCGCGTACCTGCCGTTGCCGTCGGTCGACAGCGCCACCCCGAGGCCGGTGTCCGGGTCGACGCGGACCATGCCCGCGTCGGAGGGCTGCGCCATCGCGGTGTTGCCGCGCACGTACCTGTCGTACTGGTCGGTGATCCACGACTTGTCGCACAGGTTCGGCGAGGCCGCCAGCCGCAGGAGCGTCTCGCGCAGCTGCTCCCCGGAGGCCGGCCGGGCCAGCTCCGCACCGTCGTCGGCGACCAGCGCGTCCTGCCAGTCGGGGCGGTGGAACGGCCGCCGGTAGGTCGGGCCCTCGTGCGCCACGGACCGGGGCGGTACGTCGACCACGGTCTCGCCGTGCCACTCGATGGTGAGCCGGCCGGTCTCGTTCACCTCGCCGACCACGGTCGCCTCGACGTCCCACTTCTCGCAGATCTCCAGGAAGCGCTTGACGTTGGCCGGCTCGACGACCGCCATCATCCGCTCCTGGGACTCCGACATCAGGATCTCCTCCGGCACCAGGGAGGAGTCGCGCAGCGGGACGCGGTCCAGCCACACGTGCATGCCGCCGTCCCCGGCCGACGCCAGCTCGGAGGTCGCGCACGAGAGCCCGGCGCCGCCGAGGTCCTGGATCCCGACGACGAGCTCCTCGGCGAAGATCTCCAGGGTGCACTCGATGAGCAGCTTCTCCTGGAACGGGTCGCCGACCTGCACGCTGGGCCGCTTCGCGGGACCCGTCGAGTCGAACGTCTCGGAGGCGAGCACGGAGACCCCGCCGATCCCGTCGCCGCCGGTCCTCGCGCCGTACAGGATGACCTGGTTGCCCTCCCCCGACGCCTTGGCCAGGTGGATCTGCTCGTGGCGCATCACCCCGACGCAGAGCGCGTTCACGAGGGGGTTGCCGGCGTAGGTCGCGTCGAAGACGGCCTCGCCGCCGATGTTGGGCAGCCCCAGGCAGTTCCCGTAGCCGCCGACCCCGGCCACGATCCCCGGCAGCACCCGGTGCGTGTCCGGCGCCTCCAGAGGACCGAAGCGCAGTGGGTCCATCACCGCGACCGGCCGGGCCCCCATGGCGAGGATGTCCCGCACGATGCCGCCCACGCCGGTGGCCGCGCCCTGGTAGGGCTCGACGTAGGACGGGTGGTTGTGGGACTCGATCTTGAACGTCACGGCGTACCCCTCGCCGACGTCCACGACGCCCGCGTTCTCGCCCATGCCGACCATCAGGTGCGCCCGCATCTCGTCGGTGACGTTCTCGCCGAACTGCCGCAGGTGGACCTTGGAGGACTTGTAGGAGCAGTGCTCGCTCCACATCACCGAGTACGTCGCCAGCTCGGCGCTCGTGGGACGCCGGCCGAGGATCTCCCGGATCCGGGCGTACTCGTCGGGCTTGAGCCCGAGGTCGGACCACGGCTGCGGGCGGTCGGGGGTGCTGGCTGCGACCTCGACGGAGTCGACGGTGGGGACCGTGACGGTGTCGGGGCGCGGACGCTGCTCGGTCAACGCGGGATGCTCCGGATGGCTGGGGGTGGGCGCTGGGGGTTGGCGCGGGGCGGGTGTCGCTGGGGTCGCTGTGTGCGTCGCCGGGGACGCCGTACGACGACAATCTACCGGTCCGGCTGCGGGCTAGAGTGACAGCGATGGGCACCTGCCACCCCGGGAGGGACGATGCGCCCTAGCCGGGCCCTGCCCGTGGTGCTGATCCTGTGCGCGGCAGCGTTCACCGGGTGCAGCAACGCGTCGCCCCGCAAGGACGCCGGGAGCACGAGCACGGCGTCCGCGAGCGCGTCCGCGTCCTCCTCCGGCGCGACGTCACTGTCGAGTCCTGGGACGCCCGCCTCCTCGTCCTCGGCGTCAGCGTCGTCCGCCTCGACCACACCCAGCGGCGGGGCCGGCGCCACCGCGACCGACCAGCCCAGCGACCAGCCGAGTGCGCATCCCAGTGCGCAGGGGACGCGCACGCCGCACCTGCCGCGGGACCGGGTCGAGGCTGCTGCCCTGCACACGTCGGTCCTGGGACGGAACTCGGCGGGCACGGCCGGGGAGCAGGCGGTCGTGCAGACCTGGATGCGGTACTGGCAGGCCGCGTCGAACACTCTGTTCTTCGTGCGCCCCGACAAGGACCTCAGAGCGACGGCGCGTGGGCAGGCGCTGTCCTGGGTGCTCGGCGACGTCACGAAGTTCCAGGCGCAGAAGCAACGCATCGTCGGCTGGGCCCGGGACAACGTCACCTCGGTCGAGGTCCACGGCGACCGGGCCGAGGTTCGTGACTGCACGACGAACTTCACCTTCACGGTCGACGAGGAGGGTGACCCGCTCACCCGCCCGACGCCGTTCTACGACGTGACCGGTCACCTGACCAGGGAAGCCGGCCGGTGGGTCGTGACCGACATCGGCTCCAAGAGCCTCACGTCGAGCTGCCTGTCCTGACCAGGCCGGGAATCCCGGCACGCCGTACGGCGTTCGGCTGACACGTGACCACCTCCTCCACGCCGCCGAGCACCACCGTCCCGCTGTCCGTGCTGGACCTCTCCCCGATCCCGTCGGGCCGGCCGGCCTCGTCCGCCCTGCACGACACCGTCGCGCTGGCGAGGGCGGCCGAGTCCTTCGGCTACCAGCGGTTCTGGCTGGCCGAGCACCACAACATCGGCAGCGTGGCGAGCAGCGCCCCCATGGTGATGATCGCGACGGTGGCCGCGGCGACGTCGGTCATCCGGGTGGGCAGCGGCGGGATCATGCTTCCCAACCACGCGCCCCTTGCCGTCGCCGAGTCGTTCCGGGTCCTCGAGGGCCTCCATCCCGGGCGCATCGACCTGGGCCTCGGCCGGGCACCCGGGACGGACCAGCTGACGGCGTACGCACTGCGACGCGGCCGGGTCGAGGCCGAGGAGTTCCCGCAGCAGCTCGCCGAGCTGCTCGCGTACGTCGACGGCTTCCCCGACGACCACCCCTTCAAGCCGTTGCGGGCGATCCCCGACGACGTACCGCTGCCTCCGCTGTGGATCCTCGGGTCCTCGCTGTACGGCGGCCAGGCCGCCGGCGCGTTCGGGACGGGGTTCGCCTTCGCCGGCCACTTCGGGTCCGCCGACCCCGCGGAGGCGGTCGCGGGCTACCGCGAGCGGTTCGAGCCCTCTACACGGCTGGCTGAGGCACGGGTGATCCTCGGCGTGGCGGCGATCGCCTCGGAGAGCGAGGAGCGCGCGGAGGCGCTCGCGAGGGCCAACGACCTCTCCATGGTGCGGCTCATGCAGAACCGGCCGGGCCCGGTGCCGACGCCCGAGGAGGCCGCCGCGCACCAGTGGACGCAGCAGGAGCTGGACCTGGCCGCGCAGCGACGCCGGTTCGTCTCGGTGGGCACCCCGGACCAGGTCCGCGAGGACCTCGAGCGGCGCCGGACCTACGCGGACGCCGACGAGCTGATCATCACGACCCAGGTCCACGACGCCGCCGAGCGCGAGCTGTCCTACGAGCTCATCGCCAAGGCGTACGCCAGCTGACCCGGTCGCCCGGGCCTTCGCCTCAGGAGACGAGCGCCTCGACCAGCGTGAAGAACCCGAGGCCGTCGGTGCCGGGGCCGAAGCCCTCCTCGACCGCGTGCTCGGGGTGCGGCATCAGGCCGACCACGTTGCCGCGCGCGTTGCTCACGCCGGCGATCCCGCGCATCGAGCCGTTCGGGTCGCGGCCGAGGTAGCGGGCCACCACCCGGCCCTCGCCCTCGAGCTCGTCGAGGGTCGCGTCGTCCGCGACGTAGCAGCCCTCGCCGTTCTTGAGCGGCACGACGATCTCCTGGCCCTGCGTGAACGACGACGTCCACGGGGTCCGGGTGCTCTCGATCCGCAGCTGCTGGTCACGGCAGATGAACTTGCGCTCCTGGTTGCGCACCAAGGCGCCCGGCAGCAGGTGCGACTCGCACAGGATCTGGAAGCCGTTGCAGATGCCGAGCACGGGCAGCCCCTGCCCGGCGCCCGCGACGATCTCCGCCATCAGCGGAGAGAACCTCGAGATGGCCCCGCAGCGCAGGTAGTCCCCGTAGGAGAAGCCGCCCGGCAGCACCACCGCGTCGACGCCCTGCAGGTCGTGGTCCCGGTGCCACAGCGGGACGGGCTGGTGCCCTGCGACGCGGGCCGCCCGCTGGGCGTCGACGTCGTCGAGCGAGCCCGGGAACGTCACCACACCGACGCGCAGACCGCTCACGGGACGTGCACCTCGAACTCCTCGATGACCGGGTTCGACAGCAGCGTCTCGGCGATCTCGTGCAGCTTCGCGAGCCGCTCCTCGGTCAGCTCGCCTTCGACCTCGAGCTCGAAGCGCTTGCCCTGGCGGACGTCGGTCACGCCCTCGACACCCAGCCGGGGAAGGGCCCCCTGCACCGCCTTGCCCTGCGGGTCGAGGATCTCGGGTTTGAGCATGACGTCGACGACGACACGGGCCACAGGGGCTCCTTGCTGGTCACGGGCTGGTCACGGGCTGGTACGGGCTGGTCACGGGCTGGTCACGGGCTGGTACGGGCAGGTCATGGGCTGGCACGGCTGGAGGGCAGCGCCAGTCTAGAAGGTCCGACCGGTGAGCCTCTCGTACGCCTCCACGTAGCGGGACCGGGTCCGCTCCACGACCGCGTCGGGCAGTGGAGGCGGCGCCTCGCCGGTCGACCGGTCCCAGCCGCTCTCGGGGGAGAGCAGCCAGTTGCGCACGATCTGCTTGTCGTACGACGGCTGCGTGCGCCCCGGCTGCCACTCGTCCGCCGGCCAGAACCGCGACGAGTCGGGGGTCAGCACCTCGTCCGCGAGCACCACCGTGCCGTCGGGCCGGGCCCCGAACTCCAGCTTGGTGTCGGCGAGCAGGATGCCGCGGCCCCGGGCGATCTCCTCGGCGCGCCGGTAGACCCGCAAGGTCAGGTCGCGCAGGCGGGCTGCGGCCTGGTCACCGGTGGCAGCCGCCACCGCGTCGTACGACACGTTCTCGTCGTGCTCGCCGAGCGCCGCCTTGGTGGCCGGCGTGAAGATCGGCTCCGGGAGCCGGCTGCCGTCCTGCAGCCCGTCGGGCAGCGGGATCCCGCACACCTGCCCGGTGGCCCGGTAGTCCAGCAGCCCGGACCCGGTCAGGTAGCCGCGCGCGACGCACTCGACCGGGTACATGTCGAGCTGCTCGCAGACGACGGCTCGGCCCTTGACGGATGCGGGCACGTCGAGCGACACCACGTGGTTCGGCACCAGGTCGGCGAGCTGCTCGAACCACCACAGGGACATCTGGGTGAGCACCACGCCCTTGTCCGGGATCGTCGACTCGAGGACGTAGTCGAACGCGGAGATGCGGTCGCTGGCGACCATCAGCAGCCGCCCGTCCCCGAACCGGTAGAGGTCGCGGACCTTGCCCGAGTGCAGGTGCTGGGCGCCCTCCAGCGCCGGCGCCGAGGGGATCCCGTGCGTGACCTCGTTCATGGCGCCCGATCGTAGTGCCCGCGAGTGCCCGGCGAGCCGACCGACCGCCGTGCGTCCGCGGGCGATGATGTCGCCATGTGGAACGACCTCACGACGCTCGGCGTCGGCGCACCGGAGAAGATCATCCGGACCATCGTGGTGTACCTCGTGCTCGCGCTGCTGCTCAGGCTCGCGGGCAAGCGCGACCTGGCACAGTTCAACTCCTTCGACCTCGTCGTCGTGATGCTGCTGTCCAACGTCGTCCAGAACGCCATCATCGGCCCCGACAACTCGGTGACGGGAGGGCTCATCGGGGCCGTGACACTGGTCGCCTTCAACGCCCTGGTGGTCCGTGCGTCACTGATCTCCGACGGGCTGCACATGCTGATCGAGGGGACCCCGACCGTGCTCGCGAGGCTCGGTCACTGGAACGGCCCGGCGCTGCTGCGGGAGGGACTTCGGCAGGCGGACGTCGACGCCGCCCTCCGGCGGCAGAACGCCAACGACGTGTCGGACACCTCCGAAGTGCGCCTCGAGCCGGGCGGGGCGGTGGTCGCCACCCTCCTCCCCGGGCGGCAGTCCGCCACACAGGAAGACATCGCTCGCCTGGAGAGCAAGCTCGACGCGCTCCTGGCGCAGCGCAGGTAACCGATGCCAGACATCTGCACCCGGCCGGCGACGGTTGACGACCTCGATGCTCTCCGGGCGCTCTACCGACGCTCGTCGTTGAGCAACGAGGGCGACCGCCCGAGCCTGCTCGCTTCACCGGACGCGCTGCACTGGGCCGGGGACCGCCTGGCGACCGGCCGGACACGTGTAGCCACCGACGGACTCGGTCGGATCCTCGGGTTCGCGACCGTCGTCGACATCGAGGGCGGGCGGGAGCTCGAGGACCTGTTCGTCGACCCCGACGCCATGCGCCGAGGGGTGGCGACCCGCCTGGTGCTCGAGGCAGTGGCCGATGCCACTCGCGACGGCGTGCCATGGATCGAGGTGACGGCGAACGACCACGCAGCCGACTTCTACGCCTCGGTCGGGTTCGTGCGGGTAGGGGACGAGCAGACCTCGTTCGGGCGTGCACCGCGGCTGCGCCGTGACGTGGACCTGGCCGTCGACGCCGAGGACGCTCGTTCCCGTTGAGACGGCGCTCGTTCCCGTTGAGACGGCGCTCGTTCCCGTTGAGACGGCGCTCGTTCCCGTTGAGACGGCGCTCGTTCCGGGAAGGCCCCCAGCCCCTGGGCGCGGGGACTGCTCCGCGGGCCTGAGACGACCGCTCAGACGTGCACTCGCCGCCGGCACTCCAGGCACAACTGGGCGAAAGCCCCAGCGGACCGCCCGAGTGCCCGTCGGAGCGGCTGCATACAACCTTGCATACAACCTCTTGGGACAGCGAAGGACGAGCACGACCTGATCCAGCTGGCCCGCGTCCGTCCCGGCGGTCGCCCAGCTGCTGGACGAGGGACTGGCGCTGCCCGCTGGGGTCGCGCCTCTGATCGGGGAGAACGGCAGCGGGAAGTCGACGCTCGTGGAGGCCGTCGCCATGGCAATCGGCCTGGCTGCCGAGGGCGGCACTCGCAACGTGCAGCAGGAGGCACGGGCAACCGACTGGCCGCTGCATCGCTGGATCACCCTGGAGCGCGCGCCGGGTGCGCCGCGGTGGGGGTTCTTCCTTCGCGCCGAGACAATGCACGGCTACGTCACCCGACAGGAGTCGTTCAGCATCGAGCGGGATCCGGTGTTCCACGAGATGAGGCACGGGGAGCCCTTCCTCGAGCTCCTGCGCACCCTCTTCGACTCTCCCGGGCTCTCCTGCCTCGACGAGCCTGCGGCGGCGCTCTCGTTCAGCGCCCAGATCGACCTTGCACGACCTCGCCGCCGGTGCCGAGGTCCTGTGCGCCACCCACTCGCCGCTGCTCGCGGCCCTGCCCGCAGCCCGGTTGCTAGAGACGGGTCCCGGGGGCTCCGAGAGACGGCCTACGAGGAACTCGAGCTCGTCGGCCACTGGCGACGCTTCCTGGAGGCGCCGATGAGGTACCTGCACCACGTCATCGACGTGGACTGATCAGAGGATCTCCGCGGGGGTGTAGTCGGCCGCCTCGGGGTAGGTCTTCACGACCTCGTCGACGCGCCGTACCACCGCCTGCACCTGGTCGACCGCCGCGCCGGTGAAGGTGATCGGGTCGGCGACCAGCGTCGCCAGCTGGTCGGCGGTGAGGCCGAGCCGCTCGTCGGCCGCCAGCCGGTCGAAGACGTCGTTGTCGGCCTGGCCCTGCCGCATCGCGAGCGCGACGCCGACGGCCGCCTCCTTGATCGCCTCGTGGGCGGTCTCCCGTCCCACGCCGTTGCGTATGGCGGCCATCAGCACCTTCGTGCTCGCGAGGAACGGCAGGTAGCGGTCGAGCTCGCGCTGGATGACCGCGGGGAAGGCCCCGAACTCGTCGAGCACGGTCAGGAAGGTCTGGAAGAGGCCGTCACAGGCGAAGAAGGCGTCGGGCAGCGCCACGCGTCGTACGACGGAGTCGGAGACGTCGCCCTCGTTCCACTGGCCGCCGGCGAGCTCGGCGACCATGCCGAGGTGACCACGGAGCACCACGGCGAGCCCGTTCACCCGTTCGCAGGAGCGGGTGTTCATCTTGTGCGGCATGGCCGAGGACCCGACCTGGCCCTCCTTGAACCCCTCGGTGACCAGCTCGACGCCGGCCATCAGCCGGATCGTGGTGGCGAGGCTGGACGGTCCCGCGACGAGCTGGACGAGGGCGGACACCACGTCGAGGTCCAGGGACCGCGGGTAGACCTGGCCGACGCTGGTCAGCACCTGCTCGAACCCGAGGTGGGCGGCGACCCGCTGCTCGAGGTCGGCGAGCTTGGCGGTGGACCCGTCGAGGAGGTCGAGCATGTCCTGGCTGGTGCCCACGGGGCCCTTGACGCCTCGCAGTGGGTAGCGGGCCAGCAGGTCCTCGATCCTGGTGAACCCGACGAGCAGCTCGTCGGCCACGCTCGCGAACCGCTTGCCGAGGGTGGTCGCCTGGGCGGCGACGTTGTGGGAGCGCCCGGTCATCACCAGGGACTCGTGCTCGGTGGCCAGGCGGGCGAGCCGCGCGAGGGCCGCGACGGCCCGGTCGCGGACCAGCTCGAGCGAGGCCCGGACCTGCAGCTGCTCGACGTTCTCGGTCAGGTCCCGCGAGGTCATCCCCTTGTGGATGTGCTCGTACCCGGCGAGCGCGCAGAACTCCTCGATGCGGGCCTTCACGTCGTGCCTGGTGACCCGCTCCCGGGCGGCGATCGAGGCGAGGTCGACCTGATCGACCACGGCCCGGTAGGCCTCGACGACACCGTCGGGGACCTCGACGCCGAGGTCGCGCTGAGCCTCGAGCACCGCGATCCACAGCCGCCGCTCCAGGACCACCTTGTGCTCGGGGGACCAGATCCGGACCAGGTCCGCGGAGGCGTACCGCCCGGCGAGCACGTTGGGGATCGGCATTCAGACTCCTGCAGCGATGTCGGTGCGGAACTGGACGCCGTCGATCCGCAGCACGTCGACGGCGGCGTAGGCCTTGGCCCGGGCGTCGGCCACGTCGGAGCCGACCGCGGTCACGGCCAGCACCCGGCCGCCGGAGCCGACGACCTCGTGCGTCCCGTCGTAGGCGGTGCCCGCGTGGATGACGTGCACGCCCTCCATGGCGTCCGCCTCGGCGAGCCCGCGCACCGGGTCGCCGGTCCTCGGCTTCTCCGGGTAGCCCTCGGCGGCCAGCACGACGGCGACCGCGGCGCCGTCGAGCCAGGCGAGCGGCCCGAGCTCGGCCAGCCGGCCATCCGCGGCCGCCTTCAGCACGGTGCCGAGCGGTGAGGCGAGCAGCGCCATCAGCGGCTGGGTCTCGGGGTCGCCGAAGCGGGCGTTGAACTCGACCACCCGCACGCCGCGAGCCGTGAGCGCCAGCCCGGCGTACAGCAGCCCGGCGAAGGGGGTCCCGCGCCGGGCCATCTCGTCGACCGTCGGCTGCAGCACCTGCTCCGCGACCTCGGCGACCAGCCCGTCGGGGATCCAGGGCAGTGGTGTGTAGGCGCCCATGCCACCGGTGTTGGGGCCGGCGTCCCCGTCGAAGGCCCGCTTGAAGTCCTGGGCCGGCAGCAGCGGTACGACGGTCCGGCCGTCGGTCACCGCGAACAGCGAGACCTCCGGACCGTCGAGGTAATCCTCGATCACCACGCGCCCGCAGGCGGCCGCATGTGCCTGTGCCTCGGCCCGGTCGGAGGTCACCACCACGCCCTTGCCCGCAGCGAGGCCGTCGTCCTTCACGACGTACGGCGCGCCGAACTCGTCGAGCGCGGCGGCCACCTCGTCCGAGGTCTCGCAGACCCGCGCGTCCGCGGTGGGCACGCCGGCCGCGGCCATCACCTCCTTGGCGAAGGCCTTGGACCCCTCGAGCCTGGCGGCGGCCGCGGACGGCCCGAAGCAGGAGATGCCCCGCTCACGCAGGACGTCCGCGACGCCGGCGACGAGCGGCGCCTCCGGTCCGACCACGACCAGGTCGGCGGCCAGCTTCTCGGCGAGGTCCGCGACGGCTGGACCGTCGACCGGATCCACGTCGTGCAACGTGGCCACCTCGGCCATGCCGGGGTTCCCAGGGGCGGCGTACAGCCCGGTCACGGCCGGGTCGCGCGCCAGCGCCAGGGCCAGGGCGTGCTCGCGGCCGCCGCCGCCGAGGACCAGGACCCTCACGCGGCGTCCCGCAGCACGATCGTCTCCTCACGTCCCGGACCGACGCCGACGGCCCAGAACGGCGCCCCGGACATCTCCTCCAGCGCCCGCACGTAGACCTGCGCGTTGCGCGGCAGCTCATCGAACGACCGGCACTTCGAGATGTCCGCGTTCCAGCCGTCGAAGAACTCATAGACCGGCTTGGCGTGGTGGAACTCCGACTGGGTCATCGGCATCTCCTCGTGCCGCGCGCCGTCGATGTCGTAGGCGACGCACACCGGGATCCGGTCCCAGTCACCGAGCACGTCGAGCTTGGTCAAGAAGAACTCCGTGAGCCCGTTCAGCCTGGCCGCGTAGCGTGCGATCACCGCGTCGTACCAGCCGCAGCGGCGGTTCCTGCCGGTCGTGGTGCCGTACTCCGCGCCGATCACCCGGAGCCGGTCGCCGTCGTCGTCGAGGAGCTCGGTGGGGAAGGGGCCCGAGCCGACCCGCGTCGTGTAGGCCTTGACCACGCCGATGATCCGGTCGATGCGCTTGGGGCCGATCCCGGCTCCGGGTCCGACGCCGCCGGAGATGGGGTTGCTGCTGGTGACGTAGGGATAGGTGCCGTGGTCGACGTCGAGCATCGTCGCCTGCGCCCCCTCGAACAGCACGGTCCTCTGCTCGTCCAGCGCCCGGTTCAGCAGCAGCGACGTGTCGGCCACCATCGGCTTGAGCCGGTCGGCGTACTGACCGATCTCCTCCAGGATCTCCTCCACAGCGATGGCGCGACGGTTGTACACCTTCACCAGCAGGTGGTTCTTCTGCTCGAGGGCCGCCTCGACCTTCTGCGCCAGGATCTTCTCGTCGAAGACGTCGGCCACCCGGATCCCCGTCCGGTTGATCTTGTCGGCGTACGTCGGACCGATCCCGCGTCCCGTCGTACCGATGTTGTTCTTGCCGAGGAACCGCTCGGTCACCTTGTCGATCGTCGTGTGGTACGAGGTGATCAGGTGCGCGTTGGACGAGAGCACCACCCGCGAGGTGTCCACGCCGCGGGCCTCGAGACCGTCGATCTCGTCGAGCAGGACGCGGGCGTCGACGACGACGCCGTTGGCGATCACCGGGATGCAGCCAGGGGTGAGGACCCCGGACGGCAGCAGGTGGGTGGCGAACTTCTCGCCGTTCACCACGATGGTGTGACCGGCGTTGTTGCCGCCCTGGTAGCGCACGCAGTAGTCGATGGACGAGCCGAGCAGGTCGGTCGCCTTGCCCTTCCCCTCATCGCCCCACTGGGCGCCGAGGACCACGATCGCGGGCATCTGCCACCTCTTCCACTGGCCGGTGAGCCGGTGCTTCGGGCGATCCGGACACCGGCCAGACACACACGGAGCCCGGATGCGCAACAGCATCGGGGCTCTTGCGAAACAACGTTAGCAGAGCGCCGCCCGACCTCCTCGCGGTAGCCTCCGGCTGATGGAACCGCTGCTGCTGATCACCAACCCCGACGCCGGGAGCGCCGACGACGAGCGGCTGGAGAGCGCCCTGCAGGTGCTGCGCGCGGCCGCCGACGTCGAGGTGGCGCACACCGGCAACCCCGGTGAGCTCGACTCCGTGCTGCACCGGCGCGGAGGCCGGCACATCGTCGTGGCCGGGGGCGACGGCACCCTGCACGCGGTGGTGTCCGCCCTGTACCGCCGCCACGAGCTGGCAGACGCCGTGGTCGGGCTGGTGCCGCTGGGCACGGGCAACGACTTCGCTCGCGGGGCCGGCATCCCGCTGGACCCTGCGGAGGCGGCCCGGGTCGTGGTGGCCGGCGACGTGCGCCCGGTGGACCTGATCGTGGACTGCCTCGGCGAGGTGGTGGTCAACAACGTGCACATCGGCCTGGGCGCGCAGGCCACCGCGTCCGCCGGGTCGCTGAAGCGGGCGCTGGGCCGGCTGGGCTACGTCCTCGGCGCGGCCAGGGCCGCCGTCCGCCCGCCCTTCGTCCGGGTGCGGGTCGAGGTCGACGGCCACGTGGTTGCCGACTTCGCGCACCCGATCCTGATGGTTGCCATCGGCAACGGCTCGCGCATCGGGGGTGGCGCCCGGGTGACCCCCGAGGCCGACCCCACCGACGGGAAGATGGACGTGATGGTGTCGTTCTCCACGTCCCTGTGGGCCAAGCTCGGCTACGCAGTGCGGTTCCGGATGGGGACGCACCACAAGCGCGACGACGTGCTCTACGTGCGCGGGGAGTCCGTGTCGCTGTCGGGGCAGGCGTTCTACTGCAGCGCCGACGGGGAGCTGTACGGCCCGGAGCGAAACCGCACCTGGCACATCGAGCCGCGCGCGTTCTCCATGCCGCTGCCCGGCTGACGCCACCGTCGCTCACAGCCAGCCGCGGCGTACCGCCTCGGCGCCAGCCTGGAAACGGGAGCCGGCCCCGAGATCGTCAAGCAGCTCGGCGACCCGGCGTCGCACCGTGCGCAGGCTGATGCCCAGCGCCCGGGCGATCTGCTCGTCCTTGGCGCCGCCGGCGAGCTGGTGCAGCAGCAGGCGCTTGCCGCCGATCCCCTCGTCGTACGTGCCCCCCTCGAGCGGCCGGCCCTCGAGCGCCGGCACGGGGAGCGCCTTGTCCCACAGCCCTTCGAACATCAAGGTCACCGCGGCCACCAGCGAGGGCTGACGAAGCACCAGCCGGCGTCCGTCGTTGACGCCGAAGCGCTCGCTGAGCAGGGCAGCGGTGCCACCGATGACCCCGAGCCGGGTCGGCACCGCGGCGAGGACCCGGATGCTCTCCCCCGCCTCGGCGCGGGCCCGGATCATTCCTGGAGCCTCCTCGAGTGCCGTGGCCGGGTAGATGGCCCGCGAGCGTCGCCCGGACCGCACCAGGTCGATCACCCAGTCGTCCAGCCGGTTGCCGGGCGAGATCCGGGACGGGTCGGGTCGCAGCCACAGCAGGTCGCCGGAGGAGGAGACCGCGAAGCTGCGCACCAGCTGGGCGAGGTCCCCGTCCTCGAGCACCTCGACCGGGACCGGCTGGCCGGTGGTCGCCGACGCGGACAGGTGGTCGACGTGCAGGGAGGGCAGCAGGGCGCGGGCCGCCTCGAGCTGCTCGGCGCGGCTCTGCACCCGCCGGCCCTCCTCGTTGATCAACCGGCCCAGGGCTTCCTGCGGCGGACGCGCCACGACCACGTCGTCGCGTACCTCGACCACGCCGCTCCGCACGAACCGGCTGACCTGCTCCCGCATCTCGCCGACCGGCAGGCCTGCCAACCCGGCCAGCCCCGCCAAGGTGCTGCCGGAGTTCCGCAGCACCAGCCGGTACAGGCGCTCCTCGTGCGCGGTGAACCCGAGAACCCCGAGAGTGGACAGGTCCGGGTTGGAGGAGGGGCGAGGGGCCATCATGGCAGGTTAGTGCCAGTGTCTGGAACGTGCCAGACTCGAGAGGCGGTTTCTGCCACAGTGCTGTCCGGACGTCGGCCCCGCGCCCTCCTCGGAGGCCTGGCGCGGGCCGGTTTCCGTCGACGAGGCGTCGGAATCGAGGCAGGGGACGATTCCGGCGCCTCGTCCTGTCCTCGGCCCTCGTCCCCGTCCGGCGCCTGGTGAGGCTCTCGCTCAGTCAGCCAGCAGGGCGTCGTACGCCGTGGGGCTGCTGTCGCGCAGGAAGGTCGCGCAACGCTCGGCCTCGCCCACCTCGCCGATGCGGCGAGCGGCGATGGCCAGCGCGGCCAGCGCGCGCAGGAAGCCCTGATTCGGTTCGTGCTCCCAGGGGACCGGGCCGTGGCCCTTCCATCCGTTGCGCCGCAGCAGGTCGAGGCTCCGGTGGTAGCCGACCCGGGCATAGGCGTAGGCGGTGACCTCCCCGGTCCGCTCGATCCCCGCGTCGGCCTCCAGCGCCTGCTCCGCCAGGGTCGCCCAGGCGATCGGGGACTCGGGGTGCGCCCGCACCACGTCGACCACCGGGGCACCCGACGCGATCTCCCCCGCAGCCGGGTCCTCGGGCAGCCGGGTGGCCGGCGGCCCCGCCATCAGGTCCTGGAACTCGCCGCTCATGCGGTCACGCCGAGAGGCTGGTGCCGGTGCTGCTGAGGTTCTCGCACGCCTCGACGACCCGGGCCGCCATACCCGCCTCGGCGGCCTTGCCCCAGGCCCGCGGGTCGTAGGCCTTCTTGCTGCCCACCTCCCCGTCGATCTTCAGCACGCCGTCGTAGTTGCTGAACATGTGACCGGCGACGGGGCGGGTGAACGCGTACTGGGTGTCCGTGTCGACGTTCATCTTCACCACGCCGTACTCCACGGCCGCGGCGATCTCCTCCGCGAGCGAGCCCGACCCGCCGTGGAAGACCAGGTCGAAGGGCTGGCTGCCGGCGTCCAGGCCGAGCTTCTCGACCACCGCCTCCTGGGCCTGCTTGAGGATCTCGGGGCGGAGCTTGACGTTGCCCGGCTTGTAGACGCCGTGCACGTTGCCGAACGTGAGGGCCGTCAGGTAGCGCCCCTTCTCGCCCAGGCCGAGCGCCTCCACGGTGTCGATCGCGTCACCCGGGGTGCTGTAGAGCTTGTCCCCGGCGCCGCCGACGACCCCGTCCTCCTCGCCGCCGACCACGCCGACCTCGATCTCGAGGATGATGTGGGCCGCGGCGGCCTTCTCCAGGAGCTCCTGGGCGATCTTGAGGTTCTCGTCGAGGGGTACGGCGGACCCGTCCCACATGTGCGACTGGAACAGCGGCGGCTGCCCGTTCTTGACCCGCTCGACGGAGATCTCGAGCAGCGGCCGGACGAACCCGTCGAGCTTGTCCTTGGGGCAGTGGTCGGTGTGCAGCGCCACGTTGACGGGGTAGTTCTTCGCGACCTCCGTGGCGAAGGAGGCGAGGGCCACCGAGCCGGCGACCATGTTCTTGATGCCCGCCCCGGACAGGTACTCCGCGCCGCCGGTCGACACCTGGATGATCCCGTCGCTGCCCGCGTCGGCGAAGCCCTGGAGGGCCGCGTTCAGGGTCTGCGAGGAGCTGACGTTGATGGCCGGGTAGGCGAACTTCTCGCGCTTGGCCTTGTCGAGCATCTCGGCGTACACCTCGGGCGTCGCGATAGGCATCGGCGGTTCTCCTGTGGTCTGGCGTGGTCCGGCGTCGGTCAGGCCACTCTAGAAGCCGCGGGCGGTGGGTCGCGAGCCGCGTCCCCTCCGCGGACGGGGGCCTTCGGTCGTCGTGGCCGAGGCTCAACCCACGGAGCCGCGCCACGACTCAGACAGGTCGGCGTGCTGGCGCACCCACGTGTGCATCGCGATCGCCGCCGCGGCGGAGGCGTTGATGGACCTCGTGGAGCCGAACTGGGCGATGGAGAACGTCCCGTCGCAGGCGTCGTGGGCGGCCGGCGAGAGTCCGGGTCCCTCCTGTCCGAGCAACAGGCACACCGCCCGCGGGAGGTGCAGCGTCTCGAGCGGGGAGGAGCCGGGCAGGTTGTCGATCCCGAGCAGCGTGACGCCCTGCTCGTGCAGGTACTCCGCGAGGTCGGGCACCGTCGCGTGGTGCCGGACGTGCTGGTAGCGGTCGGTGACCATGGCGCCGCGCCGGTTCCAGCGGCGGTTGCCGACGATGTGCACCTCGCGGGCCAGGAACGCGTTGGCCGAGCGGACGATCGTCCCGATGTTGAAGTCGTGCTGCCAGTTCTCGATCGCCACGTGGAAGTCGTGCCTGCGGGTGTCCAGGTCGGCGACGATCGCCTCGACGGTCCAGTACCGGTAGCGGTCCACGACGTTGCGCCGGTCGCCGCCGGCGAGCAGCCGTTCGTCGTACTCCTCGCCGGTCGGCCACTCGCCGGGCCACGGCCCCACCCCGACCTCGGCCGGCCCGTGGGGCATCGGGTCGTACGGCGCGCGCTCCTCCTGCACGGCCGCCAGCCTAGGGATGACCACACGACAGACACCGTTCAGGTCGGGCAACTATCCTCGAGAGGTGACGACCGTGACCCCGATGCTGCTCGGCATCTCGTGGATGGACCCCACCTGGCTGCTGGACAGGTTCGGCTCCGAGTTCTTCTGGGTCTGTCTGGTCATCGTCTTCATCGAGTGCGGGCTGCTGTTCCCGTTCCTGCCGGGCGACACCCTGCTGTTCGCGCTCGGGCTGTTCGTGGCGACCGACAAGATCCACGTCTTCCCCGGCGGGCAGGGTGTCGCGCTGGTGATCTCGCTGGTGCTGATGATCGCCGCGGCGTTCGCGGGGAACGTCGCGGGCTACGAGATAGGCCGCCGGCTCGGTGAGCCGGTGCGCGGCCACGACGGCCGGCTGCTCAAGCGCCGGCACATCGAGTCGACCGGCGAGTTCTTCGACAAGCACGGCAACATGGCCCTCGTCCTCGGCCGGTTCGTGCCCTTCGTGCGGACCTACATCACCCTGGTCGCGGGCGTGACCCGCATGAACCGGCGGCGCTTCCTGCTCTGGAGCCTCGTCGGCGCGGTGCTGTGGGTGGCCCTGGTGCTGCTCGCCGGCTACTTCCTCGGCGCCGCCTTCCCGGCCCTCGGCGAGAACATCGACAAGGCGATGCTGGTGATCCTGGCGTTCTCGGTGATCCCGGTCGCCATCGAGTGGCGGCGCAAGCGGCACGCTCGCCCTGCCGCCGCCCCCTCGGCCACCGGCCACGAGACCCCCGACGCGGCCCACGACACCGGGCACGACACCGCCCACGACACCGCCCACGACACCGGGCACGACAGCGAAGCGACCTCGACGACCCAGGACGCCCCGGCCGACCTGGACCGGGCCTGAGACCGTCAGAAGGCAGCGATCGACGCGGGCGCCCGCTCCCTGCGGGTCAGGGCCCGTAGGACGGCCGCCTGACCGTGGCGCTGCAGCGAGACACCGACCAGCACCGCCAGGACCGGGCCCAGGACCGCTTCCGGCAGGGTCGGCGGCACGACGTCCACGCTCACGGCGAGGTCGTCGGAGTGCACCGCGATCTCCATCACCCGGGTGACCAGGAAGTCGTCGAACGACAGCGACCAGTCCCACTGAGGCAGCCGGATCGCCGGTGGCAGCTGGGCCGGGAGCACCCCGGTGAAGGCGGCCCGCAGGTCGTCCACTGCGGTCTGCACGGACGCGATGAGGGCTCCGTGGCCGACGCCGGCGGCCCGCTCGGAGCCTTCGCGGATCGCCACGTTCGCCGGCTCGTCGGGGCCGGCGCCGGCCCACGGGACCCGCTGGTAGTGCTCCAGGAGAGGCACCGACCGCTCCTCGGTCACCGCCGTCCCGGCGGTCACCGCGGCGTGGACGGTGAGCACCTGCGAGGCGAGGTGAGCGGCCAGCCCGGCGACCGTGAGGCCGGCCAGGGCGCTCGGCTCCGACCAACGCCCGACCACCTCCATCCGGCCCACCAGATCCACCACCGTCCCGGCCGCGACCAGGAAGTCCGCACCCTCCGCGGAGGCCGGCGTCCGGCTCATGACTGCGGCAGACCGAGGTCGTCCAGGCCGAAGGCGTAGCGGTAGGGGTAGCCAGCGGCCTCGATCCGCTCCTTCGAGCCGGTGGCCCGGTCCACGATCACCGCCACCCCGACCACCTGGGCGCCGGCCTCCTCGAGCGCCTGGACCGCGGTGAGCACCGAGCCCCCGGTCGTCGAGGTGTCCTCGACCGCGAGCACGCGTCGCCCGGCCACGTCCGGTCCCTCGATCCGGCGCTGGAGTCCGTGGGCCTTCTCGGCCTTGCGCACCACGAACGCGTCCAGCTCGCGTCCCTGGGCGGCGGCGGCGTGCAGCATCGCCACCGCGACCGGGTCCGCGCCGAGGGTGAGCCCGCCGACGGCCTCGAAGTCCCAGTCCTCGGTGAGGTCCAGCATCACCCGGCCGACCAGAGGAGCGGCCTGCGCGTCGAGGGTCACCCGGCGCAGGTCGACGTAGTAGTCGGCCTCGCGGCCCGAGGAGAGGACGACCCGGCCGTGCACCACGGCCTTCTTGGTCACCTGGGCCAGCAGCGCCTCGCGATCGGTCATGGCCGTCAGCCTATGCGGCCGGCTCCGCCAGGCGGATGCGCGCCGGCGGGACGCCGTACAGTCGCCGTATGCCTGAGTCCGCCCGCCCCGGCCAGAGCCCGCGGATGGCCCGGCGGCTCCGCTCCATCCCGCCGACCATCTTCTCCGAGATGTCCGCGCTGGCCCTGCGCACCGGCAGCCTGAACCTCGGGCAGGGCTTCCCGGACCAGGACGGCCCACCGGCGGTCGTCGAGGCCGCGGTGCAGGCGTTGCGTGCTGGCCGCAACCAGTACCCGCCCGGGCCGGGGGTCCCGGAGCTGCGGGAGGCGGTGGCGGGGCACCAGGCCCGGCACTACGGCATCGAGCTCGACCCGCTCTCGCAGGTCGTGGTGACGGCCGGCGCGACCGAGGCGATCGCCGCCGCCGTCCTGGCGCTGGTGAACCCCGGTGACGAGATGGTGGTGCTGGAGCCGTTCTACGACTCCTACGTGGCCTGCATCGAGATGGCCGGCGGAGTCCGCCGCCCCGTCACCCTGCGGCCGCCGGACTTCCGCCTCGACCCGGACGCCCTCCGCGCCGCGGTGACCCCGCGGACCACGACCCTGCTCCTGAACACCCCTCACAACCCGACCGGCGCGACCCTCACCCGCGGGGAGCTCCAGGTCGTCGCGGACGTCGCCATCGAGCACGACCTCGTGGTGGTGACCGACGAGGTGTACGAGCACCTGGTGTACGACGGGCGCAGCCATGTGCCGCTGTGCACGCTGCCGGGCATGTGGGACCGGACGGTGAGCATCTCCAGCGCCGGCAAGACCTTCTCGTTCACGGGGTGGAAGGTCGGCTGGGTCACCGGGCCGGCCGACCTGGTGCAGGCCGTGATGGCCGCCAAGCAGTGGCTCACCTTCAGCAACGCGGCGCCGCTGCAGCCCGCCGTGGCGTACGCGCTGACCCAGGAGGCCGCGTTCTACGACGCGCTGGCCAAGGACCTGCAGACCAAGCGGGACCTGCTGGTCGCCGGGCTGCGGGAGCTCGACCTGGACGTCTACCCACCCGAGGCGACCTACTTCGTGACCACCGACGTGCGCAGGTACGGCCACCGCGACGGCCTGGCGTTCTGCATGGCGCTGCCCGAGCGGGCCGGCGTCGTTGCCATCCCCGAACAGGTCTTCTTCGACGACCAGGACGCCGGACGGCACCTGGTGCGGTGGGCCTTCTGCAAGGACGCCTCGGTGCTGGAGGACGCGGTCGACCGGCTGCAGGCGGCGGACCTGCACGCCTGACTACCAGACCGGGGGCTTCCCCGAGGGAGGCGGCTGCTGCCGCTCAGGTCGGGCGTCGTACCGGGGCTCCGGCGGCGCCTCGCGGGTGAACCAGCGGTTGGCGCCGCGGCCGAGGAGCAGCACCACGGTCGCGAACCCGGCAAGCCCGCTGAGCAGGCCGACGAGGGAGACCGTGCACAGCACCGCCGACAGGGCCGCCGAGACCACCAGCCCGACCTGGCCGGCCCGGACCCGGTTGTAGGCGAGGACGGCCAGGGCCATCGCGGCGAGCGACCAGAAGATCCCCACCGCGCCCGCGACCCACAAGATCGCCAGCCACTGCTGGCTCGTCAGCCCCTGGTCGGCCAGACCCGGGTTCCGCTGGAGCTGCTCGAGCAGTCGGCCCCGCTCGACGAGTAGACTGAGCACCAGCAGGCCGAAGACCACGGCGGTGATCCCGCCGAACACCCAGGTCAGCCAGGCGGCGGCGGTCACCGCGGCGGGACGTCGGGCGGGCGCCGACGCGCCATACGTCGGCTGCGGCCGCCACTGGGGCCGCCACTGGGGCTGCCCGTACGGCGCCGGCGGGCGGCCGTAGGTGCCGGCGAAGGGCCGCGGCGGACGTGCTGACTGCTGACCCTCGGCGGGTGGCGGCGGGGCGCCGGGCTCGGAGCCCCGGACCGGGGTCGTCGCGGGCTGGTCGAACGGCGAGGCCGCGCCTTCGGTCGCCCGCGGCTGCGGCGCCCGCCCGTCGAACCAGTCCCGCGCCTCCCGCCGCCACAGCATGCCGGCGCCGAGCACGACCACGAGCGGCAGCAACCCGGCCACGAACGTGGCCGAGAACAGCATCAGGACAGCGACCACGGTCAGCCCGACCCGAGCGCCGCGATGCCGCCGGAGGGAGTACACGGACAGGATCAGCCCGGCCGCGGCCAGGGCCCCGCTGAGCAGGACCAGCGCACGCAGCATCCGGACCACCGACTCGACGTCGAGGCCGAGGCTCTGCCCGGGGGCGCTCGCGAGGAACTCGCGGACCGTGCGGTCGGTGTCGCTGGAGCGGATCTGGGCCATCGAGTCGAACAGGCTGAGGACCACGAGGAGGCACGCCACAGCCGCCATGCCTGCCGCCACGGTGACCTGACGCGGGCGCGCAGGCATCCGGCCCGCACCCGGCTCGCTCACGAGGCACCGTCTTCCATGCCGCCCATTCCATCACGGGCGGCGAGCCCTTCGCCTTGGACGCGGAATGGCGGTGAGCAATCATCGAGGCAGCGGCGGCGAACACGGGCGGCTGCACCTCGGGAGACCGAGGCACCGACCATCGTGAGGAGACGGAGCGCTCGTGCCGCAGGCGAGGTCCACCAGCGCAGCGCGGACGGCCGCGCTCGTCGGCGCTGCCCACGCCGGGCCCACCGTCGCGGTCACGCTGGTCACCGCGGTGCTGGCGGCCTCGGCGGACCTGACCGCGGGCCGGGCCGTGCTGGTTGTTGCGGCCGTGTTCACCGGACAGCTGTCGGTCGGCTGGTCCAACGACCTGCTCGACGCGGCCCGCGACCGGAGCGTGCACCGCACGGACAAGCCGCTCGCCACGGGCGACATCGGAGAGGCGACGGTCCGGGCCGCCTGCATCGTCGCCGTGGTCCTCACAGTCCCGCTGTCGCTCGCCTGCGGCGCGGTGGCCGGCGCGGTGCACCTGCTCTTCGTCGCCTGCGGCTGGGCGTACAACCTGCGGCTGAAGTCGACGGTGTGGTCCTGGCTGCCGTACGCCGTCGCCTTCGGGATCCTGCCGGTGTTCGTGACGGCGGCCGAGCGCCCGCCCGCCTTGCCCCCGGCGTGGGGGCCCGTGGTCGGCGCGCTGCTCGGGGTCGGCGCGCACCTCGTCAACGCCCTCCCCGACCTCCAGGACGACGCGGACACGGGGGTCCGCGGGCTGCCGCACCGGATCGGCGCCCGCTGGACCGCGCCCCTGGCCACGCTGGCACTCGTGTCGGCGTCCGTGGTGATCGGCGCGGCCGCGCCGGCCCGGAACCGCGCCGTGACCTGGTCCTTCGCGGCTGTGGTCCTCGTGCTGTCGGCGACGGCGCTGCTCGGGAGGGGACGTACGCCGTTCCGTGCCGCCGTGGCGATCGCCCTCGTCGACGTCGCGATGCTGGCCGGCGCCCGATGAGGACCCGAGCCGGCGAACCGACGACCGGACCGGCCACCGGGCAACCCCTGTGGGACCTCGTGGTGGTCGGGGCCGGTCCCGCCGGCTCGGCCACCGCGCTGGGGGCGCTCGCCGCGGACCCGACCCTGCGCGTCCTCCTCCTGGACCGCGCGGACTTCCCGCGCGACAAGAGCTGCGGCGACGGGATCGCCCCCGAGGCCGTGGACGCGCTGGCCTCCGTCGGGGCCGGGGACGTCGTCGAGGGCTGGGCCCCGATCGAGCGTCTGGAGCTCGCCGGGGATCGGGCCCGCGTCTCCCGCGCACTGTCGCGGCCGGTGTGGGTGGTCCCGCGTGAGGTGTTCGACGCGCGCCTCGTGGGGCACGCGACCCGCGCCGGAGCGGTGCTGCGCCGGCACCGGGTCCGGGACGTCGAGGTGGGGTCGGACGCGGTGGCGGTCGACGTCGAGACCCGGGCTCGGGTGGTGGTGGGCGCGGACGGTGCGCACTCGGTGGTGCGGTCCCGGATCGGCCCGGCCGGCGCAGGACGCCGGGCGATCGCCATCCGCGGCTACGCTCCGACCCCTCCCGGCCGGAGAAACACCCAGCTGATCGCGTACGGCGACCGGCGGCAGCCGTCGTACGCCTGGGCGTTCGACCGCGGCGACGGACTGTCCAACGTCGGCTACGGCGAGCTGCTCGACGACCGCTCCGCCGCACCCTCACGGGCTCTGCTCCTCGGGGAGCTCGACCGGCTGGTCTCCGGCGCAGGCGCGGACGTCCGGGACTGGCGGGCGCATCACCTACCGCTCTCCCGGTGGCGCTTCACCCAGGCCGACGGTCCCGTCCTCCTCACCGGCGACGCCGCCGGCCTGGTCAACCCGATGACCGGCGAGGGGATCTACTACGCGGTCGCCTCGGGGATCCTCGCGGGCCGCGCGGCGGCTGCCGCGGTCCGTTCCGGAAGGCCGCACGCGGCGGGGGCGGCCTACCGCGGCGCGCTGCGAGCCCTGATCGGGCGCCACCTGCGGCACACGTTCGTCACGTCCCGGCTGTCCACGGCGCCGGCCGTGGTGGACGCCGGGATCCGCGCCGCCGCCCGGGACCAGGAAGTCTTCGACGACCTCGTGGAGATCGGCCTCGGCGGGGGTGTGGTTTCGCCCCGGCTGGTCACCGGATTGGTCCGCAGCCTGTTCACCGGGAGCCGGGGCCGGCCCGCGGACCCGCTACCGTCGGTCACCCAGTGAGAGGACACCCATGCAGATCCTGTCGGTCCGAGGGGTACTGCCCGAGCATCGCTACGGTCAGGACGAGATCACCGACGCCTTCGCGACGGTGATCGGCAGCACGGCGCTCGACGAGGGGCTGCTGCGGCGGTTCCACGCCAACGCCGGGGTCCGCCAGCGCCACCTCGCGCTCCCACTGGAGGAGTACTCCGCCCTCGAGGACTTCGGGCAGTCAAACGACCGCTTCATCGAGGTGGGTGTGCAGCTCGGCGCACAGGCCCTCGTGGACGCCCTGAAGGCGGCCGACCTCACCCCGGCCGACGTCGACCTGGTGATCTCCACGACGGTCACCGGGCTGGCCGTGCCCTCGCTCGACGCCCGGATCGCCGGGCTGGTCGGGCTGCGCCCGGACGTGAAGCGGGTCCCCCTGGTGGGGCTCGGGTGCGTGGCCGGTGCGGCCGGGGTCGCGCGACTGGAGGACTACCTGGTGGGTCACCGCGACGAGGTCGCGGTGCTGATCTCGATCGAGCTGTGCTCGCTGACCGTGCAGCGCGACGACGTCTCGGTGCCGAACCTCGTCGCCAGCGGGCTCTTCGGCGACGGGGCGGCGGCCGTGGTCGCGGTCGGCAGCGCCCGCGCCCCCGCGGAGCCGGGAGAGGTCGAGGTGCTCGCCTCCCGCAGCCGGCTCTACCCCGACTCCGAGCGGACGATGGGCTGGGACGTGTCCTCGACGGGGCTGCGCATCGTCCTGGACGCGAACGTGCCGGGCCTGGTGCGGCAGTACCTCGGCGGTGACGTCGACGGCTTCCTCCAGGACCAGGGGATGACGCGCGAGGACGTCGAGTGGTGGGTGTGCCACCCCGGTGGACCCAAGGTGCTCGAAGCGATCGAGGACGCGCTGACGCTGCCCCGCTCGGCGGTGCAGCTGACCTGGGACTCCCTGGCCAGGATCGGGAACCTGTCCTCGGCGTCAGTGCTGCACGTGTTCGAGGACACCCTCCGGGACCGGCCTCCGCGGCCAGGGTCCTACGGGATGCTGATGGCCATGGGTCCCGGCTTCTGCTCCGAGCTGGTCCTGCTGAGGATGTCGGACGCCCGATGACCTGGCTGACCTCGCTGACGTTCTTCACCGTCCTGGTGGCCCTGGTCGGGCTCGAGCGGCTCGCCGAGCTGGTCGTCTCGACCCGCAACGCCGCGTGGAGCCTCCGGCAGGGCGGCCGGGAGACCGGTCGTGGCCACTACCCGGTGATGGTGCTGCTGCACAGCGGTCTCCTCGTCGGCATGCTGGTGGAGGCGTGGGTCCGCAGGCCGTCGGTCCCTGCCCTGCTGGCCGGGACCATGCTCGTCCTGGTGCTGGCGTCCCAGGCGCTGCGCTGGTGGTGCATCGCGACCCTCGGCCGGCGCTGGAACACGAGGGTGATCGTCATACCCGGGCTGCCGCTGGTGCGTTCCGGCCCCTACCGGCTGCTGCCCCACCCGAACTACGTGGCCGTGGTCGTGGAAGGCGTGGCGCTCCCCCTCGTCCACGCGGCGTGGGTCACGGCGCTCGTCTTCACGGTCGCGAACGCCGCGCTGCTCGCCGTACGCCTGAGGGTGGAGAACGCCGCCCTGTCCTCGGCGCCGGGATCCGGCCCCGCCGCCGCGGTGCCCGGCGCTGCGCCGGGCCCCGCGTCCGGGACGGCCTGATGCGCGACCTCGTGGTGGCCGGCGGTGGGCCGGTCGGCCTGGTGACCGCGCTGTACGCCGCGCGCGCCGGGCTGGACGTCGTGGTCCGCGAGCCGCGCCCCGGAGTCATCGACAAGGCCTGCGGGGAGGGGCTGATGCCGGCCGCGGTCAAGGCGCTCGGGGACCTCGGCGTGCGGCTGGACGGGCGGCGCATCGACGGGATCCGGTACGTCGACCCGGCGCACGACGTGGCGGCGGCGTTCCGGAACGGACCGGGACGCGGGGTGGCGCGGACGGCCCTGCACGGCGCGCTGCTCGAGGCCGTGGCCGCGGCGGGGATCCCCGTCGAGCACGCCTGGGTGACCACGGTGCAGGACCGCGGCGACCACGTGAGCGTGGACGGGCACCGCAGCCGGTACCTCGTCGCCGCCGACGGGCTGCACTCGCCGCTGCGCCGGAGCCTGGGGCTGGACGCCCCGGCGCGGAGGACCCGCAGGTACGGACTGCGCTGCCACCTGAGCGCGGCGCCGTGGAGCTCGTTCGTGGAGGTGCACTGGTCGCCGCAGGGCGAGGCCTACGTGACCCCGGTCGGCGACGAGCAGGTCGGCGTCGCGGTGCTCACGGAGCGCCGGGGCCGCTTCGAGGACGCCCTGGCGGCCTTCCCGACCCTTGCCCCGCTGCTGCGCGGGCTCCCCCGCTCGCGGGTCCGTGGAGCGGGACCGCTGCGGCAGCGGTCCTCCGCGCGGGTCCGTGGCCGGTGCCTGCTGGTCGGCGACGCGGCCGGCTACGTGGACGCGCTGACCGGGGAGGGGATCGCCGTGGGGATCGCCCAGGCGCGGGCCGTGGTCGACGCCGTGCTCTCCGACGACCCGGCCTCCTACGAACGCGCGTGGCGCAAGGCCACCTGGCGTCACGACCTGCTCACCCACGGTCTGCTGACCGCGAGCCGGCACCGGCTGCTCCGC
Organism: Nocardioidaceae bacterium; assembly: GCA_033850795.1. Lineage (GTDB taxonomy): Bacteria > Actinomycetota > Actinomycetes > Propionibacteriales > Nocardioidaceae > Nocardioides_B. The sequence continues at coordinate 7,106 of JAWWPF010000212.1, read as the reverse complement.
GAGCGGATCGTGCCGGCGGCCTCGGCGCTGCCGCGGGTCTTCGAGGCGGCCGTCAACCAGCTCGCGAGGCCGGCGTGAGCGCCGAGCAGGTGGTGCTGCTCGACGAGGACGGCCGCGCGGTCGGGGTGGCCGACAAGCGCTCGGTGCACAACCGCGAGACGCCGCTGCACCTGGCCTTCTCCTGCTATGTCTTCGACGGCGCCGGCTCGCTGCTGCTGACGCGTCGGGCGACGCACAAGCCGACCTGGCCGGGTGTGTGGACGAACAGCTTCTGCGGGCATCCGGCTCCCGATGAGGACATCGCCGAGGCGGTGCGCCGCCGCGCCGCCCAGGAGCTCGGGCTCGAGGTCGAGGACGTCCGGCTGGTCCTTCCGGCCTTCCGCTACCGCGCGACGATGAGCTCCGGGGTGGTGGAGAACGAGATGTGTCCGGTCTTCGTCGCCACCACTCGGGGCGCCGTCGCCGCCGACCCGGAGGAGGTCGAGTCCGTCGAGTGGGTGGGCTGGGAGGCGTTCCGGGCCTCCGTGCTCGACGGCAGCCGGCAGGTCAGCCCGTGGTGCGTGGAGCAGGTACGGGCCCTGCCGCCGGACCCGGTGGGTGCTCCCGCGCAACCGATCAGTGCGCTGCCTGCGGCGGCACGCCCGCGGGAGAAGTGAGGCTGCGCTGAGGGGGCTTCAGCCGGGGGGTTGGATCGGCTCTGGACGTCGACGCGTTCATGACCTGCGGGCTCAGACAGCGGTGCCTTCGAGCCCGCACGTCGTACACACCCGTCGAAACCGGCACACCCCCGCCGTAACAACGTCAGTGGTGTGCCGGTTTACCAGGGGGCCCGGGTAAACAGGCACACCAGCACGGGCCTTCGAACCCGTCAGGCCGCCGCCGCGGGCGTCGCCGTGGTGAGCACCAGCCCGTCCCCGCTCGGGTCGACGTCGACCGTCACCGCGTTGCCGTCGAGGACCTCCCCGGCGAGCAGCATGCGGGCCAGCGGGTCGCCGATCGCGGTCTGCACGAGCCGCCGCAGCGGACGAGCGCCGTAGACCGGGTCGTAGCCGGTCCGCGAGAGCCACCGGTGCGCCTCGGGCGTGACGTCGACGCTGATCCGGCGTACGGCGAGCCGACGCCCGAGCTCGGCGATCTGCAGGTCGACGATGTGCGTCAGCTCGTCGGGGGAGAGCGCGTCGAACAGCACGATCTCGTCGAGCCGGTTCAGGAACTCCGGCTTGAACGACTGACGGACCACCGACATCACCGAGTCGCGCTTCTTCTCGTCATCCAGGGTCGGGTCGACGAGGAAATTCGAGCCCAGGTTCGAGGTCAGGATCAGCACCACGTTGCGGAAGTCCACGGTCCGGCCCTGACCGTCGGTCAGCCGGCCGTCGTCGAGGACCTGCAGCAGGATGTTGAAGACCTCGGGGTGCGCCTTCTCGACCTCGTCGAGCAGCACCACGGAGTACGGCCGGCGGCGGACCGCCTCGGTCAGCTGGCCGCCCTCGTCGTACCCGACGTAGCCGGGAGGTGCGCCGACGAGCCGCGAGACCGAGTGCTTCTCGCTGTACTCGCTCATGTCGATCCGGACGATGGCCCGGTCGTCGTCGAACAGGAAGTCCGCCAGCGACTTGGCGAGCTCGGTCTTCCCGACGCCCGTGGGGCCGAGGAAGAGGAACGAGCCGGTGGGCCGGTCCGGGTCGGAGATCCCGGCGCGGGAACGGCGTACGGCGTCGGAGACCGCTGCCACCGCGGCACGCTGACCGATCAGCCGCTCGCCGATCACGTCCTCCATGCGCAGCAGCTTGGCCGTCTCGCCTTCCAGCAGCCGGCCGGTCGGGATGCCGGTCCAGGCCTCGACGACGTCGGCGATCTCCTCGGGGCCGACCTCCTCGCGCACCATCGGGTCCGTGACGGACTGCTCGGCCTGCGCGGCCTCCTCCAGCTGCTTCTCCAGCTCGGGGATGCGGCCGTAGTTGATCTCGCTGGCGCCCTGCAGGTTGCCCTCCCGCAGCAGGCGGTCGGCCTGCATGCGCAGCTCGTCGATCTCCTTGCGCAGCTCGCCGACGCCCTCGAGGGCGGCCTTCTCGCGCGCCCACCGGGACTCGAGGCCGCGGAGCTCCTCCTCGCGGTCGGCGAGGTCGGCGCGCAGCCGCTCGAGCCGGTCCACGGAAGCGGCGTCGTCCTCGCGGGCGAGCGCGAGCTCCTCCATCTTCATCCGGTCGACGGCACGGCGGAGCTCGTCGATCTCGACCGGGGAGGACTCGATCTCCATCCGCAGCCGGGAGGCGGCCTCGTCGACGAGGTCGATGGCCTTGTCGGGCAGCTGCCGGCCGGTGATGTAGCGGTCGGAGAGCATCGCGGCCGCGACCAGCGCGGAGTCCTCGATGGTCACGCCATGGTGCGCCTCGTACTTCTCCTTCAGGCCGCGCAGGATCGCGACGGTGTCCTCCACCGACGGCTCGCCGACGAAGACCTGCTGGAAGCGGCGCTCGAGGGCGGGGTCCTTCTCGATCCGCTCGCGGTACTCGTCCAGCGTGGTGGCGCCGATCATCCGCAGCTCGCCGCGGGCCAGCATCGGCTTGAGCATGTTGCCGGCGTCCATGGCGGAGTCGCCGCCGGCACCCGCGCCCACGACGGTGTGCAGCTCGTCGATGAAGGTGATGATCTGCCCCTCGGAGGCCTTGATCTCGGCCAGCACGGCCTTGAGGCGCTCCTCGAACTCGCCGCGGTACTTCGCGCCGGCGACCATCGCGCTGAGGTCGAGGGAGAGCACCCGGCGGTTCTTCAGGGAGTCCGGGACGTCGCCGTTGATCACCCGCTGGGCGAGGCCCTCGACGACGGCGGTCTTGCCGACGCCGGGCTCGCCGATGAGCACCGGGTTGTTCTTGGTGCGGCGCGAGAGCACCTGGACGACCCGGCGGATCTCGCTGTCCCGGCCGATGACCGGGTCGAGCTTGCCCTCGCCCGCGGCCGCGGTCAGGTCGACTGCGTACTTCTCGAGCGCCTGGTAGGTCCCTTCGGGGTCCTGGTTGGTGACCCGGGCGCTGCCGCGCACGCTGGTCAGGGCGGCGCGCAGGGCGTCGGCGGAGGCGCCGGCGTTCCGCAGCAGGGTGGCGGCCGGGGAGTCGACCCCGGCGACCGCGATGAGGAGGTGCTCGGTGGAGATGAACTCGTCGTTCATCTCGGCGGCGAGCTCACCCGCGCGGGTCAGCGTCGCCAGGGCGGCGCGGGCGTATGACGGCGCCGCGACCGACGAGCCGCTGGCCGCGGGCAACCGGCCGAGCTCGGCGCGGACGGCGGACTCCACGGCGGCCGGCTGGGCGCCGACGGCCTGCAGCAGCGGATGGATGATTCCCTCGGGCTGCTTGAGCAGCGCGTCGAGCAGGTGCACTGCCTCGACCTGCGCGTGACCGGCGGTCGCGGCCGACTCGATGGCGGCGTTGATCGCCTGCTGGCTCCGGGTGGTGAACTTCGATGCGTCCATGTCGGGGGTTCTCTCTTCAGCTGCGCCCGCGGCGCCAGACCGTCACCGACTGTCCGGTCGGGGTCGTGGGGCGCAGGGCGGGCAGGTTCTTGCGGGGGGTGTCGTTGTGGAGGGTCTGGCGCAGGGCGTAGTCCGCGGCGGCGAGGTCCTGCTCGAGCTCGTGGACCCGGCGCTGCAGCGCGTCGACCTGCAGCTCGAGCTGCAGGATGCGACGGACCCCTTCGAGCCCGATGCCTGTCGAGGTGAGCTCGGCGACCTCGCGGAGCAGCTCGATGTCGCGCCACGAGTAGCGGCGTCCACCGCCGCCCGTGCGGCCGGGGCTGACCAGCCCGAGCCGGTCGTAGGTGCGCAGCGTCTGCGGGTGCAGGCCGGTGAGCTCGGCGGCCACGCTGATCACGTACACGGGCACTTCCGGTCCGGGAGCGCCGAGCCCGTCGGCGCGTGGCCGTCCGGTGCCGTCGCCGGCGCGCCGCCCGGTCATGACTGGCTCCCGGACCTGGCCCGGTCGGACAGGTTGGCGCGCAGGTCCGCGCCGGCGGTCGCGTCGCGGTAGGCCTCGACGGCCGCGCGCGCCTGCTCGTTGAGCACGGCGGGCACCTGCACCTCGACGGTGACCAGGAGGTCTCCGGTGGTGCCCTTCGATGCGCCGCTGGTCCGGCTGACCCCGCGGCCGCGGACCCGGAAGGAGCGCCCGTTGGGTGTCCCCGGCGGGATCTTCAAGGTGACCGGGGCGCCGCTCAGCGTCGGGACCTTGATCTCCGCGCCCAGGGCCGCCTCGTCGAAGCTCACCGGGACGGTGAGCGTCAGGTTGTCGCCCTTGCGGCCGAACAGCGGGTGCGGGGAGACCTTGACGTCCACCAAGAGGTCGCCGGCCGGGCCACCACGCTCGCCCGGAGCGCCCTTGCCGCGCAGCCGGATCCGCTGCCCGTCCTTGACGCCGGCCGGGATCCGCGCGGAGATGACCCGGTTGGACATCCCGCGTCCGGAGCCGTGGCAGGTCGGGCACGGGTCGTCGACGACCAGCCCGCGGCCGTGGCAGGTCGGGCAGGTCTCGTTCATCGTGAAGGCGCCGCCCACAGACGCGGCCCGCATCCCCACGCCCTCGCAGTCCGGGCAGACGCGAGGCAGGGTGCCGGCCCGCGCCCCGGTGCCGGAGCAGTCGGGGCAGGGGGCGTCGGAGGACAGCCTCAGGGAGACGGTCACCCCGTCGATGGAGTCCGCGAACCCGATGGTCGCCTCGGTCTCGATGTCCGCGCCGCGACGCGGGGCGGACGTCGTACGCGTGCGGGCGCCGCTGCCGCCGCCGCCGAACATGCCACCGAACAGGTCGGAGAAGCCGCCGCCACCGCTGCTGGTCCGGGTGCCGCCGCCGGAGAAGACGTCGTTGAAGTCGAAGGGCGGGGTGCCGGCACCGCCGGTCGTGAACGGCCCGAAGCCGCCGAGACCGGATCGGAGCTCGTCGTACTGCTTGCGCTTCTCGGTGTCGCCGACCACGTCGTAGGCCTCCGCGATCGCCTTGAAGCGCTCCTCGGCGGCCTGGTCCCCCGGATGGGAGTCGGGGTGGTTCGCGCGCGCCAGCTTGCGGTAGGCCTTCTTGATGTCGGCTGCGCTGGCGTCCTTGGCCACGCCCAGGACCTTGTAGAAGTCCTTGTTGGCCCAATCGGCACTGGTCATGCGTGCACCTCCTTCCCCCTCATCCGGGTGGGACTCGGCTCGTTGCTACTGGTCGTTCTCGTTCGTCTGGCCGGTCTGGGCGTCGGCCGTCGCCTCCGCGGTCTGCGGCTGGGCGGCCTGACCCGTCTCCGGCTCAGGGTCCACCACGGTGACACGTGCGGGACGTACGACGCGCTCACCGATCTGGTACCCGGCGCTGATGATGTCCCGGCAGGTCGTGGTGGTGACCTCCGAGGAGTGCGCGTGCATCAGCGCCTCGTGGAAGCGGGGGTCGAACTCGTCGCCGGGGCGGCCGAACTTCACCAGCCCGTGAGCGGCGACGATCCGCTCCAGCGAGTCCGCGACGGCCTTGAAGCCGCCCTCGAGCTCGCCGTGCTCCCGCGCCCGGTCGAGGTCGTCGAGCACCGGCAGCAGCGCTGCCAGCACCGAGAAGGCCGCGTTCTGCTTGACCAGGTCGCGGTCGCGGTCGACGCGCCTCTTGTAGTTGACGTACTCCGCCTGCAGCCGCTGCAGGTCGTTGGTCAGCGCAGCGACGGTCGCCTGGGTGGCGGCCAGGTCGGCGGCCAGGTCGGGGCCGGGCTCACCGGACGCGGCGGCGCTGCCGTCCGTCTGCTCGGGGCCGGCGCTGCCGGTCCGGGCGGAGGCGGGGACCGCTTCCTGCGAACCCCGGCCCTCGCCCTCGAGGAACTCGCCGGCCTCCTGCTGGTGCTCGGAGGTCACTTGCTCCCACCCTCGCTCTCGTTGTCCTCGTCGACGATCTCGGCGTCCACGACGTCCTCGTCGCTGTCACCGGTGCCGGTCGACCCGCCGGCGGCGGAGGCGTCGGCCTGGCCCGCGGCGTACATCGCGGCGCCCATCTTCTGGCTGGACTCGTTCAGCTTCGCCAGCGCAGCGGAGATCTCGTCGACCGAGCCGGTGGCCTCGTCGCCGGCGCTCTCGAGCGCCTTCTTCAGCGCCTCGAGATCGCCCTCGACCTCGGTCTTGACCTCGGCCGGGATCTTCTCGCCGTTCTCGGAGAGGAACTTCTCGGTGCTGTAGACGACGCCCTCGGCCTGGTTCCGGGTCTCGACCGCCTCCTTGCGGCGACGGTCCTCCTCGGCGTACTGCTCCGCGTCGCGGACCATCTTGTCGATCTCGTCCTTCGAGAGGGCCGAGCCACCGGTGATCGTCATCGACTGCACGCGACCCGTGCCGCGGTCCTTGGCGGACACGTGCACGATGCCGTTGGCGTCGATGTCGAAGGTGACCTCGATCTGCGGCACGCCGCGCGGGGACGGGGGCAGGCCGGTCAGCTCGAAGTTGCCGAGCGGCTGGTTCTGCGCGGCCATCTGGCGCTCGCCCTGGAAGACCTGGATCATCACCGACGGCTGGTTGTCGTCGGCCGTGGTGAAGACCTCGGACCGCTTGGTCGGGATCGTGGTGTTGCGCTCGATGAGCCGCGTCATCACGCCGCCCTTGGTCTCGATGCCCAGGCTCAGCGGAGTCACGTCGAGCAGCAGCACGTCCTTGACCTCGCCCTTGAGGACACCGGCCTGCAGGGCTGCGCCGACCGCGACGACCTCGTCGGGGTTGACGCCCTTGTTGGGCTCCTTGCCACCGGTCAGGTCCTTGACGACGTCCGCGACCGCGGGCATGCGGGTCGAGCCGCCGACCAGGATCACGTGGTCGATCTTGGAGACGTCGACGCCGGCGTCCTTGATGACCTGCCGGAACGGGGCCTTGGTGCGGTCGAGCAGGTCGGAGGTCATCCGCTGGAACTCGGCGCGGCTGATCTTCTCCTCGAAGTGCAGCGGGCCGGACTCCGAGTGGGTGATGTAGGGCAGGTGGATCGTGGTCTCACTGGACGAGGACAGCTCGATCTTGGCCTTCTCGGCCGCCTCCTGCAGACGCTGGCGGGCGATCTTGTCGTTGCCCAGGTCCACACCGTTGTTGTCCTTGAACTTCTTGACCATCCACTCGA
>JAWWPF010000211.1:0-5883 GCA_033850795.1 Nocardioidaceae bacterium | reverse complement strand
CGCCTCGACGACGTGTACGGCGACGGCCCGGACGTCGCCGCCTCGGAGGCCGCCTTCGTCGACGCCGAGTCGGCGCTGCGGCTCGGCGAGGCACTTCGCCTCGGGGACCGGGCGCTCTCGGACTTCCGGGAGGCTGCCGAGCGGGTGCTGTGGCCCGAGCACTTCGACGTGGCGATCACCGTCGACGAGGTGACCTACGGCGTCTCCCCCGGGGACGCGCACTCGGCCGTCCCGTACGCCTACGTGGGCCCGTCCCGACCCGCCACGGGCGACTTCTGGAACGCGCCCTTCGGTGCCTCGCGCCCGCTCGCTGAGCTCAGCGACGCCACCGGGGTCACCGCCTTCTTCCGGGAAGGCTCGCGCCTCGCCGCGTCCTGACCACCAGCGCCCAGCACGGCCACCATCAACAGCAGCACTCCAGGAGGAGACCCATGAGAAGCACGAGAGCGTTGACGGCAGTGGCGGCGATCGCCCTCGCCCTGGGAGGCACCGCCCTGGTCGGCCCACCCGCGCAGGCCGATGGCGGACACACCGTGTTCGTGCCCAGCGCCGTCGAGCACGCGGACCACACCGTCACGCTGCCGGTCCACGAGGGCATGGCCGACAGCGGCGCCTTCTGGTACGTCGTACTCGACGCGTCGAGCTCCTCGGGGGCCCAGAGGTTCGGGGTCAACGTCTCGCAGAAGCTCGCGAACGCGCCGCGGCGCGCCGTCCAGGACGGGCACTTCGACCACGGGGTCCTCGTGGTGAGCGCCGGGGTCGACTTCTCGCCGGTGCGGTCGGTGACGGCGGGGGTCCCCGGCTCGACCGGCGAGGCCGGGTACACGCCCCTGGTCAGGCTGCCGGACGGAACGGTGATCAACGCGCCGCAGATCGCCAACGGGACCGGGCGGCACGACAAGGTCGTGTCCGTCTCGGTGAGCGCTGGAACGGTCCGGCTGCGGGAGACCGAAGGCCGTTCCCGGGGCAACGTCGTCCACTACGTCAGCACGGACGCGTCCCAGGCGGGTCCGGCCGCCCTCGAAGGGGCCACGCTGGCCCCGCGACTGGACCAGGCCCCGTTCCCCGGCGGGGACGGCACGAACTCGGCTCGGGCGTCGCTCGCAGCATTCGTGAACGGTCAGACCGGTGCGAACAACCCGCAGCGGCAGGGAATCGCCTCGGCCCTCGCCGACGGCCTCGACCCGCTGAACGTGCTGGCGTGGATGCCGAACCAAGGCAGGTACAGCCCGCTGTGGGACGTGCACCTCACCGAATGGACGCCTGCGGCCAAGGCGGCCGGCCTCGACCTCCGTCAGAGCCGGTTCGCGGACGTGCAGGACCTCGCCGCGCGGGGACTGGTCACCGGCCCGAACGGGACCGCCTTCGGGCCGTCGAACATCGTCGTGGTCTGCCCGATCATCAGCGAGGGCTGACCTCGACGTGCCCCGCCGGCACCGACTCCCAGCTCGGACCCCCTGGACAGAACCCGTTAGCCGTCGCTGACGTGTTGGTGGTGACTGACCCGCTGACTGCAGCCGCCGAGCCGAACCGGCGACGCATCCTGCAGCTCCTGGCGTCACAGCCACGGACCGTCGGCGAGATTGCTGCGGAGTTTCCCGTGACCCGGTCGGCGATCTCCCAGGTCCTGCCGAGCGGCCTCCGCAAGCTGCAAGCGGAGATCGACCGGTTCTGGACCGAGGAGCTGGACCAGCTGGCCGTCGACGCCCGCAACTCGAGGAGAGAGTCATGAGCTACACCAAGAGCACCGTCCTGCCGGTCAGCCGGCTGGCCGGCACGGGGCACGCCGGACCGGACGGGTGGGCCTACGTGCCCGAGGACCTGACCCGATCGTGGCGGCGGAGGCCGCGCTGGCCGTGCTGCAGCCCGTCCTGAGGAACCTGACCGGCGAGGACCGGGCCAAGGCGACCCCGTGCGCAGACTTCACCTGTCACCAGCTGGTCGAGCACCTGTTCACCTCGATCGTGCAGCTGGGCGCCATGGCCGGAGTGACCATGACGGTCCCCGCGTCGGGCTCGCTGGAGGACAAGGTCTCGACCTTGGCCGGCCGCGCGATCGACGCCTGGCGTGCCGTCGACCTCGAGGGGACGATGTCCGACCCGGGAGGTACGACGATGCCCGCGGCCTTCCTCGCCGGCATCCTGCCGCTCGAGCTCGTCCTCCACGGCTGGGACCTCGCGCAGGCGAGCGGTCAGGGTCTGCACATCTCCGACGAGCTCGTCGCCTACCTCCACAGCCTCGCGGACTCGATCGTCCCGGGCGGTCGGGGCTCGTCGTTCGCTGCGGAGGTCACGCCTCCGGTGGACGCCACCCCGGTCGACCGGCTCGCGGCCTTCGCCGGCCGGGTTGCCGCGTGACCCGTTGCCTGCGACAGATCCGTGGACCGGCAACCAGGTCCGTCCCGACCAAGTGAAGGAAGGACGGCTCATGACGAAGTACCGGATCCTCTCTGGAGCTCACGGAGTCCCATCCGCACCTGACCATGCCCGGTGCCACCGAGATCCAGGTCCACGAGGCGGTCTCGATCCCGGGCATGGAGCCCGTCCTCGAGCGCGAGCGGTCAGAGTCCGCTGAACAGGTCCGCGTCGTCGTACTCCGGGAGCGGGGTCTGGTCCGGGTGGTGCACGGTGGCGCCGTCGAAGCCCGGACCGGGCAGCGGAGTCGACCCGTCCTTCCAGGACGTCGCGGCCGCGTTCGCCAGGCGGTCCGCCGCCTCGTTCAGGACGTGGCCCGAGTGGCCCTTCACCCAGGCGAGCTCGACCCGACGACCCGCCATCGCCTCGTCCAGAGCCTTCATGATCTCGACGTTCAGCACCGCACTGCCGTCGCGCTTCCGCCAGCCGCGCCGCTTCCACCCGGACATCCACGTGGTGACCGAGTTGATGACGTAGGTGCTGTCGCAGTAGACGAGCAGGTCGTCGCTGAGGTGCGCGGTCTGCTGGAGCAGGTCGAGCAGCGCCGTGAGCTCCGCCTTGTTGTTCGTCCCGTGCGCCCAGCCGCCGGCCGCCCAGCAGGTGTCGTCGACGTACCAGGCCCAGCCCGCCGGACCCGGGTTGCCCAGCGCCGAACCGTCCGCAGCCGCGATGATCGTCACGGGCCGCATCCTGCCACGGCGGGCTACTGACGCGTGGATCCCCTGCAGGCAGCGCCCCACCGGATGTCGCACACACCTCACGTCGGCACCGTCTGCCCGATAAGTCCCGAACCTTCTCAGGTCTCGTGACCGTTGGTCGATGCCCGACGCGTGACCGTGACGACAGTGACCCGAGCGATTGCGGGCCTGGTCATCCGCGGAGCCGTCCTGAGCGCTGTTCTCGCCGTGGGGCTCGCGGCGGATCCGGCGCAGGCCGACGGCACATCACTGCCCTCGACATCGACCCCGGCATCCCTGTGCCCCCTTGCTGCCAACCGCGGCATCGGGACAGGAGCGACCGAAGACGGGCTGACGGCGCTGAAGGTCTCAGCCGCTCAGGGGTCGCAGTACCTCGAGTTCGACGTCCGAGCGACCAAGGACCAGCACCTGATGCTGATGAACCGGGCCACGGTCGATCGGACCACGAACGGCAAGGGCGCGATCGCGTCGTTGACTGCGCGGAAGATCCGTTCCTTCCGGCTCGCTGACGGCGGAAGAGTTCCCTACGTGACTGCGGCGCTTCACGTGGCGGCCGTCAACCATGTCGGGGCACTTGTCGAGGTCAAGGCCATGGGAAGTGCCGCCTCGTACCGAGCGCTCGCCACGGCCGTCAGCTCCTCAGGCGTGACGGACCTCCTCCTCGCCTCGTCCGACACAACGATCCTCTCGAGGATCCGGAGCTATCTTCCGAAGAGCCGTCGGGCACTGATCGCCTCAACGGCAGTGTCGCTGGCGGAGGCCAAGCGGTATGGCGCCGTCGAGGTCAACCAGTCCGCAGCAACCGATGCGTGGGTGCACTCCATGAGGTCGGGCGGGATCCGGTTGTTCGCCTACTCCGCCAACTCGGTTTCGGCGTGGGCGCGCTTGTCCGGCAAGGTGAACGCAGTCATCACCAGCAATCCGAGAGGCTACGACGCCTATCGGACGACCGCGCCCCCGTGCCAACCGCCTGGCCCTGTCGTCACGGCCGCCATGTTGTGTCCGGTCGCAGCCCACCGGGGGGACCACGCCACCGAGACCGAGGACGGGATCCGAGCCATGCAGGCGGCCGCGGACGATGGCGCGGACTACCTGGAGTTCGACGTCAGCGCCACCATGGACATGTATCCCGTTCTCATGCACGACCCGACGGTCGACCGGACCACGAATGGGACCGGCGCCATCAAGCTCCTGACGTTCGATGAGGTCCGAGCCCTGCAGCTTGACGACGGCGAGCAGGTTCCGACCCTTGCGGAGGCGCTGAAGGTCGCAGCTGAGAACCGGATCGGCGCCTACGTGGAGCTGAAGAACAGCGGGTCGGCCGACTACTACCAGCGGGTCGCGGACGCCATCTCGGCCTCGGGGGTGAGCCACATCGTGGTCGACTCCTTCGACCCGGCTCGTCTCGACAGCTTCCACGCCTACCTGCCGGCCGTGAAGCTGTCGCTGCTCACCTCGGCCCAGGTGACGCCTGCACAGGTCGCGTCATACGGGTCGGTTCAGATCGATGTCTCCGCGGTGAGCTCCGACTGGCTCGACGCGATGGCCGCCGCGCACATCCAGGTGACGCTGTGGACGGTCGACTCCCCCGACGACTGGAACGTGTACTCCGGCCGGGTGGCGAGCGTCATCACGAACGACCCCGTCGGCTACATCCTGTACCGGAGCACGGCGGCTGCCTGCAGGCCACCCGCACCCGCTGCGTAGCCGGCCACTCCGTGCGCTGCGCCGGCGTCGGTCTTTCCGGCATGCGCTGCAGGCGTCGGGGCTCGATACTGAGCAGATGACCAACCAGCCACACGGAGGCCACGACCACGGCCCCGGCTCCTCGCACCGTGCGCTCGTCCCGCCCGACGGGGAGGAGGAGTGGGACGAGTGGTACGCCGCCGACGAGCGGATCTGGAGCGGCCGACCGAACGGTGCACTGGTGGCCGAGGTCGACGGCGTACGCCCCGGACGCATGCTCGATGTGGGCTGCGGCGAAGGTGCGGACGCCGTCTGGCTGGCCTCGCGGGGATGGCAGGTCACGGCGCTGGACGTGTCAGACGTGGCTCTCGACCGCGCCCGATCGGCGGCCGCGGACGCGGGAGTCGACGTCACCTGGCTGCACGCGGGGCTGATCGAGGCTCCCTTGGACGGCGACCGGTTCGACCTGGTGTCGTTGCAGTACCCGGCCCTGCGCCGTACTCCCGAGCACGACGCCGAACGGGCCCTCCTCTCCGCGGTGGCCCCGGGCGGCACCCTCCTGGCGGTCTTCCACGCCGACGTGGACGTCGAGTGGGCGGAGGCCCACGGCCTGGACCCGGACGACTACGTCGGCCACGACCACCTCGCTGCCCTGCTCGGCGAGGGCTGGCGTGTCGAGAAGGACGAACGCCGCCCTCGCAACATCGAGGGCGGGAGCGGCGCCCATCACATGGAGGATGTCGTCCTCAAGGCCCGCCGCCTCCCCGAACCCTGACACCCCACCCGTTGAGACGGCGCTTGTTCCCGTTGAGACGGCCCGGATTCCCGTTGAGACGGCGCTTGTTTCCGTTGAGACGGCCCGAATTCCCGAACACAGCCGTTCGGACGTGCCTTCGGGGCCGTCGTGCGCTCCGCCTAGGCGGGACGCCGCGTCTTGCAGCCGTCGAGTGCACGTCGCTCGGGTTGCAGGCCGGAAAGCGCCCCAGACCGGCCGACCGATGTACGACGGTCGGAACCCGATCCACGTGCGGCAGAGCCGTTCGGACGTGCGCTCGGGGCCGTCGTGCGCTCGGCACAGACGGGAC
>JAWWPF010000146.1:0-14054 GCA_033850795.1 Nocardioidaceae bacterium | reverse complement strand
GCTGCTCGTCGCGGTGGCGTGCACCTTCCTGGCCGCCGCGGCGCCCGCGTTCTGGCTGCTGCTGGTCGCACGGGCGCTGGTCGGCGTCGCGCTCGCCGCGGTCGTCGCGGTGGCGGTCGCGCACCTGGGGGACGAGGTGCACCCGGCCGAGCTCGGCACGGCCATCGGGGTCTACGTCGCGGGCAACACCCTGGGCGGGATCTCCGGGCGGCTCATTCCCGGGCTCGTGGAGGAGAGCAGCTCCTGGCGGGCGGCGATGACCCTGCTGGCCGTGGTCGCCCTGGCGGCCGCGCTCGGGTTCGTCCGGATGCTGCCGCCCGCGCGGCGCCAGAGCTCGCTGGCCGTCCGCCCGAGCGACCACGTCCGCGCGGTCCGGGACCTCGCCGGTGACCCGGGCATCCTGCGGCTCTGCGCCCTCGCGTTCCTGCTGATGGGCGGCTTCGTCGCCTGCTACAACTACCTGACCTTCCGGCTCGAGGGCTCGCCCCTGCACCTGAGCACCGCGGCGACCTCGCTGCTCTTCCTGGCCTACCTGGCCGGGACGGTCAGCTCACCGCTTGCCGGGAGGCTGTCCGACCGGTTCGGGCGCCGGCGGCTCGCACTGTGCGGCATCGCCGTGTCCCTGGCCGGGCTGGCGCTCACCCTCCCGGACCGGATCCTCTGCATCACCGCGGGGCTCCTGGTGTTCACCGCCGGCTTCTTCGCCACCCACTCGGTGGCCAGCTCGTGGGTCTCCTCGCGGGCAGCGGGCCGGCGGGGACAGGCTGCTGCGATGTACCTGCTGGCCTACTACCTCGGCTCCAGCACCTTCGGGGCGCTGATCGGCCTCGCCTACCAGTACGACGGGTGGCCGGCCGCAGCCACCGCGATCGGCACGCTCTTCGCGGCCGGCGCGGTGACCGTGGCCGGCGTCAGACCGTCTCCGTAGTCCCTGGCGCTCCCGGGTCGACGGGCAGGTGCCGGGCGCGCTCCTCGATGTCGTCACGCCGCATCAGCCGGACGCCGCTGGAGTGCACCATGTGCGGCAGCCGGTCGCCGTCCAGCATCCTGCGCACCACACTCGGGGACAGGTGCAGGATGCGCGCCGCCTGGCTGGTGGTGACCCAGTAGGAGCGCGGGTCGCGCAGGTGGCGCCACCACTGGTAGTGAGTCAGCGCCACCGACTCCACCTCGCCGGGCGTGACACGACGCCCGTGCAGGAGCTCGAGGGCCTCGTCCTCCGTGCAGCCGAGGACGAGCGCGGGGTTGAACGCTCGGGAACTCATCATGACTCCGAGGGGGTGCTCGCCGAGACCCGATGTCGGAGCCCCGTGAGGTCGAGCCTACGGCGAGGCACCGGCCGCGGTAAAGAGCGCTTCACCCAAAGTTCACCTGCTTCTCAGGCGGCCGCACCGCTCTGCTGCCGAGCCCCGGTCGCCGGCTCCAGCGCCGTCGCCAGGATGTCGAGAACGTCACCGACCACGTGCACCTGGACGTCGTCGCGGACGTCGGCGGGTACGTCGTCGAGGTCCGCCTCGTTGCGCTGCGGCAAGAAGACCTCGGTCAGCCCGGCGCGCTGCGCGGCGAGGAGCTTCTGCTTCACGCCGCCGATCGGGAGGACCCGGCCGTTCAGGGTGACCTCACCGGTCATGCCGACCTCGGAGCGCACGGGGCGTCCGGTGGCCAGCGACACCAGGGCCGTCACCATCGTCACGCCCGCCGAGGGCCCGTCCTTGGGTACGGCGCCCGCAGGCACGTGCACGTGAATGTTCCGGTCGAGCGCGGAGGCGTCGATCCCGAGCCGGTCCGCGTGGGCGCGGACGAAGGAGAGCGCGATCTGGGCGGACTCCTTCATCACGTCACCGAGCTGGCCGGTGAGGGTCAGCCTGGGCTCCCCCTCGCTGGCGCTCGCCTCGATGAACAGCACGTCCCCGCCGAGACCGGTCACCGCGAGCCCCGTGGCGACGCCTGGAACCGACGTACGCTCGTGCGACTCAGGGGTGAACCGTGGCCGGCCCAGCAGCTCCTTGAGGTCCGGCACGTCGATGTGCACGGCCGTGGCGGAGCCGGTCGCCAGCCGGGTCGCCGCCTTGCGGAGCGCCTTGGCGATCAGCCGCTCCATCTGCCGCACGCCCGCCTCGCGGGTGTAGTCGGCGGCGATCTCGCGCAGCGCCGCGTCGGTGACCGTCACCTCGTCCTCGGACAGCGCGGCCCGCTCGAGCTGCCGCGGGAGCAGGAAGTCCCGGGCGATGGCGACCTTGTCGTCCTCCGTGTACCCGTCGAGGGTGACGAGCTCCATCCGGTCGAGGAGGGCGGACGGGATCTGCTCCACGACGTTCGCCGTGGCGATGAAGAGCACGTCCGACAGGTCGAGGTCGAGCTCGAGGTAGTGGTCGCGGAACGTGTGGTTCTGCGCCGGGTCGAGGACCTCGAGCAGCGCAGCAGCCGGGTCACCGCGGTAGTCCGCGCCGACCTTGTCGACCTCGTCGAGCAGGACGACGGGGTTCATCGAGCCGGCCTCCTTTATGGCCCGGACGATGCGGCCCGGCAGCGCGCCGACGTAGGTGCGCCGGTGGCCGCGGATCTCGGCCTCGTCCCGGACGCCGCCGAGGGCGACCCGGACGAACTTGCGGCCGAGCGCGCGCGCCACGCTCTCACCCAGAGAGGTCTTGCCCACACCTGGAGGCCCGGCGAGCAGGACCACCGCGCCGGAGCCTCGGCCCCCGATGACCTGCAGGCCGCGCTGGGCGCGACGGGCCCGGACCGCGAGGTACTCGACGATCCGTTCCTTGACCTCGTCGAGGCCGTGGTGATCGGCGTCGAGGACCGCTCGAGCGGCTGCGACGTCGTCGACGTCCTCGGTGGTGACGCTCCAGGGCAGCTCGAGGACGGTGTCGAGCCAGGTGCGGATCCAGGCCGTCTCCGGGCTCTGCTCGCTGGAGCGCTCGAGCTTGCCGACCTCGCGAAGCAGCGCCTCGCGGACCGCGTCGGGGACGTCAGCGGCCTCGACCCGGACGCGGTAGTCCTCGGAACCCTCGGGCTCGTTCTCGCCGAGCTCCTTGCGGATGGCAGCGAGCTGCTGGCGCAGCAGGAACTCGCGCTGGCTCTTCTCCATCCCCTCGCGGACGTCCTCGCCGATCTTGTCGGCCACGTCGACCTCGGCGAGGTGCTCGCGTGTCCAGGTGATCAGGGTGGTCAGCCGCTTCTCGACGTCGGGGGTCTCGAGCAGCTCACGCTTGCGGTCGTTGGACAGGTACGGCGCGTAGCCGGCTGCGTCCGCGATCGCGCTGGGGTCCGTCATCTGGTGGACGGAGTCGATGACCTGCCAGGCCTCGCGGCGCTGCAGGACCGCGACCACGAGGCGCTTGTACTCCTCGGCCAGCTCGCGGGCACGCTCGCCGACCCGCTCGGGGTCGTAGGGAACCGGCTCGACCTCGACCCAGAGCGCGGCCCCGGGTCCGGTGACGCCGCTGCCGATGCGGGCGCGCTGTTCTGCCTTGAGCACCGCTGCGGCGGCACCGCCGCTGAAACGGCCGACGCGCTCGACGGTCGCCACGACGCCGTACGACGCGTAGCGGTCCTCGAACCGCGGGGCCACCAGCAGCCGGCCGTCGCTGCTGCTGCGGGCCGCGTCGATCGCGGCCTGGGAGGACTCGTCGAGCTCCACGGGCACGACCATGCCGGGCAGGACGACGAGGTCGGAGACGAACAGGACGGGGAGCCGGGTGGACGGGGAGTGCTGGGTGTCGGTCATGGAACGGCCTTTCCGAAGTTGAGCGATACCGGCTCAACCCTCGGCGAGGGTGCGCTGTTCCGCTGTTCGTCCACGGCGAACGCGAGGCTCCGGCGGGTCAGTGGGCGAGCAGGCGCCGGAGCAGTGCGAGCGGGGGCCAGGCCTCCCGGCCCCGCCGGGTGACCGCGTAGCTGCGGAGCATGACGTCGGGTCCGGTGAGCGCCCGGAGCGTCACGCCGGGGACGGTCGGCTGCTCGGCGGGGAGGAGGGCCACCCCGAGACCGGCCACGATCATGTCCTGCACCAGGTCGAGGCTGTCGGCGCGGTGCGCGATGCGGGGGCGGAAGCCGGCCAGGGAGGCCACCGTGCGGACCACGTCCTCGTCCGCGGTGTTACGCGAGTTGACGATCCAGTCCTGCTCGCGGACGTCGTCGAAGATCGCGAGCGCGTCGCCCCGCCGGCTGCCGGAGCCGGCCGGGACGCCGAGGCTCCAGGCTGTCGCCCACAACGGCACGGGAGTCACCGCCGCGTCGAACGTCGCGGGGGCCAGGTTGTAGTCATAGGTGAGCGCGAGGTCGACGTCGTCAGCGGCGAGGAGGCTCAGCGCCTCGGCGGGCTCGTGCTCGTGGATCAGCAGCCGCACGTCCGGGTGCTGCTCGGCCAGCCGGCGGGCCACCGGCAGCAGCGACCGCCGGACCGCGGTGGCGAAGGCGGCGACCCGGAGCACGCCGGCCGGCTCGGCGGTGGGGTCGAGGTCGACCCGGGCCGCCTCGATGTCGGCCAGGATCCTCACCGCGTGCTCGGCGAGCCGGGTGCCGGCAGGGGTCAGCCGGACCCGGCGGCCGGTCGGCTCGACGAGCGGCGTGCCGACCTCGCGCGCCAGCGCGGCTATCTGCTGCGAGACGGTCGAGGTGGTCACATGCATCACCTCGGCCACGTCGTGCATGGAGCCGAGCCGGGACAGCTGGAGCAGCACCTCGAGCCTCCGGGGATCCATGACCGTGATTGTTCATCAAAGGCGAACGGTATGTCCACCGTTGTGACGTGGACACGAACGGTTGGTCAGGGTTGTACTGGACACATGAGTCCCGCACGAACCGGCACCGGCATGGCCCTGGGGTCGATGCTCTGCGTCCAGATCGGGCTCGCCGCGTCCGTCGGCCTGTTCGACCGGGTCGGCCCCGAGGGCGCGGCGTGGCTGCGGCTGAGCTGGGCAGGGGTCATCCTGCTGCTCGTCGCGCGGCCGCCCCTGCGGACCATGAACCGGCGGACCCTCGCCGCCTGCGTCACCCTCGGCGTCGTGACGGCCGGCGTCACCATGCTGTTCATGGGCGCGGTGGCCCGGATCCCGCTCGGCACGGCGAGCGCCCTGGAGTTCCTCGGGCCGCTCGGCGTCGCGGTGGCCCGCAGCCCGAGCAGGCGGCTGCTGGTGTGGCCGCTGCTGGCCGGCGTCGGCGTGCTGCTGCTGAACCAGCCGTGGAGCGCGCACGTCGACCTGGTGGGCGTGGCCCTGGCACTGGGGGCGGCCTGCTGCTGGGCCGCCTACATCCTGCTGACCCAGCAGGTGGGCGACGAGGTCACCGGCCTGCGCGGCCTCGCCGTCTCACTGCCCGTCGCCGGGATCGTGGCGACCGTGGTGGCCGGGCCGAGCACCTTCCCGAGGCTCACCTGGGGCGTGGTCGTCATCGGCATCGGCCTCGCCGTGCTGCTGCCCGTCGTACCGTTCATCCTCGAGCTGCTCGCCCTGCGCCGGCTGACCGCCGGGGCGTTCGGCACGCTGATGAGCCTCGAGCCCGCCATCGCCCTGGTCGTCGGGTTCCTGATCCTGCACCAGGTGCCCGGGCTGTGGCCGGTGGTCGGGATCTGCTTCGTGGTCGCCGCCGGCGTCGGCGCCGAACGCACCGGTCAGCGCGAGGCGCTTCCCGCGGACGCGGCCGACGGTCGGCGCTGGGACGAGACGTCCAGCTCGCCCTTGCGCAGCCTGTAGACCTGCAGGCGCAGGTCGTAGTACTTCTCCGTCTCGCCGACCCACTCCATGCCGACCCTGCGGGCGGTCGCCGCACCGCGGAGGTTGGCGTCGCGCACGACGGCGAACAGCTCCTCGGCGCCCGAGCTGAACGCGTGGTGCGCGACCGCGTGCCCGGCCTCGGCAGCGATCCCTCGTCCCCACGCCTGCGGGGCCAGCTGGTAGCCGATCTCGAGGTCGTCACCCTCAGGGGGCAGCGGCAGCACCGCCACGCCGCCGACGAGCTCGCCGGTGTCGCCGAGGAGGACTGCCCACCGACCCTGCGGGGCGGGCAGCTCCTGAGCCGTCCAGGCCTGCAGGAGGGCCCGCATCGAGCCCACGTCGCGGACCCGGTCCATCGCCGGACTGAGCCAGCGGGCCACGTCGTCCTGGCCGTAGACGGCGAGCGCCGCCTCCGCGTCCTCGACAGCCCATGGACGCAACGTCAGGCGCGCGGTCCGGATCACTCCGTCACGCACCTGCACCGCGTGCTCAGGCACCGTCGTGCACCTCGATGGCGTCGACCCGGTCGGGGTAGAACGCCACGTGCCCCGCGAGCGCGGCCGCCGAGTCGTGCGGCTGGACATAGGTCCACACCGCAGCGCGCGCGACCTCCTCGCCGACCTTGAGGCTGTAGTAGGACGCATCGCCCTTGTAGGGGCAGTACGACGTGTGGTCGCTGGGCGCCAGGACGCCGGGGTCGACGTCAGCCAGCGGGATGTACTGCACGGGCGGGTAGGCCGCCTCCTGCAGCGTCAGAGCCTTCGCCGTGTCCGCGATCACCCGGCCACCGGCGCGCACGGTGACCCGGGCGTCGGTGGGCTCGATCGTGATCGGGTGGTCCGGCCCGGGGACGAGCACCTTCTTCTCCGTCATACCCGTCCCCAACGCTCGGGGCGCCGCACTGATTCCGTCAGTCCGCGGGCGTGTTCAGCTCGGGCTGCTCGGTCTTGACCTCGGGACCGCTCTCCGGCTCCCACTGCCAGTCCCGGACCTCCGGCATGTCCTCGCCGTGCGTGCGCACGTAGAGGCGGTGCTCGATCAGCTTGTTCTTGAGGGTCTCGCGGGCCCACCCCGACGTGCCCTGGAACCGCTCCACCCGGTCGATGACGTCCATGGCGAGGTCGAAGCGGTCGACCTGGTTGAGCACCGTCATGTCGAAGGGCGTCGTGGTGGTGCCCTCCTCCTTGTAGCCGCGCACGTGGAAGTTCGCGTGATTGGTGCGCCTGTAGGTCAGCCGGTGGATCAGCCAGGGATACCCGTGGTAGGCGAAGATCACCGGCCGGTCACGGGTGAACAGCCCGTCGAAGTCGGCGTCCGACAGCCCGTGCGGGTGCTCCCGCTCCTCCTGCAGGCGCATCAGGTCCACGACGTTGACGAACCTGATCCGGATGTCGGGGAAGAAGCCGCGGAGCAGGTCGACCGCGGCCAGGGCCTCCATGGTCGGCACGTCGCCGGCGCAGGCCATCACCGCGTCCGGCTCCTCGCCGTTGTCCGAGCTCGCCCAGTCCCAGATGCCGATGCCCTTGGTGGCGTGCACGATGGCCTCGTCCATCGTCAGGTACTGCAGCGCCGGCTGCTTGCCGGCGACGATGACGTTGACGTACTGCCGGCTGCGCAGGCAGTGGTCGGCAACGGACAGCAGGGTGTTGGCGTCCGGCGGGAAGTACGCACGCACCACGTCGGCCTTCTTGTTCACGACGTGGTCGATGAACCCCGGGTCCTGGTGCGAGAACCCGTTGTGGTCCTGGCGCCACACATGGGAGGTGAGCAGGTAGTTCAGCGAGGCGATCGGGCGGCGCCAGGGCAGGTCGTCGGTCACCTTCAGCCACTTGGCGTGCTGGTTGAACATCGAGTCGATCACGTGGATGAACGCCTCGTAGCAGGAGAACAGCCCGTGCCGGCCGGTGAGGAGGTAGCCCTCGAGCCAGCCCTCACAGGCGTGCTCGGAGAGGATCTCCATGACCCGGCCGTCGGGCGCGAGGTGGTCGTCGTACGGCAGCGTTCGCGCGTTCCAGGTCCGGTCGGTGACCTCCATGACGTCCTGCAGCCGGTTCGAGCTGTTCTCGTCGGGGGCGAACATCCGGAAGTTGGTCATGTTGGCGGCCATCACGTCACGCAGGAAGGTGCCCAGGACGCGGGTGGCCTCGACGGCGCCTGTCCCCGGGGCGGGGACCTTCACGGCGTAGTCCCGGAAGTCGGGCAGGCGGAGGTCGCGGAGCAGCAGACCACCGTTGGCGTGCGGGTTGGCGCTCATCCGGCGCTCCCCCCGCGGGTGCAGCGCGACGATCTCCGGCACCGGGGAGCCGTCCGGACCGAAGAGCTCGTCGGGCCGGTAGCTGCGCATCCACCTCTCGAGGACCTCGCGGTGCCCGTCGTCGCCGCGGGCGTCGGCGAACGGGACCTGGTGCGAGCGCCAGTAGCCCTCCACCTTCTTGCCGTCCACCTCCGCCGGCCCGGTCCACCCTTTGGGTGAGCGCAGCACGATCATCGGCCAGGACCGGCGCGCCGCGGTCCGCTTGCGCGACCTGCGGGCCTCCTCCTGGATGTCGCGGATCTCGTCGAGGCAGTGGTCGAGGGTGGCCGCGAAGGCCTGGTGCATCTCCTGCGGGTCCGAGCCCGAGACGACGTACGGCGTGTGACCGTAGCCGCGGAGCAACGAGAGGAGCTCCTCCTCGGGGATCCGCGCCATGATGGTCGGGTTGGCGATCTTGTAGCCGTTCAGGTGGAGGATCGGCAGCACGGCGCCGTCCCGCTCGGGGTCCAGGAACTTGTTGGAGTGCCAGCTCATGGCGAGTGGGCCGGTCTCCGCCTCCCCGTCGCCGACCACGGCCGCCACCACGAGGTCCGGGTTGTCGAACGCCGCGCCGTAGGCGTGCAGCAGCGAGTACCCGAGCTCACCTCCCTCGTGGATGGAGCCCGGTGTCTCCGGCGCCACGTGACTCGGGATGCCGCCGGGGAAGGAGAACTGCCTGAAGAGCCGCCGCATCCCCTCCTCGTCGTAGCTGACGTTGGGGTAGACCTCGCTGTAGGTCCCCTCGAGCCACGCCGACGCGACCAGCCCGGGCCCGCCGTGGCCGGGGCCGATGACGTACATCATCTCGAGGTCACGCGCCGTGATCACCCGGTTCAGGTGCGCGTAGATGAAGTTGAGCCCCGGGGTGGTGCCCCAGTGGCCCAGCAGCCGCGGCTTGACGTGCTCGGGACGGATCGGCTCGCGCAACAGGGGGTTGCCCATCAAGTAGATCTGGCCCACCGAGAGGTAGTTGGCGGCCCGCCACCAGGCGTCGATCCGGGTCAGCTCCGGCTTGCGCAGCGGGCGTCCCGGCACCGTGCTGTAGGTCCGCTCGGTCCTCGCCATGGGGATCCTCCTGTTGCCCGGGTGTGGTCGTTCGGAGTTTGCCAGCAGGGGTCCAGGGGTACGACAGCGCCTCACCCCTGGCAGGAGGCCGAGGATGGAGCCGATACCGGAGAGCCAGATCGCCCTCGAGGTCCTGGCGGAGTACGGCGAGACCGAGCTGTCCGACGAGCTGCTGAGGATCGGGCGCCGGGTCAAGGAGATCGTCCCGGAGATCGTCGGCCTGAGCTTCGGGGTGCACGCGGACAACTTCACGTTCACGCTGCTCGCGGACAGCGAGCTGGCGCGGGAGCTCGACGTCGTGCAGTACGTCGACGACGGCCCCTGTGTCGACGTGGCGAACGGGAGCGGGACCCTCGAGACGACCGCCGAGGACCTGCTCGACGAGGGCCGGTGGCTGATGTTCGCGCGCGCCCAGGCCGCTCAGGGCGTCGCGTCCTCGCTGTCGCTGCCGATCAGCCGCAACGGCCGGGTGGTCGCCGGCGTCAACCTGTACGCGTCGACCCCCGACGCCTTCGAGGGCCACGTGCAGGAGCTGACGGAGGTCTGCGGCGCCTGGGCACCGGGGGTGGTCGCCAACGCCGACCTGTCCTTCGCCACCCGCACGGAGGCGGTCGCCACCCCCGGCCGGGTCCTCGACCAGCAGGCGGTCGACAAGGCGATCGGGATGCTCGCGCAGGCTCACGGGATCCACGTGGACGTCGCCGCGGAGCGACTCCTCGACGCGGCCGCCCGCGCCGGGATCACCGAGGCGCAGGCCGCCCGGGCCGTGATGCGCGTCCTCTCCGACGACTGACGGCGCCAGGTCAGGGACCGGTCAGCGACCGCCGACGGCGACCGCATGCCTCAGGTCGTGGACCGAGGCGTCCCGGGTCGTGAGCGGCGCGAGCTCGAAGCTCCGCTCGATCGTCGCGAGGATCGAGGTGGTGTCGTAGACCGTGTGGTCGACCCCGGACCTGCGCAGGGACGCGGACAGAACCAGCGCCGGGATGCGGGTCCCCGGGCCCCACGCGTCATGCACGCCAGGGGTCTTGGAGCCGGCTCCGGGAGGTGGCACGTGGTCCCACTGCCCGCCGAACTCGTCGTAGGTGACGACGACCAGCGTGCTCCTGGCCTGCGGGCTCCGGCGGATCTTCTTCAGCAGGCTGACCAGGTGGTCGCTGCCGTTCGGCTCACTGGAGTAGCCCGGGTGCTCGTTCTCGGCGCCGTACGGCTTGACGAAGCTGACCTTCGGGAGCCGCCCGCGGGCCAGAGCGGACACGAACGCGGACTCGTCCTTGAGGTGCCGGCGGCCCGGCTGACCGGGCGCGTAGGCGGCGAAGTAGTTGAACGGCTGGTGGTGGAACTGGAAAAGCTTCCCGGGGTGGCCCGCCGCCGCGTCCTTCCAGCCACCTGCGTACCAGCTCCAGGAGATCCCGTCCGCACTGAGCCGGTCGCCGATGTTGGGGTAGGTCCTGTCGTCGATGAGCGGGATCCGCGGTCCGGTGCCGAAGGGTGGGCTCGAGGGCTGCACCGTGTTGACCGCGAAGTCGCCGCACGCCGCGACGGGGTCGGAGATGGCGGGGTCGGCGCAGGCGCGGGTCAACTGCCCGTCGACGACGGGCCGAGTGGCGTGGTACAGCAGGTAGCTGGTCGGCATGCCGTTGTCGTCCACGACGCTGTTCACCGCCGTGGACGCCCCCGCGCTGGTGTCGAGCGGGGCGCGGGCGGCGATCAGGAACTGGTGGTTGAGGAACGACCCTCCGAAGGCGGCCTGGAAGAACCGGTCCGCGACCACGTAGTGCGGGGCGTGCTTGGAGTGCAGGTAGCGGTAGATGGGGAGCTGCTTGGTCGCGTAGGTCCCCATGGTCAGGCCGACCGCGTCCGACCCGGTGACGTAGCGGTCCTGCTTGCCGCCGTGCAGCTGGAACTGCTCCTGGTAGAACCGGTGCACCAGGTCGCGGGTGCATCCACCGGGCTTGGCCCCCGGCAAGTTCTTCAGCACGCCGTCGGGTGCGGAGACCCCCGGTGCGGGACAGGTTCGGTCCTTCGGGCGGATGTAGCGGTCGATCTTGAAGGGGCCGTTCCGGAAGTGGCTGTCCAGGACCCCGTGCGCGGGGTCGTGGCAGCTCGAGGACAAGGGCTTCGGCGCCTTCAGGTTCACGTCGACCTGCAGCAGGCAGCCGTAGCGGGAGCCGTCCTGGGCCACCTGGCGCTTCGCCGCCCGCGGAGCCCGGGAGAGCCCGATCACCTTCTGGCCGTTGACCCGACCCCATCGTCCGTAGAGGTTGTCGAAGGAGTGGTTCTCCTCGTAGATGACCACCAGGTGCCGGTATCCACCTGGAAGGGTCGGCGCCTTGGTCCGAGCGTCGGCCACCCCGGCCTGCCCGGCCGCCACCGCGACCAGGCCCAGCGTCGCCGACCCGACCATTCCCAGCAGCATCCGCGGAGTTCTCATCCTCGAACCCTGGCACAGTAACGGAACCTGTGGAAGACCTGTGGGGCGGTGATATGACGACATGACGGAGGATGGGCCGGTGCGCAGCGAGTGGGACGTCCTGGCCGTCGTCTCGGTCGGCGGGGCTCTCGGCAGCCTGGGGCGGTGGGGTGTCTCCCGTGCTCTCCCGCACGCCGACGGCCAGGTGCCGTGGGCGACGTCGGTGGAGAACCTCAGCGGCGCCCTGCTCCTCGGCCTCCTGATGGCGGTGGTGCTGAGCAGGGGCGCGCCGGGACGGTACCTCAGGCCGTTCGTCGGCGTGGGGGTCCTCGGCGGCTACACCACCTTCTCGGCGTACATGCTCGACACCCGCGGGCTGCTGGCCGCCGGCCACCTGCCGACCGCACTCGGCTATCTCCTCGGGACCCTCGCCGGGGGCCTGGTCGCGGTGTGGGCCGGCCTCGCTACCGGCCGTGGGCTGCTGGCCGCCGCGGGCCGCGGGCGCCGGGAGGGACCAGCGCGATGACGGTCGCGCTGGTCCTGGTCGGCGGAGCCGTGGGCGCGCCGCTGCGCTACCTGACGGACCTGCTGGTCCGCTCGCGGGTGGACAGCCCGGTGCCGTGGGGTACCTGGTGGGTGAACATGGTCGGCTCGTTCCTGCTGGGCGTCGTCGCTGCGGCGGTGAGCCTGCACGGCGCTCCCGGCTGGCTGCTCACCCTCGTCGGCACCGGCTTCTGCGGGTCGCTGACCACCTTCTCCACGTTCGGCTACGAGACCCTGCGGCTCCTCGAGGACGGCGCGTGGCGCGCGGCCTGGGTGAACGTGGTCCTCAGCCTGTCGGTGGGCCTGCTGTCCTGCGCGGCAGGCTGGGCGGTCGTCGCGGTGCAGTAGCCTTCCCGCACCACCATGTCTGACACCCAGCCCTTCGCGGCCGTCGTCCTCGTCGGCGCGGTCGTCGGCCTGCTGGCGGTGCTGTCGGCCCGTCTCACCGAGCGGATCCGGGTGCCGGCACCGCTGCTCGTCCTCGTCGGGGCGGCCGTCGCCGTCGAGGTGGTGCCCGCCCTGCGGAGCCCGTCGGAGCGCCTGGTCGAGCGGCTGGTGACGGTCGCCCTGATCTGCATCCTCTTCAACGGTGGCCTGCAGATGGGATGGTCGAAGTTCCGGGTCGCGGCTGCACCGATCACCGTCCTCGGGGTCCTCGGCACCTTCCTCACCGTCGCGGCCGTCGCCACGTTCGTCCACCTCGTCTTCGTGATCGCCTGGTTCCCCGCCCTGCTCGTCGCCACCGCCGTCTCCCCCACGGACCCCGCCATCGTCTTCTCGGTTCTCGCTCATCGGGAGGTGACCGGGCGCAGCGGCACCATCCTCGAAGGGGAGTCCGGCGCCAACGACCCGGTCGGGATCGCCCTGATGGCCAGCCTCATCACCGCGGGAGGGCTCAGCGCCGGAGCCTTCGGCAGCATCGCCGGCCAGTTCGTCCTGCAGATGGTCGTCGGAGCGGCGGTCGGGGTGCTGGGCGGTCGGGCCACCTTGTGGTTCATGCGGTCCGTCCCGCTGCCCGGAGAGGGGCTCTACCCGCTGCGGACGGCCGCCTGCGCCCTGATCGTCTTCGGTCTCGCCACCCTGGCGCACGGGTCGGGGTTCCTCGCGGTGTTCATCGCCGGGATCCTGCTCGGGGACGCGCGGGCGCCGTACAAGCTCGAGATCGAGCGGTTCCACGCTGCGCTGGCCAGCCTGGGGGAGATCGTGGCGTTCACGATGCTCGGGCTGACCGTCGACCTGCCCCGGCTGACCCACGTCGACGTCTGGCTGCCTGGCGTCGTGACCGGTGCGGTCCTGGCCTTCGTGATCCGCCCGGTGGTCGCGGGCGTGTGCCTGCTGCCCGCCCGGCTGCGCGCCAACGAGCGCACCTTCGTGATCTTCGCCGGGCTGAAGGGCGCCGTGCCCATCCTGCTGGGGACCTTCATCCTCGCCGCGGACGGTCACGACGCCGAACGCCTCTACGCCATGGTGGTCGTCGTGGTCGTCTTCTCGGTTCTCGTCCAGGGCAGCCTCGTCCCGACGGTGGCGAACCTGCTGCGCCTGCCGATGGAGACCGTCGCGCCGGAGCCGTGGGCGGTCGGTGTCCGGCTCCGGGACGAGCCGCAGGGGGTGCATCGGCTCACCATCGCGGCAGGAGCGCCGGCGGACGGCCGGCGCATCAACGAGCTGCACGCCCTGCCGGAGGACGCCTGGATCAGCCTCGTGGTCCGCGACAACCGACTGGTGCCGGTCCGCGGGGATGCGCTGCTGCGCGCCGGCGACGAGGTCCTGGTGCTCGCGGACCCCGCCTCGCTCGAGACCGTCGAGGCCACCTTCCGCCGGGCCGGTTGAGGCCCAGCCATCACGGCCTGGCTCTCCGGCGGTGCCTCACGGTCTCACCGTGTCCTCGTCCTCGTCCACGGCCTCGGTGCTGTGCCGCTGCGCCGGCAGGTGGACGCCGGGACGCTGCGGCGCAGGCGGAGCCTGCGGGCTGACACCTTCGACGTGGAGCTCGGGCAGCCAGCCCAGCCACCTGGGTAGG